>JANPGC010000085.1:0-21243 GCA_031423755.1 Phyllobacteriaceae bacterium | reverse complement strand
AACGGTGGTACAATGCCGAGCAAAAACACGCTTTTTACGCCCTCGTCGATCCTGTTTCGCCCCCGCCACATGTCAGATATCTGGCATCTGGTGGAGGCGCCGGGTACCGCCCCCGGGTCCGAAAGGTTTATTATAACGGCCGTTTATCACCATAGCCGGTCAAGCCGGCACTCCAGATATAGGCGTTTTGTGCGAGGTTTGAAAGGGCGAAGGCCGATTTCTGTGACAATAGTCATGGTTGCAGGGATTGACTCGCACACTTGCCTCGGCAACATTCGGCACGGGGACAGCGGGGGAATACAACCAATTAAAACCGCGCCTTGAGGGGCTGTGTCAATTTCTCGCGAAGGGGAACTTTAATATGTCTGACTATCTGGCGGATGTCCGCCGTTATGACGCCAAGGCTGATGAAGCCGTTGTTGGCAAAATTGTGAAGCATCTTGGTATTGCGCTGCGCAACAAGGACTCCTCACTCGTTGCTTGCAGCGATCAGGCCGAACTCGACCGGGTTCGTGAAAAATGGTGTATCAAGAAATTCGGCGCGACTGATGACGCCAAGTCCAACGCGATCATCCAGACGGTCTGCGAAACCATGAAGGCTGACAAGTCAAAAGGACGCGTGACATTTTATTATCTCGTTGCAAAACACCTCGACAAGCTCGGCGCTCTTTAAGCCGCTGTCCGTCAATTCAAAAAGCCCCGGATTGTCTTATCTGGGGTTTTTGTTTGCCTGCGTGGTGCAGGATGCGATTATACGCGCTGATCGAATCGCCGGAAACAACCAATGCAGAGCTATCTCAACCTATTGCGGCACGTGATGGACAAGGGTGTGGACCGTAGCGACCGCACCGGCACCGGCACACGCGGCGTTTTTGGCTACCAGACGCGCTATGATCTGGCTGATGGCTTTCCGATGCTGACAACAAAAAAGTTGCATCTGAAGTCGATCATCCACGAGCTTTTGTGGTTTCTGGCCGGCGACACCAACATCAAATACCTGAAGGACCACGGCGTTTCGATCTGGGATGACTGGGCCGACGCCAACGGCAATCTGGGGCCGGTGTATGGCTACCAGTGGCGTTCCTGGCCTGACCCGAAGGGCGGGTCGGTTGATCAGATTGCCAAATTGATTGCCCAGATAAAGAAAAATCCGGCGTCGCGGCGGCATATCGTCTCGGCGTGGAACCCTGCGCAAGTGGACGAAATGGCGCTGCCGCCGTGCCACTGCCTGTTCCAGTTTCATGTCGCCAACGGCAGACTGTCGTGCCAGCTTTACCAGCGCTCAGCAGATATTTTCCTCGGGGTGCCGTTCAACATTGCCTCTTACGCGCTGCTGACAATGATGGTGGCGCAGGTTTGCGATTTGCAGCCGGGCGAGTTCATCCACACGCTGGGCGACGCGCATCTTTATGCCAATCATTTTGAGCAGGCGGAGTTGCAGCTGAGCCGAATGCCGCGTGCGCTGCCGAGGATGGTGATAAATCCCCAAGTCAAAGACATTTTCGGCTTCAGGTTCGAGGATTTCACGCTCGAAGGCTATGATCCGCATCCGAACATCAAGGCGCCGATTGCGGTGTAGGCGGGCAACGGCTACCGTTTGCGGATTCAAACCAAGGTCACCCATCATGCGCCTGATTGCAGCCTCCCTCCTCGCCTTTCTTTGCGTCTCGACCGCCCATGCCAATGACACGATGGCCGAGTTGAAAACCGGCGGGCTGGAGTTTGTCCAATCCGGCGATGTGACAATGGCGGAAGAGCACCTGTCTATCTCGCCGGAGACCATCAAGGTCGACTATGTGTTCCGCAACAATGCTGACCGCGACATCAGCACGGTGATCGCCTTCCCGCTGCCGGACATCGTGGGTTCGCCGGACATGAATATTGCCATTCCGGACTGGGAGTCAGACAATTTCCTTGACTTTAAGGCGACACAGGAAGGCGCGCCAATTGACGTCAATCTTCAACAAAAGGCATTTGCGCTCAGCCTTGATGTGACCGCTGATCTGGAGAACGCAGGAATTCCGCTCACTCCATTCGGCGAAAAGGTTGGCGTTGCGCTTGGCAAGCTTGATCCGGAAATCGCCAAGGACTGGATCACCCGCGGCATAATCATTGAGGAAGAATGGGACCAGGGCATGGGCATGCAGAAGCATTTCACGCCTTTCTGGAAGTTGCAGTCTGCCTATTGGTGGAAAACCACATTCCCGGCCAAGACCGATGTGCGGGTCAGCCACGTCTACAAGACCGGCATGGGCGGCACGGTGGGCATGTCGTTTCTGGATGATGGCGGCAAGGTCGGCGGCGAGCGGTGGGACGACTACAAGGTCAAGTACTGCGTTGACGACGACCTCAAGCGGACCATCGAGAAAGCCATTGCAGCCGCGCCCGAGGACCGGAAATATTCCACTTATGTCGAAAACTGGATCAGCTATGTGCTGACCACTGGCGGCAACTGGGCGGGCTCGATCAACAAGTTCAAGCTGACCATCGACAAGGGTGCTCCGGGCAATCTGGTATCATTCTGTGGCACGAACGTGAAGAAGACCGGGCCGACGACATTCGAGATGGAGGCCGAGGAATTCTGGCCGGAGCGCAATCTTGAGATTTTGCTGCTGAAGAAGCCCGAAGGTGACCTGTGACGGCTGCTGGCCGGCCAACACTGACGCTTGTTGTCGCGGTTGCGGCGAATGGCGTGATCGGCGCCAAAGGCGGGCTTCCATGGCATTTGTCCTCCGACTTGAAGCGCTTCAAGGCAGATACGATCGGCAAGCCGGTCATCATGGGGCGCAAGACATTTATGTCGATTGGCAAACCGCTGCCGGGGCGCGACAATATCGTCATCACAAGGGACAAGGACTTCAAAGTTGATGGTATTCTTGTTGCCAAAAGTGTTGACGAAGCGCTGGAGATCGCCGCTGCTGCGGCGGGATCGCGTGGTGCTGCAGATATTGCAGTGATCGGCGGCGGTGAGATTTACAACCAGCTCTTTGAACGGGCTGACCGCATCATCCTGACGCATGTGATGGCATCCCCCGATGGCGACACACGGTTTCCTGATGTTGATCCGGATGACTGGCACATGCGCGAAAGTGAAGACTTTCCAGCCGGTGAAAGGGATAGCCATGCAACACGAAGGGTGGTTTATGCCCGCCGCCGTTAACAATGCTGCGGCACAAGCGCCAATCTGGCGCATCCTCCGTTGAATAGTGGCCTGCGCATACCTATAACCGTTGCGAGTGTTTATATGCCGGTCAACCGGCTCATTGTTTCATCAAGACTGGAAAGGTCATAAATGCCCTGGAATAACCAAGGTGGTGGCGGAGGCCCTTGGAAGCCTTCCGACAAGAATGGCGGCCCGTGGGGCCAGGGGCCTCAGGGCCCGCGCAACACGGGGCCGGGCAACACACCGCCTGATCTGGAAGACATATTGCGGCGCGGGCAGGATAGGCTGAAACAGGCTCTGCCGGGCGGAACCAATCCAATTTTCTTCGGACTTCTGGGTGCCGGCGTTGTTGCGCTCTGGTTGATGCAAGCCATCTACCAGGTGCAGCCGGATCAGTTGGGCCAGGAACTATTCCTTGGCAAGCCAAAGGAGGAGGTGTCAGCTCCTGGGCTGCATTTCCATTTCTGGCCTCTGGAAAAGGTTGAGATTGTCTCGACGACCCAGAACCGCGAGCAAATCGGCTCCTCCAACCCGGCAACGGCGTCGGGACGCAAGGAAGGCTTGATGCTCTCCGGCGACCAGAATGTGGTCGATGTCAATTTCACCGTGATTTGGACGGTTAACGATCCGAAGAAATATCTGTTCGGTGTCGATTCGCAGCGCGAGATCGTGCGGATGGTTTCGGAAAGTGCGATGCGCGAGTTTGTCGGCCGCTCAAACGCCGAGGAAGTGCGTACCGAGGCGCGGCAAAAGGTTGAGGATGCGGTTCGCACGCAAACGCAGACGACGCTCGACAGCTATGGCGCTGGCGTGACGATTGTCGGCATTCAGCTTGAAAAGGCTGATCCCCCTTCGGAAGTCGCCAGCGCGTTTGAAGAAGTGCAGCGCGCGCAGCAGAACCAGGATCAGGTGCAGCGTGAAGCTGATGCCTATGCCAACAAGCGGCTCGGTGAGGCGCGCGGTCAGGCATCGCAGTTGCGTGAAGAGGCGCAGGGCTACAAGCAGAGTATTGTTGCCGAGGCGCAAGGCCAGGCGGCGCGGTTTGTCTCAGTCTATGATGAATATGCCAAGGCCAAGGATGTGACGCGCGAGCGGCTCTATCTTGAAACCATCGAAAAAGTGTTTGGCAGTTCGCGCAAGATCGTGATGGAACCGGGCGGATCGGGCGTGGTGCCCTATTTGCCGCTAAATGATCTGGCGTCTCCGGCAAAGCCGCAGACCGTTCCGGCCAAGTGAGGAAAAAATGATGAACAAGCTTCCTTACATTGGTTTGGGCATTCTGGTTCTTGCCGGACTTCTCTACTCTTCACTGTTCGTTGTCTCGCCGAAGGAGCAGGCCATCGTGCTGCGCTTTGGTGAAATCACGCGGACGATTTCCGAGCCGGGGCTCTACTTCAAAGTGCCGACGGCAGTTGTCGATACGGTGCAATTTGTTGAAAAACGCGTGCAACGCATGGAGCTGGACGACATCCGTGTGCAGGTTCGTGACGGACGGCGCTACATCGTCGATGCGTTTGTCGCCTACCAGATTTCCGATCCGCAGAAATTCCGTGAGACGGTTTCCGGCAGCACGGAACTCTTGAACGACAATCTGCGCACGCGGCTCGACGCGTCGCTGCGCAGCGTTTACGGCCAGCGCTCGTTTGAAGATGCATTATCTGACCAGCGACTGCAAATGATGCAGGAGGTCAAGCGGCAGTTGACGCCGCAGGCGGTGCAGCTTGGCGTGACGATTGCCGATGTGCGCATCTTGCGGACGGATTTGCTGGACGAAGTGTCCGAGCAGACATTCGAGCGCATGAAGGCAGAGCGTCTGGCGGAAGCGGCGCAGCTGCGCGCGCTGGGTAACCAGCAGGCAACGCGGATACGCGCCGAGGCTGACCGCGAGGCGGTGGTGATTGTCGCTGAAGCGCAGCGCGATGCCGATGTGCTGCGCGGCCAGGGCGATGCCGAACGGAACAGTGTGTTCGCCAAGGCTTATTCGCGTGATCCGGAATTCTTCAAATTCTACCGCTCGCTGCAGGCTTACCAGACCGGCATTGCGGGTGATGGAACCACGCTTGTGCTGTCACCGGACTCCGAGTTCTTCCGCTACATGCAAAGTGCAGGCGGAAACAAGAACGCTGATGGAACCGCATCGCCGCAATGAGCGATCTCTTGACGGCGCTCGGCCTGCTCTTCGTCTTCGAGGGACTGATTTACGGCGGAGCGCCGCGCGCGGCAAAACGCATGGCCGCAGAGGTGCTGCGGCTGCCGGAAGGCGCGCTGCGTGCCGTCGGGTTCGGGTCGATGGTTCTTGGTGTTGCAATTGTCTGGCTGGTGCGCGGGTAAAACCACAAACTCGTGACTGGCCTTGGCCCCAATCGAGCCTTAATTGTGCATGAAACAACCGTGCCTCCGGTGATTGGCAGGCGGGAGAGAAGACTATGGGAATGAACTTGGTGAAAACCGGCGCGAAAAAGGCATTCATGGCGGCGGCAGTCGCAACGCTGCTGTTTGGAGCCAGCGTGCCAGTGGCAACGCCTGCGTTCGCAATCGGACCTGAGTCCGTTGCTGATCTGGCCGAAAAGCTTTTGCCAGCGGTGGTCAATATCTCCACATCGCAGAATATCAAAGGCCCGGGCGATGGCGGCGGCGGCGTTGTTCCGATGCCGAAGTTGCCGGAGGGATCGCCTTTTCAGGATTTCTTCGACCAGTTTTTCGACGAACAGCAGCAGGGCGAGGGCGGTGACGGCGGCGAGGGCGGCGGGAGCCAGAATTCGCGCAAGGTTCAGTCGCTTGGCTCCGGGTTCGTCATTGACGCTGCCGAGGGCATTATTGTCACCAACAATCACGTGATCGCTGATGCGGACGATATTGAGATCAACTTCAGCGATGGCAAAAAACTGAAGGCGACGCTTGTCGGCAAGGACGCGAAGACCGATCTGGCGGTGCTCAAGGTCGATCCGAAAAAATACCCTTTGACGGCGGTGAAATTTGGTGATTCCGACAAGGCGCGCATTGGCGACTGGGTGATGGCCATCGGCAACCCGTTCGGCCTCGGCGGGACTGTCACAGTCGGCATTATCTCAGCGCGCAACCGCGACATTCAGTCCGGACCCTATGACCGCTTCATCCAGACCGATGCCGCCATCAACCGCGGCAATTCAGGCGGACCGCTGTTTGACCTCAATGGAGACGTTATCGGCATCAATTCCGCGATTATCTCGCCGTCCGGCGGATCCATCGGCCTCGGCTTCTCCATCCCGTCCGAACTTGCGGTCGGTGTGGTGGAACAGCTGCGCAAATTCGGCGAGACACGGCGCGGCTGGCTTGGCGTGCGCATTCAGCCGGTGACCGACGACATTGCCGAAAGCCTCGGCATGGCAAATTCCGAAGGCGCGCTGATTGCCGGCATTATCAAGGGCAGCCCTGTTGACGACGGCACCATACAGGCCGGGGACGTGGTCAAGAAGTTTGACGGGCGTGACATCAAGGAAGTGCGCGATCTGTCCCGTATGGTGGCTGAAAGCACGGTGGGCAAAGTTGTCGATGTCGTCCTGATCCGCAAGGGCAAGGAGATGACCGTAAAGGTGACGCTCGGCCGGCTGGAAGATGGCGAAAAGCAGGTTGCCGATAATGGCGGCGATACGTCGGGGAAGACTGCCGACAAGCCGAAGGAGACCAAGGTTCTCGGCATGTCGCTGGGCGAACTGACCGACGAGGCCCGCAAGGCCGGCGGCATTGCCGACGACATCAAAGGCGTGCTGATCACCAGCGTTGACGCCAACTCAGCCGCTGCCGAAAAGCAGGTGCTGGCGGGCGAAGTGATCACCGAAGTGGCGCAGGAGACTGTATCCTCGCCGAAGGAATTCGCTGACAAGATCGACGCGCTGAAGAAAGACGGACGCAAGAACGCGCTCTTGATGGTGTCATCAAAGACCGGCGAACTGCGCTTCCTGACACTTCGCATTGAATAGCGATAGCTGATTCATATCAGATATTTGCAAGGGCGGCCTCATGTGCCGCCCTTTGCTCGTGGCGCATGTGCTTCATAGATGACATGCCGTTTCAGATGTGGATGCGTGTCCGGGATGTTGGGGTGAATGAAATCCATAGACGGGTTCGGCGTCATGCCAATTCGCTTCATCACATTGACTGATGCAATGTTGGCCGGGACCGCGAAGGCGACGATCTTCTGAAGGCCGAGGTCTGTGAAACCATGACGCAACAGCGCCGTCGCCGCTTCCGTCGCATAGCCTTTGCCCCAATGTTCCGGCAACAGCCGCCAGCCAATCTCGACGGCAGGCGTGAAGGCGGCTTCGAAATAATCGACTGGCGCTACGCCTGAAAAGCCGATCGGCTCGCCTGTTGATGCAAGGCATATAGCCCCAAAGCCCATTCCATGTTCGGCCGTTGCCGCCCAGATGCGCTCGAGAAGCGCGTCGCTCTCGGGGCGGGTGCGGCGGACGGCAAAGAACCTCATCACCGTTTCGTCAGAATTCAAACGGTGAAAGACGCGACGGTCCTCGTCCGATCCGGTCCAATGACGGATGAGGAGGCGTTCAGTCGTTATTTCTGCGCCCAGTTTCACGTCACGAAATCAGCCTTGCGATAGCCCTGCATATACAGGAGCGCGGTGAGATCGCCGTGATCAATCCTGTGTCTGGCCTCGGCGGCGACAGATGGCTTGGCATGCAGGGCCACCCCTGATCCGGCAAGTTCAAGCATCGACAAATCATTGGCACCGTCACCGACGGCAAGTGCGTCTTGCGGTGTTATGCCGAGGCGATTGGTGATGGACAGCAGCGCGTCGGCTTTGGCCTGACGGCCCAGTATCGGCTCTTGCACCAGGCCGGTGAACGCACCGTTCTCTTCGATCAAGACGTTGGCCTGATTTTCATCAAAGCCAAGCATTGCGGCGACGGGGCCAGTGAAGGCGGTGAAACCGCCAGAGACGAGCGCCGAATGCGCGCCGTGCACTTTCATGGTGGCGACCAGTTCACGGCCGCCCTTGGCAAGCGTGATACGCTCGCGCACAACATCCGTCACCACGCTGGACTTCAGACCCTTGACCAGCACCACGCGTTCACGGAGCGCCGCCTCAAACGGGATTTCGCCATTCATCGCCCGGGCGGTGATTGCCGAGACGCGCGCCTTCAGGCCGACGACATCGGCGAGCTCGTCGATGCATTCCTGATCGATCATGGTGGAATCCATGTCGGCGATCAGCAGTCTTTTCCGGCGGTTGTCCTGCGGCTGCACGATCACATCGACCGGGTGGCCGGCCACCGCGATGCGCAGCAGTTCCATCACGCTTGCCGCATCCAGAGCGGGCGCGGGCAGAAGATCCGCGGCAATACCGTCCGCAAGCCAGTAAAGCGCGCCCGCCCCGATTACATCGGCGGCGCGGGCGGCCAATTCCGGGGTGAGGACAGGCGCGGCTGGATTGGCTATGAGGGTGGCGACGAGCATGGATGATTCCGGCCAAGATGATGAGTGACACAAGCGCGATCCTGATAGCGGGGCCGACGGCCAGCGGCAAGTCCGGGTTGGCGCTGGAGTTGGCTGCGGCCTGCGGCGGCTACATCGTCAACACGGATTCCATGCAGGTCTACGACGTGCTGAATGTGCTGACCGCGCGGCCCGATGCGGAGGCGCTGGCTTCGGTGGAGCACCATCTTTACGGGCATGTGCATCCTTCGCACGATTACTCCACCGGGCGCTGGATGGCCGATGTTGCGGCGTTGCTTGCGCGTCCGGCGCTTGTGGGGCGGACGCCGGTTTTTGTGGGCGGCACGGGGCTCTATTTTCGCGCGCTGACCGGTGGCATCTCGCAGATGCCGGTTGTGCCTGACGACGTGCGCGCGCGCTGGCGGCTTCGGCTGGCGCAAGAGGGACCGGAAGCACTGCATCCCCTGCTGGCGGAGGCCGATCCGCCAGCCGCTGCCCGCATCAAGCCGCAGGATGGACAGCGCATCGCGCGGGCGCTGGAGATTCACGAGGCGAGTGGCAAGCCCATCAGCCATTGGCAGGGCGTTCGTTCCGCGCCGCTGATTGATATGGATCGTGCGGATCGCATTCTGCTCCTGCCGGACCGCGCAGTCCTTGCAGCGCGTATTGCCACGCGGCTTCGGCAGATGGTGGATACCGGCGCGCTTGACGAAGTGCGGGCTCTCATGGCGCTTGATCTCGATCCGGCGCTACCCGCGATGAAAGCCATCGGCGTGCCGGAGTTTGCCGCGCATCTGCGCGGGGAAACCAGCCTGGAAGCAGCGCTCGATCTTGCGGCTGTCTCTACGCGCCAGTATGCAAAACGCCAGTCTACATGGTTCCGCAACCAGCCCGGCCCGAGGTGGCGGCTCCTGTAACGATGCAAAAAGCGCAATCTTTTCCGTCCGTTAACCATGTATGCACGAACCAGACGAAAGTTTAGCTTACCTAAGCGCAATGCCGGAAAATCCCCTGTTGAATTAACGCTCGCGTAAACGGATTGCGGCATTGATGGGTGATGCGGGGATTTTCCATGCGTTTCCACAAGGCCGAAATCGCGTTTTTTGTGTTCATGCTGCTGCTGATTGCGGCAGGCGGCGCGCTTTATATGGCTTTACAGGCGCTGATCGCTTCGCACCCGGAATCAATGGACTCGGACCATTCAGGCATCCGCACGGCGATTTATGCTGCCGGGGCGCTGCTCTCGACGGCCACTGCCTTTGGCATCTTTTTCATCTTCCCGCTGATCCGCACGCAGGTGCAGGAGGGCGGCGCGCTGCGCAAGATGACGGAAACCCTGTCGGCCCGTTCTGAAACTCTGGAACATGCCGCGCTCACCGACGGCCTCACCGGCATGCAGAACCGGCGCTATTTTGACGATGCGCTGAAGGAATATCTCGAGGAATTCCGCCGGATCAACAAGCCGATCGGCCTGATGGTGCTTGATCTGGACCATTTCAAGCTGGTCAATGATACGCACGGCCATGATGTCGGCGATCAGGTGCTGCGCGAAGTGGCGGCGTGCCTGAAGAATTTCACCCGCTACCACGACATCGCCGCCCGTCTCGGCGGCGAAGAATTCGCCGTCGTCGCGCCGAACATGGATGTCGAATCGCTGATGAAATTCGCCGAGCGCATCCGCAAGGCGGTTGCCGATCTTGTCATCACCTCCGGCAACGTGCGCCTCAAGGTCACCACGTCCGTGGGCCTTGCCGTCTGGGACCAGAGCGAAGACGCTGATGCATTTTACCGGCGTGCGGACAGGCTGCTGTATCAGGCAAAGAGACAAGGCCGGAACAGGGTTTGTGCGGCGTAAAACCCGTGAGGACGGCCACTGGTTTGCTCCAGCCTTCCCCGCAAGGGGGAAGGCTAGCGCGAGCGCACATGTCACTGATTGCAGGGTGAATGTATTTCCATAAGCAAACTCCGGATAAACCGAAGCCCAGCGCCGACAGAGCAGTCCCGTTCCATTTATCTCTGCGCCCCGCTCCCTAGACTGCCGATTGGCAGCCAGGCGCACCCTACGGTAACAATTCGGGAAACGGGGCGTCTTTGCGTGCGTGATGTGTACGTTTTCGCGTGAAATGTAAAGGTTTATGGATCGTAGCGGCACAAAACCGCGTCCGCTCGGCGTGAGGCGCCCCCCTCTGTCACGGCTTTGCCGTGACATCTCCCCCGCGAGGCAGGGCTATCGCATATGGCCGTCTGAAACAATATTCAACGTGAGCCGTCTTTCCGGGGCGGCGCAGCCGAACCCGGAATCCAGAGCGCCGAGCGTGGACGTGTGGTGCGGAGCGAGGTGTGTTGACGACCATCGCATTGATTCTGTTGTAAACATCAAACCTTGGCGCTCTGGATTCCGGGTTCCGCTTCGCGGCCCCGGAAAGACAGAACCGCGAGGGGTTCTGCTCAAAATGTCATATGCGATAGCCCCCCACGGATGGGGAGATCAGGAAAGTTCTACCTGTTCCCGAACGTCGTCGCCGGTTTGAAACTCGCGTCCGTGTCTCTTCGGCCGAGCCTTACATCCTCGCCCGGGGTCCAGATTGGCGGCTGGTCGGTCAGGCGGCGGGTGGGGGCTGGCTGGGCTGCGGCTGGCTGGCTGAAGCGGGAGGGGGCTTGCGAGGTTTCCGGGGGGAGGGCGAAGCCTGTCTCCTCGTCTTTTTCCTGTTCCTTGGTGAGGCGCAGGCGGTTGATGACCGTCTCGAGCGGGATGGCGGTGCCGCCGTTGGCGAGCTTGGCCTGGTTGGCATAGATGTGGCTGCCCGGCAGCTTGGACTGCGGCACGGATTCAAACATCATGCGCATCGGTGTCGCCAGCGCTTCGCCGAAGGCGATGGCTTCGCGGTTGGCGATGGAGGAGAGGAACGAGATCGTGCTCTTGGCCGCACCCGAGACGGCCTGGCGGATGATGTCCTTGTCGCGCTCGTTGCCGAGGCGCATGGCGAAAATCGTGTTGCACTGCGACAGGATGGTCGAATCCAGCTCGCCCGGGCGTTGGGTGATGACGCCGAGGAACACGCCGTATTTGCGGCCTTCCTTGGCGATACGGGCGATGGCCTGGCGGGTTGGCACGAAGCCTGAGGATGAGTCTGCCGGGATGTAGCGATGCGCTTCTTCGCACACGACAAGCGTCTGGATCGTGCCTTCCGACCACAGCGCCAGATCAAAGGCGAGGCGGCAGAGGATCGAGGCGACGGAGTTCACCACTTCCGACGGGATGCCTGACAGCTGGAAGGCGCAGATCGGCTTGCCGTTTTGCGGAATGCGGAAAATGTGGCGGATGATCGGGTCGATGTTGTCCTCGACCGTCTTGGCGCCGAACATGAATTTGAAGCGCGGGTCGTTGACGACCGAGTCGATGCGGTTTTTGAGGGCGCGCAGATAGGGCCGCTCGGCCTTGCCGTCGAGCAGGCCGATGCGCTCTTCGATCAGGTTCAAGAGTTCGACAATGCGGTAGGGCACCGGCGTGTCGGCGGTGAAGGTGGTGAATTCCTTGTCGCGGCGCAGACCCGCGCCTTGCGCGCCGGAGCCCTTCTTGAAGCGCTGCTTGGCCAGCGGAATGAGATCGCGCAGCGCGTCGAGCTCCTCAGGGATCGCCGGGCGGCCGCGGAAGATGACTTCCTGGAATTCATCCAAGCGGAACATCCAGAACGGCAGTTCGAGCGTCTCGGCCTCGACGGTGATGGCGTGGTCGGGGAAGGCGGAGGAGAATTCATTGTGCGGATCAAGAATGAGCACGCGGATGTCCGGCCGGGTTTCGACAATCTTGCGCAGGAGCAGCGTAACGGCGGTCGACTTACCCACACCCGTGGTGCCGACGACGGCAAAATGGCGTGACAGGAGCTTGTCGACGTCGATCAGCGCCGGAATGGACATGTCCTGTGCCAGCGTGCCGATGTTGACGGTTTTCTGCCCGGACGCAGCGTAAACAGCGGCAAGGTCGCCATGGCGGATACGGTGGGCGATGGCACCCATGTGCGGATAGGATTTGATGCCGCCAGAAAAATAGGGTGCGGAATCGGGCTTGTCCTGGCGGATTTCTCCGGTGAGTTCGATCAGGATGTGGACGACATGGTCAAGGTTGGGGTCCCAGTTCGGGTCTTCCGCCTTGATTTCGTAAATGAGCCCGACGATGCGGTTGTCGCCGACGCGGATGGAGATGAGCTGGCCGACCGCCCAGTAGTCGTCCGATGCGCCGGAGGATTTGCCGGAGACGGCGGAAATGATGGCGCGGTTGCCGTCGCACTCGATGACATAGCCTTCCGAGCGGTTGCGCTTGAAGCCGCCAACGGTGGTTGTGCCTGCGTCCGTCGCTGGCGCTGCGCCAACATTCAGGCGCGTTGCGTCCACGCTCATCGTGTCATTTTCATGCGTCATGAATCGTTCCCCAGTCTTTCCACACTTCAGTCTAGCTGAGGATGCTTAAGGCCGGGTTCGGCGGGATGGTGAAGGATTGGTTAGCAACGCTGTTGTGCAGTGCAGCAATATTGACTTGTTTTCGCCCAGTGGAGGCCTACATTGCCTGATGGGAGGGTCACGGAGACTTGCACTCACGGAGACTCGCAAAATGCGCACCGCACTCCAGCCCAACGCCCACTTCAAGCCGCCGCACGGCGTGACTCTACGCATTCTCGGCAAGTCGGACATTCCGCTGTTGACGATGCATCTCACCGGACTCGACGCCAAGGGCCGACACGACCGGTTCAACGGCAGCATTGGTTTGGACGGGATCGCCGGCTATGCGCGGCGCTGCATCCATCCGGGTGTTCTGGTGATTGCAGCGCAGATGCAGGGCCAAGTCGTCGGCGTCGCCGAGTTGCACCCGTCTGACGCTGAAGTCGCCGAGGCGGCGTTCAGCGTTTCCGAACAGTGGCGCGGGCGCGGCGTCGGGGCGTCGCTGTTTGCGCTGATCCTTGAAGCTGCATGGTCGCGCGGGTTGGCCTCGCTTGATGTCAGCACCCACGCCGACAATGACGCGATGAAGCATCTGGCGCGAAAGTTCGGCGCTGTGCTGACATTTGATCATGGCGAAAGCACAGGGCGCATTGACCTCACGGCCTTGCGCTTTCCTAGCGCCGGAATGGTTGCCTGACGGCTGGTTCAGCCGGGCATCCGGATTTGCAGCTTCACATCCGACGGTCTTGCCTCCACCGCGCGGTCGAAGGCCTTGATCGAATCTGCAAAGTCGAACGTGTGCGAAATCAGTGGCTTGAGGTCAACTTTGCCCGACGCAAAAAGCGCGATGGCGCGGTCGTATTGATGGGCATAGCGGAAGACGGTTTCGATGCGCAGTTCCTTGGTCATTGCGGCGGAGACGTCGAAGCCGACCGGCCCCAGCGGCAGGCCGACGGCGACAATCGTGCCGCCGGGCCGGGGCAGGGCCATCAGCGTTTCCCAGGCGCGCATCGAGCCGGAACATTCGAACACAACATCGGCCCCCCAGCCATCGGTGAGCCTTGAGACCTCTGCGACGAGGTCTTTTTCGCGGATGTTGACCGGAATGACGCCCTGATACTGGGCGGCGATGTCGAGTTTCGGCTGGGCGAGATCGCCGACGATCACGCGGGCGCAGCCGCCGGCGAGCGCGGCAATGGCCACCATGGTGCCGATCGGCCCTGCGCCAAGCACAATTGCCGTGTCGCCCGGCTTGATGCCTGCCTTGTAGGCCGCCTGCATGCCGACAGCGAATGGCTCGACCATCGCGCCCTCGGCAAACGAGACATTGTCCGGCAGCTTGAATGTGTAGTTGGCCGGGTGGATGATATGCGGTGTGAGCACGCCATGCACAGGCGGCGTCGCCCAGAACTGCACCGCCGGATCGACATTATACATGCCAAGGCGCGAGGCGCGCGAGTTTGCGTCCGGTATGCCCGGTTCCATGCAGACCCGGTCGCCAATCTTCAGATGCGTGACGCCCGCGCCCACCTCGACAATCGTCCCCGCCGCCTCATGGCCCAGCACCATTGGCGCGTTGACCACGAACGGCCCGATCTTGCCGTGGGTGTAATAATGCACGTCCGAGCCGCAGACACCGACCGTATGGATGGCGATCTTGACCATGCCGGGCATGGTTTCAAGCGGCAGATCGATGTCGCGGATGGAAAGTTCGTGCTGGCGTTCGAGAACAAGGGCTATCGGCATGGCGAGGGTTCCTGCGTATGGCGTTGCGCAAGAATAGCAGGGAATACCTGCCTGAGGGAATGGGAATTGCGGAGACCATGCAGCGCAAGGCCCCCGAGATCCGCAAGTTCAGTGATTTTTCAGTTCAAACCAAGCATCTCATCCGCGCAGGAATGCCAACAGATCGCTGGTGAAACGTTCCTTGTGCGTTGCAAACAGGCCGTGCGGCGCGTCTTCATATTCGATCAGCGTCGACTGGCTGATGCCTGCGGCTGCCGCACGACCCGATGCGTCAATCGGCACCGTTTTATCTGCGGTTCCGTGAATGATCAGCGTGGGCACACTGAATGATTTGAGATCCGGACGGAAGTCGGTCTGCGAAAATGCGGCGGCACAGGCCAGCGTCGGCTTTACTCCGGCCATCATCGACACATTGCAAGACCATTCCAGCACCTCGTCGCTGACGGAGCTGCCAAACATGCCGACGCCGTAGAAATCCTTGAAGAAACCGGCAAAGAATTTTGCGCGGTCGGCCTTCATTCCTTTGGTCATGCTGTCAAACACGGACTGCGGCGTGCCGTCCGGATTGTCGCCGGTCTTCAGCATGAATGGCACCACAGACGAGATGAGTGCGGCTTGCTTGACGCCTTTGCCCTTGTGGCGCGACATGTATCGCGCGACTTCGCCGCCACCCATTGAAAAGCCGACGACTGAAGCATCTTTTGCGTCGCATGCCTTCATGACGTCGGCCAGATCATCGCTCAGCGTGTCATAATCATAGCCGGTCCACGGTTGATCAGATCTGCCGAAACCACGCCTGTCATATGCGATGGCGCACATGCCCGCATCAGCAATGGCCATTGCCTGATCGTCCCAGCTGTCCGATGACAAAGGCCAGCCGTGCATGAGAATGACGGGGCGGCCGGTGCCCCACACCTTGGTGTAAAGTTCAGTGCCGTCGCGGGTTTTGATCTTGGCCATTGGATACGTCCTTACCGGTTTTCGTGTCACACAAGCACCCGAAGCTGATCCGCTGCCCACAAGGAATGACGTGGCGAAGATGCGGAAAGCCACACGGTTGTGAAGCGACAACGTGGCCCTGCATAATTGGTTCCTTGCATCTTCGGTCCTTCGCCACTTGCGCGCGAGGGACACTCAATGTGAAGCCGGGCATGGAGCAACTGGCGGGATCACCTGCTGCTTGGACAGAGCGCATTGCATTCTTTCTGCGCACAGCCGCCGATCTGAAAAATCCGTGCGCCAACGCGAACAAGGGCAGAATAAATTGCCCGGCTTGCGGAACCAATGGTCTGGCAAGGCATTGTGTCGTTGTGGAATACGCAAAACCCAGACCTGCAGCGCTGGGTTGAGCAACAGATTAACGCAATGATGGAGATAATCATGAAGAAGTTTCTTTTGGCAACAGCAGGCGTATTGATGCTGACTACGAGCGTATTTGCGCAGTCCAGCGCTTTGGATATCCGCACACAGTTCTCCGGTTACATGAAAGATGATCCGACACTCATCGACATGTTCATGGATGAAACCGGCAAGGATCGTGATGACGCCGACTATATGGCGCGCATGGAAAAGGCCACGCCTGAGCAGAAGGCCATGATGATGAAGGCCTGCACCGAAGCACAGGAAGCAAAAGTGGCTTTCTCCGACATGGTCGCCAGCCGCTGCAAGGCTATGGTCCCAGCCCAATAAATCTCGGCCAAGTAACACCGAGACCAGAAAAACCGCCGCACCTGCCCCCCCCCCCCACCACACATGCGGCGTGTTGAAGCCCTGCCAGAAATGGCGGGGCTTTTTGTTGTTTTGGTTTGTGCGAATTTATTTGCGCTATGGTGCAGTCACCTCGATGGCTGGACAAATCCGCTCTCTGTCTTCCACACATTCATTGGTGACATGGGGCCGTCACCCTTGCGGAGCCCCCACCTGCTTCAGCGGTGCGGCCTTCGCGAACGCCGGGTTCTCATCCAGCAGTGCCATGATGCGGTCCACGTTCGGGGTGCCCTCCACCTCAATCTTGAACACGCGCATGACGACAATAATGCTGGCGAGCAGGATGTCGGCCATGGTGATGGTCTCGCCGTGGCAATATGTGCCGGTTTCGGCTTCTGTGGCGAGGCGCTGCTCGAAGGCTTTGATGCCGGTGGTGAACCAGTTGATCTGCCATGCGCGGAAGGCGGCGTCGTCCATGATGGATTGGCCAACCAGATATTTCTTGATCCGCCCCGTAACGAGCGGATGAGTGTCAGCGGCCATCATGGCGGCGAGCGAGCGCACGCGGGCGCGGCCGTGCGGATCCTTGGGCAGCAGCGGCACGTCAGGGTGCATTTCGTCCAGAAATTCCAGGATGGCCAGCGACTGGGTGAGCGGCGCGGACGGCTGGCCGGGGCCGTGGTCGATGAGGGCAGGGATCGCGCCCATCGGGTTGACCTTGAGAAACGCCTCGCTTCGGTTTTCACCTGTGTCGAGATTGATGATGCGCTCCTCGGCAGCGATGCCCTTGAGATTGAGCGCCACGCGCACGCGGTATGTGGCTGAAGTGCGCCAGAAGGCGAAGAGTTCATAGCGGGCGGTCATTGGCAGCTCCTTGAGGTGAAATCGGAGGAACCAACATAGGCCGAAACCTGCCGATGCCAAGCACTGGATTTGGGCGAGGTTGGAAAAGGCGAACGACAAAAGACGGCAGTCGCCGCCCTTTGCCATACTGCATCGATGCTTGTTATCTGCGCGCTCCTTTCGCCTTCAGCGCCCGGCCATTTAAGATCAATGGAGTCGCTTTCTTGTTCAGTTTCAAAACCGTCTTGCCCATTACCACTGGCTTGCGAACGCACTTCTGTCCCTCAAGTTTGAAGCCGGGCTTGCAGAAGATCGACACGGTCGGCTTGTTCACGCACTGGCCGTTGCGGCGCAGCTGGGTGGTCTTGCAGGCCTGAACGATGACCGGCTTGCGGATGCATTTGTCACCCTCCAGCTTGAAGCCCTTTGCGCAATCGATAATCACTTTCGGCACACAGCGGTCCTTGATGCGCTGCTGGTTGGCCTTGCAGGCGATGACGATCACCGGCTTGCGGATGCACTCGCGGCCTTCAAGCTTGAAGCCGGGCTTGCAGAGAATGCTGACCGCAGGCTTTGCCGGCTTTGGCGGACGCGGCAGGTCAGGGCGCGGCTTCGGGCCGGCGACGAGATCGTCGGCAGACGGGTCTACCGCGGGGTTGTTGCACGTGTAGTCAAGCGCGCCCTTGTCGATGGTGACGCGGGCATTGTTCGGCTTCACCTCCTGCAGCGTGCACTGGATGGTGCGGGTGCGGTTGATGTGGATGTCATGCGCGCCATAGGCCTCGAATGTCGGGCCGCCCTGGCTGTAGGAAAGGACCGAGCCGCCGAATGTCTGGCCGTTGTTGCAGCTGATCTTGTATTTGAAATTGCCGGGCTCATTGCGCGTCACGGCGAAGAACACCTGGCCTTTGCGCGGGCAGGCTTTGCGCGAGCCGGCGCTGTCGGCCATGGTCACTTCGCCTGCCCATGAGGCCTTCGCACCATCTGGATCTGGCCGCGCAGGCGGGGCGAGATCATTGCTGCCGGTGTCCACTTGCGGCTTGGGCTTTTCAGGCGGGAATACCGGGTCATCGCCGTGGTCTGGCTCGCCGTTGGTCAGCCCGCCGCCGCCCGGTGATGTGCAATGGATCGTGATGTCTTTCCACGGCGTTGACGGCGCGAACGGATCGCCGACGACTTCTGCCATGAATTGCAGCCATGTGGTTGCGTCGAACTTTTCGGTGCGGACGAAATCGGCAAAATAGCCGTTCTTGGCTGCATCAAACGAAGCGTAGGCGGATTTGAACTCGCTGGTGATCGGGCCTTGGCCCTCCTGCCGCCACAGCTTGATGTCCACGCCGCCCGCCTTGCTGGTCTCAACCCGCGTGGTGACGCGCAGCGCCGGGCACTTGGTTGCCGGGTTCGGGCCGTCGGTGTTGGCGCCGTTGATGGTGGCGAGGAAGAGCTTGATGCTTTCCGGGCTGAATTCGCCTTGGTCGGTCGCGATGCCGTTGGTTGGCGATTTGATCACTGGATCGCAGATGACCCGGACCTTGAAGGTGTCGCGGCGCGAATAGTCGATCATGTCGGGAAATGTGCCTTCGCCGACCTCAAACACTCCATACTGGCCAGCGCCACCCCAGGCGATGCCGGTGTCGACGACGAAGGTCGCTTCCATGCTCGTGTCAAACTCGTAAGACTTGGTCGGACCATCGGCTTGAAGATGCTCATTGCAAGCGGCGATGATTTCCTTGCCGTAAGACAGGCCGCCGATGCCACCGCCGGAGACAGGGAGCACCGAGGTGTTGAATGCGAAATTGCCATGGCCGGACCAGTCGCGCTGGCCGACCTGGCGGCTCCAGACCTGAGGGCTGGCGTTGCAGAGACCTTTGTTGCACCCACCGAGCACCACGCCCACTTTTGAAACGAAGCCGGGGTGGCGGGTGTTGACGCTCATTTCGCCGGAGAAAGGAATGCTGTCGCTGGCGAGCTTGTTCCACGTCTGGCCGTCGGTGGAGATGACGCGGATCGGCTTGGTGGCGTTAAACGCCTTGAACGAAATGGATTTGACGTTGGCGACCTCATTGGCGGTGGCCGGGTTCATGAATAGTGCGGACGCCATAAGCAGCGCCAGAGAAGCTGATATGCCTGCAGACCTGTTGGACATTATATCCTCCCGAGTGTGAATTCTCGGGATTGGGTCGCGGCAGGCCGCGGAAAGGTTCAATGGGCAAACTGCGCTCGCAGGCCCTTGTCGAAACCTCGCCGCCAGCATAGCGTTTCAACTCCTTCACCCAGACGCATTCCGGTCCGTTCATGGCAAAAGACAAAGCGCCCGTTCCCGATACAGCCCCTGTCCGCCCGCTTGACCTGGACGCGGGGTTGTCAGGGCGCACTCATCGGCCGCCCTATGCCATTGTCGACATCGGTTCGAATTCGGTGCGCATGGTGGTCTATGACCAGCTCGGACGCGCGCCGCTGCCGCGCTACACGGAGCGCTCGCTTTGCCGCCTCGGCGACGGGCTGGCGCAGACCGGGGCGATCAGCGACGAGGGCTTCCGGCGGACAGTCGAAGCGGTGCGGCGGTTCCGGGCGATTGCCGATGCGATGAGCGTCAGCCGGATTGATGTGACCGCGACCGAGGCCATCCGCCGTGCGTCAAACGGGCCGCAGCTTTCGGCAGCGATCACGGCGGCGTCCGGGCTTGAGGTGCGCATTCTTACCGGCGCTGAGGAGGCCAGATTTTCCACGCTCGGCGTCATATCCGGCTTCTACAGACCCGTTGGAATTGTCGGCGACATGGGCGGCGGCAGTCTTGAGATTTGCGAGGCGCTCGATGACAGGGCAGGGGACCGCTGGACATCAATGCCGCTTGGCGCGCTGCCGGTCGAAGCGCTGCTCGAAAACGGATTGTCGAGCGCCAAGCGGGCGGTGGACGCGATCCTCAAGAACAGTCTTCCCGCAGCGTTGGCCAAGCCGGTGTTCTATGCCGTTGGCGGCAGCTGGCGCTCGCTGGCGAGCGTGCACATGAGCGTTGTCAACGCACCGGTGCGCACCGTGCACGGCTACACGCTGGATGCGCGCGCGGCCCGCGACTTCTGCAAGTACCTGCTCAAACTGCCGCCAGCCAAGCTTGCCGCGCTGCCCGGTGTTCCTGAACGGCGCGCGCGCACGCTTCCCGCCGCGGCGCTGACGCTGGATCGCACCTTGAAGGCGCTCGCTCCGGACCGGATGGTGTTCTCTGCGCTGGGCCTGCGGGAGGGATGGATTTATGCGCAGCTGCCGCGCGAGGAGCGCTATCTCGATCCGCTGGTCGAGGGCGCGCGGCTGATTGGCATGCCGCTGGCACGCGTGCCGGCCTTTGCCCCCGCGCTCATTCCGTGGACGGCGTCGCTTTTCCCGGGCGAGACTCCGGCGGAAACCCGGCTTCGCGTCGCGGTCTGCGCGCTGTCGGACCTGTCATGGCGCGATCATCCGGATCTGCGCGCCGAAGACTCGTTCCGGCGCATGCTGCAATTTCCGTTCATCGGCATTGAACACGCCGAGCGCGTCTTTGTAGCCGCCGCGATCCATGCCCGCTACGTCGGCAAGCCCGACGCGCCATGGCTGTCGCCTGCGATCAACCTCCTCAGCCCAAGCCTCAGGCGGCGCGCGCAGATTCTGGGCCGCGCGATCCTGCTTGGCTACCGTCTTTCCGGCGGCGTGCCAGAGGTTCTTGCCAGCTCTCGCCTGCATATCGATGCTGATTGTCTGCGGCTTGAAGTCGGTAAGGCCGCGCATGTGCCGGATAGCGAGGTGGTCGCCGGGCGGCTGAAGCTGCTCGCGGCAGCAATCGGCGCGCGGCGGTGCGAGGTGGTGGAGATTTAAGCAATTGATTTGGTTGTGATTTTGAACGTTGGCGGCAGTCCCCTCTCCGTCGCCTTCGCCGACACCTC
>JANPGC010000084.1:0-7188 GCA_031423755.1 Phyllobacteriaceae bacterium | reverse complement strand
CGACTATATGACCAAGCCATTCCACAAGGACGAACTTGTCGCCCGCATCCATGCCATCGTGCGCCGCTCCAAGGGCCATGCCCAGTCGGTCATCAATACCGGCAATTTGACGGTCAATCTTGATGCCAAGACAGTTGAAGTCGGCGGACAGCGCGTTCATCTGACTGGCAAGGAATATCAGATGCTGGAGCTGCTTTCGCTCCGCAAGGGAACAACCCTCACCAAGGAAATGTTCCTCAATCACCTTTACGGCGGGATGGACGAGCCGGAACTGAAAATCATCGACGTATTTATCTGCAAGCTGCGCAAGAAGCTGGATTCGGCTTCCGGCGGCGAGAACTACATCGAGACGGTGTGGGGCCGCGGCTATGTGCTGCGCGAGCCGGACCAGACGGAATTCCGCGAAAGCGCCTGATTTTTCAACGGCTCAAGATTTGAAACCCGGTTGGAGACAACCGGGTTTTTCGTTGTTCGAATATGACCTGATATGAAAAGGCAGGACATCACTCCTGTCCCGCCTCGAATACTTCTGAACTGTGAATCAGGCAGCGAGATCGGCGACCTGGGTCTGGAAGCTGGCCAGCAGTGTCTGGCGAGTGAAGGGCTTGAGAATATAGCCGGCGGCGCCTGCGCGTTTGGCTTTCATGATGCGCACGACGTCGAGCTCGCTGATGCACAGCAAAATGGATGGCATGTTCAGCGGCACGCGGCGCTTGATGCTTTCGATGAACTCTATGGCCGTCATGTCGGGCAGGATGTGATCGAGCATGATGATGTCCGGCATCTGAACGCTGCACTTCATCAAGGCGTCGGAGCCATAATCGGACTCAATAATCGCAAACGGCAGGTCCGACAGGATGCGCTTGGCAACTTTGCGGATGACAGCGGAATCGTCGACGATCAGACAGGTCTTCACGGCTGCACCTCCTGCGCGCCGATTTCGGGCGCGCCACACAGGGGTTCAGATTAGTCAGTTCTGGTAAATACCGTCTCAAGCATCATGGTAAATGGTTGGTAAATCAGGAAGCCACGCGGATATCGGTCGCGGCAAACTCGATTTCGTCGGGGCTCGCCAAAGTGGTAATTTCCATTTTGGACTCTGATGCCATCAGCATTGTGTAGTAGGCTTGGATTGAGTGCGCATCGATGGGTTCGGATGGCTTCCCTTCCGAATGCAGTTCGAGGAATTTCGGCGGCACACGCAGCATGGGTCCTGACGCCTTGATGGAGATGCGCAGGTTCGTCTCGGGTTCCATCAGGTTTACGGCAACTTTTCCGCCGCGCGGAATGGCGGCATTGGCGACAATCATGAGATTGAGAAGCAGTTTGACCTTGTTCTTGGGCAGAAGGACCCGCGGCCCTTCCCAAGTCAGCTCGGCCTTTTCGCCCTTCATGAATTGCATGGCGACATTCTGCGCGTCGCCGGTGTCGATCTGCACTCCGGCTGAACCTGCAGCACCGTAAGCTATGCGGGCGAACTGGAGCCGGGCTGACGCTGTGCGGGCGCTTTGCTTGATGAGGTTCATTGCATCTTCATCAGCACCGCCTTCATCCAGCAATTCGAGGCCGTTGTTGATGGCGCCGACCGGGGAAATGATGTCATGGCAGACCTTGCTGCACAAAAGAGCGGCAAGATCGGCGGCAGAAAGATTGAAAATCATTGGTCGGCTCTCGTTTCAGCATATTGCGGTTGTTGCAGCTCGTTACTGCGCGAATCAGCCATTTCAGCGTTTTGTCTGGTTACACATGCTTTGGACTGGCCGCAACAAACCGGCGCTGCCGCCGGGCAAAGGCCCTTTTCCTGCCACGTTGTGACTTTAACCATGCCAAAAGAAATCGGGTCTACAGTCGGTTTCAAAGCGGTCGACAGAGCTGCATTCACCCTGACAGGGCGTCAATCGGAAGATCCAGGCTCGCTAACAAGCGACAGAGGTTCCCATGCCGTATTTTCCATCCCTTCGAATGATGCTTTCGAGAGTCCTTTTTGGCTTGTTGATGCTGGTCGCGGCGCATGCCGGAACGGCCAGAGCTGAAAATGGCTATACGATGGATGAAATCGTCAATGCCGGGCACACATTTTTTGGCTCGACCTCTGGTGGGCTGGCGACCGTCATAGAGAAGATATTCTCGCAGTATGGGCTTCCCAATGGATACATACTGGGTGAAGAAGGCAGCGGTGCCGTTATTGGCGGACTGACTTACGGCGAGGGTACACTTTATACCAAGAACGCCGGTGATCATAAGCTGTTCTGGCAGGGACCTTCGGTGGGCTGGGATTTTGGCGGCCAAGGCGACCGGACAATGATGCTGGTTTACAATATGGCTGACGTCAACCAAGCCTACGGGCGGTTTGGCGGCGTTTCCGGTTCGGCATATTTTCTCGCGGGAGTTGGCTTTACCGTGCTCAAGCGCAACGAAGTGTTGCTTGTGCCGGTCCACACCGGGGTTGGCGCGCGGATCGGGCTCAACATCGGGTATCTGAAGCTCACGCAGCAGCCGACCTGGAATCCTTTCTGAAGGGTCGGAAGGAACGACCTTTGATATCCTCTCAGGATTTCAATATCCGCCCAGTCATGGCAAAATGGCCTCAACAATCCGGGATAACGACTTGGTTCAGACCTTTCTGACATTTGCATTTGGCTTTCTGTTTGCCGCGTTCATCGCTGTTGCGGTCGCCCCGGCCATTTGGCAGCGGGCGGTGGCGCTGACGCGCAAACGCATTGAAGCATCCGTGCCGCTCACCCGCAACGAATTGCAGGCAGACAAGGACCAGCAGCGCGCAGAGTTTGCCATGACGGCGCGCAAGCTCGAAATGTCGATCAAGTCGACGCGTGAGCGCCTCACGCTCACGCAGGTGCGGGTGGCAGAGCTTGAGGCCGAGCGGAAACAACTCCTCGAAGAACGCGGCAAGATGAATGACAAGATCAGCGGGCAGGAAAGTGTGCTGTCTGAACGAGCTGAGCAGATCGAGCGCAACACGACCGCAATCGCTGCGCTTGAGGGACGGCGGGCCGAATTGGCAAAGCTTCTGGACGCCAGCACGTCTGACACAGAGGCCAAGGAGGCGCGGATCAACGATCTTCTGATTGATGCTGACAGCCGGCGTATTGAGCTTGCTGCAACGATGACAGAGCAAGATCGGCTTTTGCGGGAAATCACTGAGACAAAAAGTGCGCGGACCTCCGTTGAACAAAGTCTTAGGTCAACCGCCAATCAGTTGCGGGCTGCCCATGAAGAGCAACGTGCAGACAAGCGCCGTATTGCTGAATTGGAGAAGAAGTCGGATCGCCTTGCCGTCACGCTTGCAGACCGGGAGGACCGGCTCTCCAAACGGGAGAAAGAGCTCAGCGCACTTAAAGAAAATACGAAACGCAGCGAAGCCGAGCACAATGACGTGGCGCGTAAATATGCCGCTTCAGAGCGGCAGCGCGTGCATCTGGAAGCCCAGAATGCAGGCCTCTCACAACAGGTTACGAAGATGATATCGACAACAGACGGCGCTACGGCAAAAACTGTCAAGGAACTTGAGCATGAGCGCGGGCAACTTCTGGAGATGATCGAAAGGCTGACACGCCAGAATGCCTTGTTGCAAGACGCAGTCGGCAGGCCCCCGGTTGTCGGGTCGACGCAAGGATCCGGTAATGATGTTTTGCGTGACAAGATACATGAGCTCACGGCCAGAGTGGTCAAGCAGACTGCTGATGCGGAAGGGGCCGCCTCACCCATCCCCTCGCTTTTAGGCAAAGCAGCGACAAGGAATGCCGTCACCGGCAACCGTGCGCAAGAACTGCCTATAAGTTTGGCTGAACGCATCCGTGCGCTCGAACACTCCTCGCGGCGGAACTGATGCTGCGAGTGTCACTGCGAATAGTGGCTGCTGGCGAACAATGCGATGCCCGAAGCGGTTGCCACATTGAGGCTGTCGAATTTATCTGACATCGGAATTTTGTAGGTGTGAAGCCTGTCAAGCAGAGCCGGAGGCAGTCCGTGGCCTTCGCTGCCCAGCAGCAGCGCGCGTCTGCCTGTCACTGGTATTTCGCTGATTGGAAATCTCCCGGCAGGCGACAGCGCCGCGACAGAGAAACCATGGCTCGTCAGTTCGGCGAGGATTTCATCCATCGAACTGCCTTTTGCCCAAGGAACATTGAGAACACCGCCGACAGATACGCGAAGCGCCTTGCGATAAAGCGGGTCACAGCACAGGCAATCCACCAACACAGCGTGCGCCGAGAAGGCTGCTGCGTTGCGGAAGATTGATCCGACGTTGTCATGATTGGAAATGCCAGAGAGGACCACGACCAGGCAGTTTTCTGGAACGTTTGAAATCAGCTCTGCAATCGTTGGCACGGCTTTGCGTTTGCCGATGGCGAGTATGCCGCGGTGGACACTGAAACCGGCAACCGCATCCATCACCTGCCGCGGCACGACATAGACCGGAACGTTTTCGGGAATCTTCGACAAGAGGCTTGTATTTGCGGAAATCCGAAGGTCAAGGATCAGAACAGCTTCAAGTTCGTAACCTGGCGTGTCGAGCAGAATTGACAATATAATCTTGCCCTCGGCGACAAACTTTCCTGCACGCCCCACGAGGTCGCGTTCGCGGATAAGGGTAAAATCAGCCAAGCGGCTATCGTCCGGGTCTTCAATATGGACAATCAAGTGCAACCCCGCGCCCGCAACCGGTTTAACTAACTGTTACTTGGGGGAATAGACCTTGCAAAGAGCTTCGACAACCGTCTTCGCGTCTTCTGAAACTGATTTATAGAAAATCGTCTGTCCTTCCCGACGGGTGGAAACAATACCGACTGCCCGAAGTTTGGCAAGATGCTGCGACAACGCTGACTGACTCAATTGAACTTTCTGAGCAAGCGTGTTCACCGAAAGCTCACCTTGAAACAGGTGGCTCAGTATCATCAAACGTTTCTGGTTCGCCAGCGCGCCCAAAAGGCTAACTGCAAGTTGCGAGACCGGTATCATCTCTTCCGGCGTCATTATTTACCCTTCAGACGGCCGGTATTATTCACTTATTTTTGCCGTGCCATTATGGGACGGGACAATAATTCGGGAATCAGAAAAACAAAGCGAAAAGTGAAAAAATACGAAAAAAATTATTGAACATAGTGTTCGAACTGAAGTTTCAGGGCGATTTCAGGGGAAATTTCACGATTTCAACAGGAAGGCGAAGAGATCATCTTGGGTTGAAGCGGGCGATTTGAGCCAAATTCGCCGCAAAAGTCTGCCGGTGAAAACATCGAGGCCCTCCGAATCAAAGTTCAAGACAGTGCATTTTGCCACCGGTTTGCCGATTTGTGCGGAAGCCAGTGCAGCGACAGCCTTGTTATGCTGGCCATTCAGCCGCGTTATCGTCTCCGCTTCGTTGAGTTGGTGCTGTCCAAAAAACTGCAGTGACAGGACATCTGCAGATTCCAAGTTGTAGGCTTGCCCGAAGCCGCCGTTCATACTTGCTGAAATCGGCGTAAGCCGGACAAAGCTGAAGTCGGCAAAGGAGGCATAAAGCTTCGATTTCGGATTGCACCGCAGATAGCGGGCGGTAACTGCCTCGGAGTCAGGCGCATTTCGATCGAGAAACTCCGCCACGCAGGACACAGAAATACGCGGATGGGCTAAAGGATCGCCCTTCGCCGGTTCGCCGAGCAAAATTGCGCAATGCGGATCGCGCTGTAACGCCCTTGTGTGTGCAGAGAGGCTGGAAATCAGAATGACCGGCGCGCCCGTCAAATCCGGGGCGACTGCAACACGACTGATGTTTGGGTGGCCCGTCACCGGGTCGGTTACAGCCAATGCCCCGAACCGGGCATGACGGATCAGCGTTTTTGCCAGTCTGATTGCTTCCGGTGTCACAGCACGGACCGGATTGATTTTCCTGGCTGGTTCATCGGTCATTTGGCCGCATTGTCCATCTGCAAAGTGTCTTTCAATTGCCGTTGTTGAAGCCATCATGCTAGAGCGTCGGTCGTTCAAATGGAATCACTTGGACTTGTTTTTCCGCGCCCTAGACTTCGTCGCGTGCCGCTCGCGGTGCCCGCACCGCGTCGCGTCACACTTATCGCCAGGACACGGAAACCCTGCGTCCAAGCTGATCCCGTTTGAACCCCCGACACTCTAACGGGACCGCCCAACACAGCAAAGCGGCATTTCGCCGCCAATCCGGAAAGTCGAACAGAGGCCATGGCAGAGATCACGCAGCAACAGGTTCTGGATGCGCTTGCCTCGATCAAGAATCCGGTCGGCAATGGCGACATAGTTTCCGGCGGGCTGGTTTCCGGCATTTTCATCGCCAACGGCAAAGTGTTCTTTTCGGTCACAGTGCCTGCCGAAAAGGCGCAGGAATTGGAGCCGCTGCGCGCGGCTGCCGAAAAGATGGTTGCGCAGCTTCCCGGCGTTGTCAGCGCGGTGGCTGCGCTGACTGGCGAGAAGAAGGCTTCTTCAGGGGGCGCCGCACCTAAGCCTGCGCACCAGCATGGACGTGCGCCTGCCCGTCAGGGCGTTCCGGGCGTCGGCGCAATCATTGCCGTGGCTTCCGGCAAGGGTGGCGTTGGCAAATCGACGACTGCGGTCAATCTGGCGCTTGGATTGAAGGCGCTTGGATTGAAGGTCGGGATTTTGGACGCTGATATCTATGGCCCCTCCATGCCCCGGTTGATGGGAGTCAAAGGGCGTCCGCAGACTGTGGATGGGCGGATCATCCAGCCGATGGAGAATTATGGCGTCAAGGTGATGTCGATGGGCTTCCTTGTGGATGAGGAAACACCAATGATCTGGCGCGGGCCGATGGTGATGTCAGCCCTGACTCAGATGCTGCGCGAAGTGAACTGGGGTGATCTTGACATCATGGTCGTTGACATGCCGCCCGGGACGGGCGACGCGCAATTGACGATGGCGCAACAGGTGCCGCTGGCGGGCGCAGTGATTGTCTCGACGCCGCAGGATCTGGCGCTCATTGATGCGCGAAAGGCCGTCGGCATGTTCCGCAAGGTGGATGTGCCCGTGCTTGGAGTCGTTGAAAACATGAGCTATTTCATCGCACCGGACACGGGTACCCGCTATGACATATTCGGGCATGGCGGTGCGAAGGCGGAGGCTTTGCGCATTGGTGCCCCGTTCTTGGGCGAAGTGCCGCTCGATATGGCGCTCAGGGAAAACTCGGACAATGGCACACCGCTGACC
>JANPGC010000083.1:0-5639 GCA_031423755.1 Phyllobacteriaceae bacterium | reverse complement strand
CAGCAGGCTGCCGGTTCCTACGCATGGCTGCCGCTCGGCCTTAAGGTGCTCAACAAGGTTTGCAAAATCATCCGCGAAGAGCAGGACCGCTCCGGCGCGGTTGAAATCCTGATGCCGACCATCCAGTCGGCAGACCTTTGGCGCGAAAGCGGCCGTTATGACGCCTACGGCAAGGAGATGCTGCGCATCAAGGACCGGCAGGAGCGTGAGTTTTTGTACGGGCCGACCAACGAGGAAATGGTCACCGACATTTTCCGCTCCTACGTCAAATCCTACAAGGATCTGCCGCTGAACCTCTATCACATTCAGTGGAAATTCCGCGACGAGGTGCGCCCGCGCTTTGGCGTGATGCGCTCGCGCGAGTTTTTGATGAAGGACGCGTATTCGTTCGACATGAATTACGAGGCCGCCAAGGCCGCCTACAACCGCATGTTCGTTGCCTATTTGCGAACGTATGAGCGCATGGGCATGAAGGCGATTCCGATGCGCGCCGATACGGGTCCGATTGGCGGCGATCTTTCGCACGAGTTCATCATTCTGGCCGACACCGGCGAGAGTCAGGTGTTCTGCCACAAGGATTATCTGTCGCTGAAGGTGCCAGGCGCGGATGTGAATTTCCGCGACGACGCAGCCATTGCGCAGATCGTCAGGGACTGGACCACGCCTTACGCTGCCACCGACGAAATGCACGACGAGGCCGCTTGGGGCGCGATTGATGCTGACAATCAGGTCGCCGCACGCGGCATTGAAGTTGGCCACATCTTCCACTTCGGCACCAAATATTCCGAACCAATGAATGCCAAAGTGCAGGGCCCCGACGGCAAGGAGCATCTGGTTTCGATGGGCTCCTACGGCATTGGCCCCTCGCGCGTGGTTGCGGCGATTATCGAAGCCAGCCATGACGATGCTGGTATCATCTGGCCGGAGAGTGTGGCGCCGTTTGAC
The DNA here is from genome assembly GCA_031423755.1 of Phyllobacteriaceae bacterium. GTDB lineage: Bacteria > Pseudomonadota > Alphaproteobacteria > Rhizobiales > Rhizobiaceae > JANMEX01. The sequence continues at coordinate 4,694 of JANPGC010000083.1, read as the reverse complement.
GCTGGCATCATCAACATGAAGCCCGGCGATGCGGCCTGCGATGCTGCTGCCGGGAAGATTTATGAGGCCATGACCAAAGCCGGCAAAGACGTCCTGCTCGATGACACGGGCGCAGGCGCAGGGGCAAAGTTCGCCACCGCCGATCTGATCGGCCTGCCATGGCAGATCATCGCCGGTCCGCGCGGCGTCGCCAATGGCGAGGTGGAGGTGAAGAACCGCAAGACCGGGCAGCGGGATGTCATGACAATTGACGCGGCAATCAACCGCTTTACAGGAATTTGATGAGCGAGATCACGCAAGCGACCGATCCGAAAGACTATCCCGCCGCCGGGCCATTCTCGGCATTCGAGCGCATGATGGCTTGGCGCTATCTGCGCTCGCGCCGCAAGGAAGCCTTCATTTCGGTCATCGCCGGGTTCTCCTTTCTTGGCATACTGCTTGGTGTCGCAACGCTGATCGTCGTCATGGCGGTCATGAACGGTTTCCGCGCCGAGTTGCTCAAAAGCATTCTGGGCATCAACGGCCATCTGATCGTCCAACCAATGGACCGGCCGCTGGACGATTATCTCGACCTGTCCAAACGGTTTGAGGGCATCGTCGGCGTCAAATATGCGCTGCCGGTGGTCGAGGGCCAGACGCTGGCCTCAGGCCGCATTGGCGCGGGCACCGGGGCGCTGGTGCGCGGCGTGTTGCCGGACGACATCAAGAAGATTGAATTGGTGTCGCAGAAGGTCAAGCAGGGCAGCTTTGAAAAATTTGGCAAGGAAGACGGCGTCGCCATCGGCTCGCGCATGGCGGAGAATCTCGGCCTTGGCCTTGGCGACAATCTCACGCTGATCTCGCCGGACGGCGACGTGACCCCGATGGGCGTGACGCCTCGCGTGAAGGCCTATCCGGTGTTGGCGATTTTTGAGATTGGCATGTCGGAATATGATAGCTCAATCGTCTTCATGCCGCTTGAGGAGGCGCAGAGCTATTTCAACTCCGAAGGCAAGGTCCAGTCGATCGAGATCATCACGGACGATCCCGACAAGGTTGAGGATCTGCGTGTGCCCGTCGAGGCGATTGCCGACCGGCAGATGCTCTTGACGGACTGGCGCCAGCGCAATGCGACGTTTTTCTCCGCGCTGCAGGTTGAGCGGAATGTCATGTTCATGATCCTGACGCTGATCGTGCTGGTCGCAGCGCTCAACATCATTTCCGGCCTCATCATGCTGGTGAAGGACAAGGGCAGCGACATCGCCATCATGCGCACGATGGGCGCGACGCGGGGCATGATCCTGCGCATTTTCCTCATGACCGGCGCAGCAATCGGCGTCACCGGCACCATTGCGGGCGTGGCGCTCGGCGTGCTGATTTGCCTGAATGTTGAAAGCATCCGCCAGTTTTTCTCGTGGCTTTCCGGCACGAAACTCTTCAACCCCGAACTCTATTTTCTGTCGCAGCTGCCCGCCGTTATGGACCCGCGCGAGACGGTGATGGTCATTGTGATGGCGCTGGTGCTGTCGTTCATTGCCACGCTGTTTCCGGCCTGGCGCGCCGCCAAGCTCGACCCGGTCGAAGCGCTGAGGTACGAATAATGGCTGGCGAACCCGTACTGACGCTCACCGGCGTCACCCGCAAATATGTGCAGGGCGACCGTGAACTGGTCATCTTGGACAACGCCGATTTTGAGCTGCGCAAGGGCGAGATCGTCGCTCTCGTCGCCCCGTCCGGCACCGGCAAGTCAACGCTGCTTCACACGGCGGGACTGCTTGAGCACCCGGATGCCGGCGAGGTGACTGTCAACGGCCGGGCCTCAAGCGGGCTTGGCGATGAAGTGCGCACCGCCATGCGCCGGGCCGAGATCGGCTTTGTCTACCAGTTCCACCATCTGCTGCCGGAATTCACGGCGCTCGAAAACCTGATGATCCCGCAGATGCTGCGCGGCATGACGAAGAAAGAGTCGGCCGTCCGCGCCCGCCAGCTGCTCGATTACATGAAGATCGGCGAGCGCGCCGAACACCGCCCGTCCGAACTTTCCGGTGGCGAACAGCAACGCGTCGCCATCGCCCGCGCCGTCGCCAACGCCCCGCTGGTGCTGTTGGCCGACGAGCCAACGGGCAATCTTGATCCGGTCACGTCGTCCTACGTGTTCGAGGCGCTGGAAGCCTTGGTGCGCCAGTCCGGCCTTGCGGCAATGATCGCCACACACAACCACGAGCTGGCCCGGCGGATGGACCGGCGGGTCACGCTGAAAGACGGCAAAGTCGTGGATATGGACTGAGCAGTTGAACTTTGGTTTGCTGCTAGCAACCCAACATTCGCTGATCTTTTCCCCTCATCTGCCTGTCGGCATCTTCTCCCCGCTGGAGAAGCGGGGAGAAGACAGACACTCGCCGAATGTCGGGCATTAGCCGTCTTCTCCCCGCGTCTTCCGTGGGGAGAAGATGCCGACAGGCAGATGAGGGGGGCGTCGCGCGAAGTGTGGGCGTCTCTTCCAACTCAACAAAACCTCAAGTCTTCGGCGGCTGCAGCCTTATCGACAGATACACCAGCACCGCCCCGATTGCCGCAAACACGGCCGACGCCAGATACGCCTTGGCGCCATAATCGCCCGCCAGCCAGCCGAAGCCCGTGATTGCAACCACGGCGAAGGCCTGTTGCAGCATTGTGAAGAAACCTTGCGCCTCGGCGGCGATGTCTTCGCTGGTCCAGTTGGCGATGAAATTCATGCAGCCGAGAAAGCCGAGCGCGAAGGTCACGGAATGGAGCAGTTGCAGACCGACCAGCACCGGCACTCCAGGCGAATAGGCCATGGCGATCCAGCGCGCGACGGGACGAGCGCTGACAGGAGTATGAGTTTTCGGGCGGTAAAGCGGACTGCGATGCGCCGGAAGAAGTAGAACATCGTGGCCTCTGACAGCGCACCAAGCGCAATCAGCACGGCTATGACTTCGGCGGATATGCCCTGTTCCTTCCAAAGCAGGCCTTGAAAACCGTTGAGAATGAGGTGCGTGGCAAACACCATCGACCAGCCGACCAGCGGAAAGAGAAACCACGGCTTCATCACCTCCATCAGCCGCGTCGCCCCGCTCTTCACATCATCACTGCTGGCAGACCGCAACTTCGGCAGCGCCAGCGCTGTGCCGCCACGCAAGAGCGACATGGCGATGAACAGCGGCAGGAAGATCGCGCCGCCGAACTGCTGCACCAAAAGACCGGTGAGCAGGATCGTCAGCATGTAGCCGATGGTGCCCCAGGCGCGGATAAAGCCGAAGTCCGTGCCGCGACGGCGGGTGAGCCGCATGGCGGCAGCATCGGCGACGGGATTGACGAGGCTCTGCGCAATGACCGGCATCGACCAGAACAGGAGAATGCCCCAAAATCCGGTCACGAAAAGCAGCCCGAACGGCAAGACCGCCGCAAAAAGCGTGCCCGCGACAATCGCCTGCCGCCAATCCGGCGCCCGGTCAGCCATGCGCCCGACAAGAAGGTTGAGCATCAGCATGATGAAGATTGGCGTCGAGTTGATGAACCCGATCTCGCCCGATGACAGGCCCAGCTGCGAAAACCAGATGCCGCCATAGGTGTTTGCGACGCCGCCCGTTGTGTAGAGCGAGACGTAGAAGAGGGTGAGCCTGAATTCGGGCGAGAGGTTTTGGAGGAAGTTGGGGCTGGGCATGCGGGGGTTGCCAGTTCTGTTTCGAGCACGACTGCAAAGGCATAGAGGCTAATGATCCTCAATGCCCTTCGCGCCATTCTTCTAAGGTCTTTGGATTTTCTACTCCACTCATACTTGCGCATTGCACTCCGATTAACTCTCACCCGGCCCAAACAACCTGTGCTCTCCACGCATAATTACGATTACCAAAGTCGAAATAAACGCTAGACACAATCCAAGCAACATGAAGCCTGCGGACACGTAAATCAACGCAAACTTGCTAGTTGGCAATGGCATGAATTTTCTATGTGCGCTATATTTGTCCTCAAACCAGGAATGAATACCGTCATTATATGCAAAATCGGACGTATAAAATAGATTGTATATAGAAACAAATAATAAAATCACAGTATAGCAAAATATTTTAAGATATAATCTCTCTATATCGATAAAATATATAGGCTTGCCCAAAATCACTAGAGCGCATACGATTAATACAAACAAAATGGTCGCATAAAATTGAATCAAATAGCTTCCAACGTATGTACTGACAAAATCAACATCAGCGTGTTCTTTCAAATATAGCAAGTCAGCTAAATTTCTATCGCATATATTTGCAAAAATGTCAAAATTATAAAACTGCGACAAGATAAATGATGGAAGAATTGGCAATAATAACGATAAAACAACGTAACAACTAAGAACGGTATTGAAAAAGTTATATCTCAAAAAAGAGACAGAGAATACTCTGATCGCGGTCATCCGCTCACTATTTTTAATGTTATTTTGCACAGCAAATATAAACCAATCGGGGTAGCGCGGTCAGGTTTGCCAAGCTACGGCCCGTCATCCGCCTAAACCAATTCCACATCCACCACGCCTTGCACAGCCTTGATGGCCGCTGCCACTTGCGGGGTGATCTTGAACCGGTCCTTCAGTTCGATTTCGATCTCGCGCTTGCCATTGTCCTGAATGAGGATGAGCGAGACCTGGCCTTCGCCGCGCTGAGTGAACATGGAGCCGAGCGAGGCGACCGGCTTGGCGTCGCGCA
>JANPGC010000082.1:0-9785 GCA_031423755.1 Phyllobacteriaceae bacterium | reverse complement strand
CAATGGTGATGGACCATCCGTGGGGCAGGTGCTTGCGGCGCACCCGGATGTGGACATGATGTCGTTCACCGGTTCGACCCGTGCGGGCATCATTGTTGCCAAGACGGCGGCAGATACGGTCAAGCGCGTGTCTCAGGAACTGGGCGGCAAGTCGCCGAACATCATTCTTGACGATGCAGACCTGAAGAAGGCCGTGTCCAAAGGCGTGCGCGCCTGCATGTCCAATACGGGGCAAAGCTGCAACGCGCCGACGCGGATGCTGGTGCCTGCCGGGCGTCATGAAGAGGCGCTGGAATATGCTGCTGCGACTGCTGCCAAGATTGTCACTGGCGACCCGCGCGATGAGAAGACGGGGCTTGGGCCTGTCGTTTCAGAAGCGCAGTTCAACAAGATTCAAGGGTTGATCGAGACGGCGATTGCCGAGGGCAATACGCTCGTTGCGGGTGGACCTGGCCGTCCGGGCGGGCTTAACCACGGCTACTACGTGAAGCCCACCATCTTCGGTCATGTCGAGCGGCATCACACGATTGCTGTCGAAGAGGTGTTCGGCCCTGTACTGGCGATCATGCCGTACAAGGACGAGGCAGAGGCCATCGAGATTGCCAATGACACGGTTTACGGGCTTGCAGGCTACATCCAGTCCGGAAATCTCGAGCGTGCCCGCAAGGTTGCCCGGCAGATCCGCGCGGGCCAGGTTAACATCAACCATCCGGACTGGGACACATTCCAGCCGTTCGGCGGCTACAAGCAATCCGGCAACGGGCGCGAGTATGCCGACTGGGGCATCCATGATTTCCTTGAAGTGAAGGGGATCGGCGGCTGGGAAGCCTGAAAGTCTGGCAGAAAATCCACTTTGATAGCCAAATGGAGCGATTTTCTGCGGTTCCGGTGCTCACGGACCCATTTCTGCTCCGCCGCTAGTCAGGGCAATCCCATGTGGCCATCTGTGAAAATATCCAGCGTGGCCCCGGAAAGACGTGTCCGTGCGGGAATTCACCAAAAAACTCCACATACGATTGCCTTGCGCCCTTAAGCGGCAAGCCGCTGGCGGGGACCCATGCTTCTTGAAAATCACTGCATTTGACTCATCAAATTGAATTTTGGGCCAGACCCTGAGGTTTCACACTGATTTGATATTCACTGTGAATGAAACCCGTCGCGGCAGTTTACGCGGCTGAAATTCCTTATTAGTGTCCGCCCGCGCCACAGGGTTCGGCGCGGAGGAGAATATTTATGGCGAATGCAGCGGCGCAGGCCGAGATCGGTCTGATCGGTCTTGGTGTGATGGGTTCAAACCTGGCTTTGAACATTGCGGAAAAGGGATTTCCCATCGCGGTCTGGAACCGCACCGGCGACAAGACCACTGCTTTCCACGCCAACGCAGGCGCACTGAAATCCAAGATCATTCCGTGTCTTTCGGAAGCGGAATTCATAGCTGCCATCCGCCCGCCACGGCCTGTGATCATCATGGTCAAGGCGGGCGAAGCGGTGGATGAGCAGATCGCCGTGCTGCGCAATCTCCTGTCGAAGAATGACATCATCATTGACGCTGGCAACGCCAATTTCCGCGACACGATCCGCCGGTTTGACGAGCTCAAGGATACAGGTCTCACCTTTATCGGCATGGGCGTTTCCGGTGGCGAAGAGGGCGCGCGGCATGGCCCGTCAATCATGGTCGGCGGCAAGAAATCATCGTGGACGCGCGTTGAGCCGGTGCTGAGCGCAATCTCAGCCAAGTTCAAGGGCGAATCCTGCGCGGCATGGCTCGGCGAGAACGGCGCGGGGCATTTTGTCAAAACCATCCACAACGGCATCGAGTATGCCGACATGGAAATGATCTCCGAAATCTACGGCATCCTGCGCGATGGCGCGGGCATGGGCGCGGCGGAAATCGGCGCTGTGTTCGAGACGTGGAACAAGGGCAAGCTCAACTCCTATCTCATCGAAATCTCCGCCGAAGTCTTGAAGGCCACGGACCCGAAAGGCAAAAAGGCGATGGTTGACATGATCGTCGACCGCGCCGGGCAAAAGGGCACCGGCAAATGGTCGGTGATCGAGGCGCAGATGATGGGCGTGCCAGCCACGGCCATCGAGGCTGCCGTTGCCGCGCGCAGCCTGTCTTCGTTCAAGGACGAGCGCCTCGCCGCCGAGGCGGCGTATGGAGCGCTGAAGACCAGGTTCCGCGCCAAGCCGACGCACGCGTTCCTGCGGCAGCTTGAGCTTGCGCTGTTTGCCGGCAAAATCTGCGCCTATGCGCAAGGCTTTGCGGTGATGGAGGCGGCGTCTAAGGAGTTCGCGTGGAACCTGCCGATGGCGACCACTGCCAAAATCTGGCGGGCAGGCTGCATCATCCGTTCGCAGTTCCTTGACACGATCGCCTCGTCCTACCGCAAGAAGGACAAGCCGGTGAATTTGCTGACCGCGCCGCAGTTCATCAAGATGATGAAGCAGGGCCACGGCCCCTTGCGCAAGACTGTTGCGCTCGCGGCGGAGGCGGGTATCCCTCTTCCCGCACTGTCGTCGGCGCTTGGATATTTCGACGGCTACCGCCAGGGACGCGGCGTCGCCAACCTCATCCAGGCCCAGCGCGATTTCTTTGGTGCGCACGGGTTTGAACGCACGGACGGCGGGGCTGCGGGTCAGCATGGGCCTTGGGGGAGCGGGGCTGGCAAGTGAGGGATGCGGAAATTTCTGATTTCGGCAGGCATATGAAGCGGTTTGATTTGAATGGTCTGAAGCGCATCGTCGAAGACGATCAGCGGGTGTATTTGGAATCCGGCAATCCGGTCAGCTACAATGACCCGGAGGAGGGTCGCCGCCTTGTCCGCGAATACCAAAGCGGCAGAGGCGTAATTCAGAAAGCCAAGAAACGAGAGGCCATTGTTGACACCGCGAGTGCGCAAAAGACGTCGTCCGGGTTTTAGCAAGGCGGTCTTATCATTTAAAACGGAACGCCTCTTGAGTTGTTTTGCAGTGGGCAAGAAACTGCCACTTCCGTTTTGCGACTGAGGGTTCATGAAGCACGGGCCTGCGGATCGTGTGCTGAAATGCAGTTGCGATACCAAATGCCTAATCTGGTGGCGTGCGCCCCTCATCTGCCTGTCGGCATCTTCTCCCCGCAGAAGATGCGGGGAGAAGACGGCTAACCGCCGAATTTCCGCATCCACAGCCCCATCGCCCCAAACCTCAAGCGCAGATACCAGATCGAACGCGACATGGCGCGCCTTCGCGTGAACTCGCCGGTTTGCCGGGCGAGCGCGTCAATGTCATTGTAGACTTGGCGGATAAATCCTGTCGGCCCGGCTTTGGCGGCGAGGGTTTGGATGGGCACATTGTTCATCCAGAGGTAGAACGAGATCCACAGGTCATCGACGAAAAACAGATGGCGGTGTGTGCGGATTTTGGCGTGGAAGTCCTGCAGGCCGCGGAGCGTGTGGGCTGGAATGGCGAAGCCGTCATTGCCTTGGCCGACGTCCAAGCCGCGGTAGCGGTAAACGTAGAATGAGCTGGCTGCGTCCGGTCGCGCGCGGAAAGCTTCAGCAAATGTCGCCAGCATGTGCGGCTCGTAGGCTGCGTCATCATCGACCAGCACCAGAAGCACGTTCGGCTCCTTTGGCACGCGGTCGAGTGAGCCGAGAATTTTGGTGCCCGGCCCGTCGTCATGGCAGCGGATGACTTCGATGCGCGTGCCGAGTTGAGAGGCGACAAACGGTAGCGGTTCTGGCGTCTCGAACCGGCGATAAGTCTGAGGAACGCACAGAAAAATTCGCTCAGGCGGCAGTGTCTGTGCTTCCAATGACGCAATGCAGCGGGCGAGCCCGCCCATGCGCGAGGGAATTGTTGTCAGGCTGACGAAGACGCGGACCGGCGCACTTTCATGTCGCCCCGCCGCTTCCATCGCCTTACTTCGACAAGGCCTTGCGCGCCGCATAGAGGCTCAGCGCTGCCGCATTCGACACGTTGAGCGATTTGATCACGCCGGGCATGTCGAGCCGCGCCAGTGTGTTGACTGTCTCTTGCGTCTTCTGCCGCAGACCCTTGCCTTCGGCGCCGAGCACCAGTGCCACCTTCTTGCCGGTAAAGCTGGCCTCAAGCTCAACCGGGCCGCCGGAATCGAGACCGATGGTCTGGTAGCCGAGCGCTTCGACTTGAGCCAGCGCATCGGAGAGATTGCGCACTTCGATGTGCGGGATCAGCTCCAGCGCACCGGATGCGGCCTTGGCGAGGACGCCTGATTCTTGGGGGCTGTGCCGCGCAGTGGTGATCAGCGCGCCGCAATTGAACGCGACGGCCGAGCGCATGATCGCGCCGACATTGTGCGGGTCTGTGACCTGATCGAGGATCAGGAGCAGATCCGTCTCGCCGAGCGCTTCGAGCGACTTGGCGCGCAAAGGTTCGGCTTCGATCATCACGCCCTGATGCACGGCTTCCGAACCGGTCTCCTTGTCAATCGCGCGCGGATCGACGATCTCGGCAGGGAAGGGCAGGGACGAAACGTCTTCGATCTCCAGCCGCTCCAGCGCGTTGCGCGTCACCAGCATGCGCTTGATGGTGCGCTCGGGATTGTCGAGCGCGGCGCGCACGGTGTGGATGCCGTAGAGGCGCACCAGCCCTTCCGGGCCGCGTGTGCCGGGCGTTGCCGGGCGCTCAGGGCGCTTTGGCGGGCCGCCGGCCTTCTGGTCGCGGAAGTCACGGCGCAGCTTGGCGTAATGCGTGTCCTTTGCGGCGCGGTCTTCCGGGATGCGGTTCTGCGGCGGGCGGTCGTTTGGTTTGTCAATCATGGCGCTCCCATACCACCGAGCTTCCCGTCTGCCTATGAGCCTCACCGAAAATTCACTTTGATGGCCAACTGATGCAATTTTCCGCGCCTCCGGTGCTCACGAACAAAAGTTCGCTCCGCCAAATCTTGCTCCGCCCTTAAGCGGCAAGCCGCTGGCGGGGACCCAAAGTTTCTCAAAAATCACACCATTTGACTCATCAAACTGAATTTTGGGCAAGGCTCAATGCGCGCGTTGAAAAATAGGCGGCGTCAGAGTTGACAGTGCAAATGCCAGTGGCCATAAGGCGCTCGCGGTTGCCGGTCGCAGTTTGGCTGGCAAAAGCAGCGTGGGAGATTGTCCCGAGCGGCAAAGGGGGCGGACTGTAAATCCGCTGGCTACGCCTTCGTAGGTTCGAGTCCTACATCTCCCACCATTTCCATCATCCAAGCCATTGGCTTGGTTGATGGAAATGCCGCGCCGAAGCCATCAGGCGAAGGCGGGCGTCAAGACCTCCGGCACATCGTCATTGCCGGATGCGATGCGGGTGTAGCTCAATGGTAGAGCAGCAGCCTTCCAAGCTGAATACGAGGGTTCGATTCCCTTCACCCGCTCCATTATTTTGCCTGACACTGTATTTATGGCGAGTATAATGTGCTGGAGCAGCTCGCTGGTTGCGGGATCTGATTAACCTGTCGTGAACCACGTTAGAGTTAGCGTTGGCCGTAGCGGAAAAGGGTTGCCATGGCCGAAACAACAATTGAATGGACTGATGCAACGTGGAACCCTGTCGCTGGGTGCTCGATCATGAGCGCTGGTTGCACCAATTGTTACGCGATGAGGATGGCGGCACGTCTTGATTCCATGGGTGTTAAGAAATACTCCGGTCTTACGCGAAAGTCTGGTGGCCGTGCAAAGTGGACTGGCAGACTTTTTCTGGATGAGAAAGCTTTGAGTATTCCGTCAACTTGGAGCCGTCCGAGGAACGTGTTCGTAAACTCGATGTCAGACCTGTTTCATCCAGACGTTCCGGTGGAATTCATTCGGCGTGTTTGGTCGGCAATGGCTGAAACGAAGCGCCATACCTATCAGATACTCACCAAGCGTCCTGATAGAATGGCGACGATACTTTCAGATGGCTTTCAAGTCCTTGATAACGTTTGGCTTGGCACTAGCGTCGAAGATGAACGAGTGTTGTCAAGGCTTGATCACCTGAGAGCCGTGCCGGCGGCAATCCGGTTTGTATCGTTTGAACCGCTGATTGGTTCGGTCGCGGCTGGTGATCTTCGGGGAATACAGTGGGCGATTGTAGGAGGCGAATCTGGTCCGCAAGCACGTCTGATCGACCAAGCTTGGATAGACGAAATCTTCGATATGTGTGCTGACTCCGGATCAGCGTTTTTCTTCAAGCAATGGGGCGGTACAAATAAGAAAGCCAGCGGGCGGTCGTATCGGGGCCAAGTGTGGAACGAGATGCCTGCAACACACGCCACTCTTTAAAATAGGTCTCCCTGACCCTCTGGGTTGGATGCCGTATCCCAAAACATGTGCGCAAGGTCGTGCTTGGCGATCAACGTTAACCAATAAAGGTGCTGCTTTCTTGCTCCAGTAAGGAGCCTCATATTAGCGGATGCTCCAGTTCCCTGCGCAGCCAACAAGCTACGCCAGTGATCTATGATTTCGGTCCTGATGCCTTTTTGTGCTTGGTCGAACGACACTCTATCTCGCCAACCAGGAGCGAATTTGTCAAATGCTTCCAGCTTTTGGGCAATGTTTAGGTCCAAGTTTCTTTGAAGATCCATTTTGCTTAGATGAACCATAATGTCCATTCTTCTAAACTTTGACAATAAATGGAAAATCCTGAAGTCGAGTGAGTCTAGGTTGTACGGATCGATGAAAGCGAAGTGAAGGCCGTAGCTATCTGCCTTCTTAAGCATCGGCAGCATCGTATCTTTAGCTGAGCCGTGGAATGCAGTGACAGGTGCGTTTAACCGTTTAAGCCGCTCTTCAGCATATCCAAGACGCTCTTTATCCAAGTCTGCGATTAATACCTTCGTAAATGGCGAACCGCCGCGAACACTCGCGTTCCAAGCGGCGACGCAGCTTCCCTCTGCATATTCACCTCTGCGTACAAGAACGCGCCCTGGTCCACAAAAGGGATCTATGTAGACCGCTCCGGCTTTTGTGGGGCCGATAAACTTCCTTCGTGCCGAGCGTGATATATCAACATACCGGCAAAGATAATCATGCTTGGTCTTTGCCCAAGGTCCGACATTCTCAACTGGAAGTCCATCGTCACCGTCAACCAATGCTCCCACGACAATGGCCCCTTCAGGAAATCAATTTGTCTGGTGATAACACAACCCCGCGTTAATGCTATGCTTGAGTGACGGGGAGATTATTTGCACGAAAAAAGTGACGTCTTACTTTTGCTGATTGTTTGATTTGCGAAATTTTGATTTACTAATTGGCATTCATGACGTCCGAGCACCGATGTCTGAGGAACAAATGACCACCATCAATCTGCAAGATCCCGTCTTCGCTACCTACGCCATCGCGGCGTCGATCATGGTCCTGAAGGCTGTCAGCATGTCGTGGCTCACTGTCTGGCGGATGATGCATGAGAAGGGTGGATACCGTTCCCCCGAAGACTTGAAAAAGACGGCGATCAATCCGCAGCCGAACCCTTCCCAAATCCTGCCGAACGAGCGTGTGGACCGGATCCGCCGCATCCAGATGAATGATCTGGAGAATCTGCCGTTTTTTCTCGTGTCGGCCTTCCTGTTTGTTCTGACCGATCCGTCGCTGCTGCTGGCGCGCGTGCTGCTTTACGGCTACGTCGTGTCCCGCCTCGTACACTTTGCGGCCTATCTGACGGCGCAAACTCATGACATGCGGGCAACGCTCTGGACGATTGGATCGCTGATCCTGATCTACATGACAGGGCGCACGCTCTTCGTCGCCCTCGGCTTCTGAACAGGCATTTTCCGGCGCTTGCCTTTGCGCGCGTTCTGCCGTTTATGCGCCTCCAGACTTCAATTTTTCGAGGAGCACTCCCATGTCCATCACCCGCATCGGCGCAGGCAAGCGCATGTCACAGGCTGTTGTTCACAATGGCGTCGCCTATCTGGCCGGGATCGTCGCCGACGCTGCTGCGGGCAAGTCCGTGCTGGAGCAGACGAGGGACGTTCTGGCGCAGATTGACGCCATCCTGAAAGAGGCTGGCACGGACAAGACGCGCATCCTCAAGGCCAACATCTGGCTCACTGACATGGCGACGTTTTCGCAGATGAACGAGGCTTGGGACGGATGGGTTGTTCAGGGGCATACGCCCGCACGTGCCACGGTGGAATCAAAGCTCGCCGCGCCCGGCCTTGACGTTGAAATCATGGTCGAAGCAGCGGTCTGAGTGCCTCAAGAGCCAACTTATTAAAGCCCCAGCGAGCGCCGGAGTGTTTCTTCGGCGCGCGTCTGCCAGCCTTTGCCGGTTGCTCTGAGCGCCGCCAGCACATCTGCCGACAGACGGATCGCCACAGTCTGCTTCCGCTGCTCCACTTTCGGCCGCCCTCGCAAACGCAAGGACATCGCTGCCCTGCCGACATCGGCAGGAACCAGTTCACCAGCCTTCCTGAACGAGCCCAGATTGACCATTTCATCAGTCAATTCCGGCACCTCGTCATATTCATGCATCTGCACGACATGCGCGTCCACTTTCGCCAGGTCACTTTTCAATGGAGAGTTTTTTGTGCTCACGGTCATTGGCCTTTCTCATTGAAACGATGCGCGTGTCTTCGCCACGCCGGGAAACAATGTGAGTAACTTCGCCACGCCGGACATAAACCAGCACAACAAGGCGGTTGTCGAGAAACCCGAAACAGATCATGCGCTTCTCGCCGTAATCCATTCGCGTGTCTTCATATTCAAACGTATCACCGGCCAAGACGTGGCGGGCGTCTTCAAAATCAAGTCCGCGCTCTTCAAGTGCTTTTTTGCGCTTCGCAGGCTCATATGTGATTTTCACAAGATTATTTGTATATGCATTAAAGGAAAGACGCAAAGGTTTTTTGCATATGCATCTAATTCATCCGCGCGCCGAATGACGGGCACCCGCCACCCCTTGCCACTCTTGCAAGGGGTGGCGAATTCCCTTAAAGGACCGCACGCTTTTTGTGAGGGCGCGGGTGGCCGCGCTCAGGCGCATCTGTAATGAACCGGGAAGAAGATCATGGCCAAGAGCAAGTTTGAACGCAATAAGCCGCATGTGAACATTGGCACGATTGGTCATGTTGACCATGGCAAGACGTCGTTGACGGCTGCGATCACCAAGTTTTTCGGCGAATACAAGCCGTATGACCAGATTGACGCTGCGCCGGAAGAGAAGGCGCGCGGCATCACGATTTCGACGGCGCATGTCGAGTATGAGACCGCTGCCCGCCACTATGCCCATGTCGATTGCCCGGGCCACGCCGATTATGTGAAGAACATGATCACCGGCGCGGCGCAGATGGACGGCGGCATTCTCGTCGTCTCGGCTGCCGACGGCCCGATGCCGCAGACCCGCGAGCACATTCTTCTGGCCCGCCAGGTCGGCGTTCCGGCTCTGGTTGTCTACATGAACAAGGTTGACCTTGTTGACGACGCCGAGCTGATCGAACTCGTGGAGATGGAAGTGCGCGAGCTTCTGTCCAAGTATGATTTCCCGGGCGACGACATTCCGATCGTCAAGGGTTCGGCGGTTTGCGCACTGAACGGCACCAACAAGGAAATCGGCGAGGATTCCGTCCGCGCGCTGATGGCCGCTGTTGATGAATACATCCCGACGCCTGCACGTCCGTTGGACATGCCGTTCCTCTTGCCGATTGAAGATGTGTTCTCGATCTCGGGCCGTGGCACGGTTGTGACCGGCCGTGTCGAGCGCGGCATTGTGAAAGTCGGCGAGGAAGTCGAAATCGTCGGCATCCGCGCGACGCAGAAGACGGTTGTCACCGGCGTTGAAATGTTCCGCAAGCTTCTCGATCAGGGCATGGC
>JANPGC010000081.1:0-7618 GCA_031423755.1 Phyllobacteriaceae bacterium | reverse complement strand
CGCCGGTCGCGGTCGTTGACGGCAATGTCGATGCCAAGGGCACCCGCAAGGTTGCCGAGGCCTATCTGAACTTCCTTTACACTGCCGAAGGCCAGAAGCTGGCACTGAAACACCACTACCGTCCATCTTTGCCGGACTTGGTGGACCCGGCAGAGCTTGCAAAACTCCCGCAGTTGAAGCTTGTATCCATTGACGATCCGATTTTCGGTGGATGGGCCAAGGCACAGCCTTACCATTTCGACGATGGCGGCGTATTCGACCAAATCTACAAGCCCACCAACTGAGGCTAATGCATGAGCAAATCCTTCGCGCAAGCGAAGACCAGCTGGATGAAACCAAGCGTCCTTCCGGGATTCCGGTTGGCGCTTGGTTTTTCTTTGGTCTACCTGACGCTGATCGTGCTGATTCCTCTCGCCGCTCTCGTTTTGAGGTCCGCAAGCCTTGGTCCGGTGGAATTTGCCAAGATCGCGGCTGATAGCCGTGTCTTGCATGCACTGTATATATCTTTCGGCACAGCCTTCATCGCTGCGCTGGTCAACGTTGTTTTTGGCGTGATCATTGCCTGGGTTCTGGTGCGCTACCGTTTTCCCGGCAAGCGCATCCTTGATGCGATTGTGGACCTGCCATTCGCCCTGCCAACGGCTGTGGCAGGCATCGCCTTGACCGCGCTCTACGCGCCAAACGGCTGGATCGGCCAGTTCTTCAAGCTGGCGGGCATCAAAATCGCCTTCACGCCGCTCGGCATCGTCATCGCGCTGATTTTCGTCGGCCTGCCCTTTATCGTCCGCACGGTGCAGCCGGTGATGGAGGAGATTGACCGCGAAGTGGAGGAAGCCTCCGCGACACTTGGTGCCACCCGCTTCCAGACCATCAGTCAAGTTCTGCTGCCGGGCCTTGCTCCGGCCATTCTTACCGGCTTTGCGCTCGCCTTTGCACGCGGCGTCGGCGAATACGGGTCTGTGATCTTCATTGCCGGCAATATCCCGGAAGTCACCGAAATCGCCCCGCTGCTGATTGTTATCAAGCTTGAAGAGTTCAATTACGCCGGCGCGACAGCCATCGCCACCATCATGCTGGTTATTTCGTTTGCGATGCTTCTTGTGATCAATCTCATTCAGGCCTGGAGCCGCAAGAGGTACGGTTATGGCGCGTGACCTTCACGAAGACCCGCTTCGCCTCGAGCCGCGCCGCGCCACCACGGAAGGGCGCAAATGGCGTGTCATCCTGACAATCGTCGCGCTCGTCTATCTGGCATTTTTCCTGATCTTGCCGCTGGTTGCCGTGTTTGTGGAGGCCTTCCGCAAGGGCGCAGGCGAGTTTTTCACAGCAATTGTCGACCCGGAAGCCATCGCTGCCATCAAGCTGACTTTGCTGGTTGCAGGCATCGCCGTGCCGCTCAATCTCGTCTTCGGCATCGCCGCATCATGGGCCATCGCCAAGTATGAGTTCAAGGGCAAGGCGTTCCTGACCACGCTCATCGACCTGCCATTCTCGGTCTCGCCGGTGATATCCGGCCTCGTGTTCGTGCTGCTGTTCGGCGCGCAGGGTCTGGTCGGGCCGCTGATGAAATCCTGGGGCATTCAAGTCATTTTCGCCGTGCCCGGCATCGTCCTCGCAACGATCTTCGTCACATTCCCGTTCGTCGCGCGCGAGCTGATCCCTCTGATGCAGGAGCAGGGCTCGGCGGATGAAGAGGCGGCACTGTCGCTGGGCGCAAGCGGCTGGCAAACCTTCTGGAACGTGACGCTGCCCAACTTCAAATGGGGCCTGCTGTACGGAGTGCTCCTGTGCAACGCCCGCGCCATGGGTGAATTCGGCGCGGTCTCGGTGGTATCCGGCCACATCCGCGGCCTGACCAACACGATGCCGCTGCACATCGAGATTCTCTACAACGAGTATAATTTCGTTGGCGCATTCGCCGTCGCCACGCTGCTCGCCGCGCTTGCCCTTTTCACGCTGGTCCTGAAATCGCTCCTTGAGTTGAAGTTCAGTGATGAGCTATCTGCCCTTCGCAAACATTAGGTCCGCCATATGGAAGTTCGTGTTCAAAACGTGCGCAAAGAGTTCGACGCTTTTCCGGCGCTGAATGACGTGTCGCTCGACATCCGATCCGGCGAACTGATCGCGCTGCTCGGGCCATCCGGTTCCGGCAAGACAACGCTGCTGCGCCTGATCGCCGGGCTGGAATATCCGACAGAAGGCGCGATTTTCTTCGGTGAGGAAGACGCCTCGCGCAAGACCGTGCAGGAGCGGCATGTCGGTTTTGTGTTCCAGCATTACGCCCTGTTCCGCCACATGACGGTGGTGCAGAATGTCGGCTTTGGCCTGAAGGTTCGCCCGTCTTCAGACCGGCCGAACAAGGCAGAAATCCGCCGCCGGGCGATGGAATTGCTGGCGCTGGTGCAATTGCCGGGCCTTGAGAACCGCTACCCCGCACAGCTTTCCGGCGGCCAGCGCCAGCGCGTCGCGCTCGCCCGCGCCATGGCGATTGAGCCGAAAGTGCTGTTGCTTGATGAGCCGTTCGGTGCGCTTGATGCGCAGGTACGGCGCGAACTGCGCTCCTGGCTGCGCGAAATTCACAACAAGACCGGACACACCACAGTTTTCGTCACCCACGATCAGGAAGAGGCGCTCGAACTTGCCGACCGTGTCGTGGTCATGAGCAAGGGTCAGATCGAACAGGTTGGCACTCCGGACGACATTTACGACAATCCGCAAACCCCATTCGTCTTTGGCTTCATTGGCGAATCCTCCCGCCTGCCGGTAACGGTCGGGGCAGGGCAGATCCGTTACCATGGCACGCAGATCGGCAACTCCGATGAGAGCGTTGCGTCAGGCGAAGCGATGCTGTTTTTCCGGCCATACGACATCGAGATCACCGACGGCGTGTCAGCGGCCATTGAAGGCACGATATTGGGCACCCGCCGCACGGCTGGAACGCGCCACGTAGAGCTTTCGCTTCCCGCCGGACACCGGCTCGAAATTGAATTGTCGCCGGAGCAGCGCGCCGAGATTGGCGAAAAGATCGCCTTCCGCCCGAAGAAGTGGAAGCTCTACCCGCAGGCCGCATAGGCCGCACGTCAGGCAGCGTTGCAACAAGCTGTGGCCTTTTCTTCAAGTCGTAGCTAAGGGAAGCCCTCGAAATGCGATTGAGGGTAGCCTGTCATGCGCTTGGGTGGACGATTAGCAGCTGCGGCCGAGGTGCTGGCAGACATGGCAGCACGCAAGCGTCCGGTCGCTGACGCTTTGAAAGACTGGGGCCTTTCGCACCGCTTTGCCGGCTCCGGTGACCGCGCCGCCATCGGCAATCTGGTTTATGACGCGCTACGCAAGAAGCTGTCGCTGTCCTGGCGCATGGGCGATGACGCCCCGCTGCCGCTGATTGCTGCGGTTCTGCTCGACAGCTGGAACGAAACGCCCGAATCGCTTGCAGCCAAGCTTGATGGTGACCGTTTCGCACCACAAATGCCGACACTTGACGTCTTGCAGGCTTTTGGCACCGCTGATCTGTCAAAAGCGCCGGACCATGTGCAAGCCGATGTTCCCGAATGGATCGTGCCGCATTTGAAGGCGATGTTTGGTGATGAACTGGTGGCCGAATGCCAGGCCCAGACCGGTCGCCCCCCGGTCGACATGCGGGTCAATCGCCTGCTGTCCACGCGCGACAAGGTGCTGGCCGATCTGCCGAAAGACATCGGCGTCGTGGCGTCAAAGCTCGTCGAAGACGGCCTGCGCATTCCGGCAGGCGTATCTGAATACCGTCAGCCGAACATTCAGGCTGAACCCGCTTTCCAGAAGGGCTGGTTTGAAATTCAGGACGAGGGCTCGCAACTCGTCGCCACTCTTTCCGGAGCCGCTCCGGGCGAAACGGTGCTCGACTATTGCGCCGGCGGCGGTGGCAAGACGTTGGCATTGGCCTCGCTCATGTCCAACAAGGGCCAGATTTTCGCTACCGACAGCGACAAGCTGCGCCTCGCGCCGATTTTTGACCGGTTGAAGCGCGCAGAAACCCGCAATGTACAGGTCAAATCCGCCAAGTCTGACCTCTCCGATCTGGAAGGTGCGATGGACATGGTGCTGATTGATGCGCCATGCACCGGGGCAGGGACTTGGCGCCGGCGTCCTGACGCCAAATGGCGGCTGTCACCTGCGCAGCTCGAGACGCGCATCAAGGAGCAGGCGTCGATCCTGCAATCCGCCAAGGCATATGTGAAGCCGGGCGGTCGCCTCGTTTATATCACCTGCTCGCTGTTCCGAGAAGAAAACGAGGCACAGATAGAGGCTTTTCTGAGCGCAAACAGTGGCTTTACGGCCTCAAGCGGCACAGAGCTTGCTAGTCATGGCGCATTGGACGCAGGTCTGTTTCTCCCGGGCAAGACCGGCTTGACGCTCACCCCAAGACGTACCGGAACCGACGGATTCTTCGTCTCCGTGCTGAAACGAACCTAAATCTGCCGCCTGCGTTATTGCGTAGAATATCCGTAACAGGAGAGCTTTTATGCCGCGCAACATCGTCTCGCTCATCGGTTTCATTATCCTCGTCCTTGGCGGCGGCACCTCCATTGGGCTCTACACGCTGCCGGGCGAATGGTACGCAGGGCTCGCAAAGCCGGTCTTCAACCCGCCAAACTGGATATTCGGCCCTGTCTGGTCAATCCTTTACGTGATGATCGCCGTCGCAGGCTGGCGGCTTTGGGAAAACAACCGCGCCAGCACCTCGATGAAAATCTGGTGGGCTGCGCTCGTATTCAACTTCCTCTGGTCGCCGGTGTTCTTCGGCGCGCAGCAACTGGCCTTGGCACTGGTGATCATCCTTGTCCTGCTGGCGCTGATCTACGCCTTCATCGCCCGCACATGGAACCTCGACCGCATCGCCGCCTGGCTGTTTGTGCCCTATGCGGCATGGGTGTCATTTGCGACACTGCTGAACGCATCGATCTGGTGGCTGAATTGACATTTCAAAGCCGATCCCGCATCGGCTGAGACATGAAAGCTGCTGATTTATACCACCGCCAAACGGGCAATCGCCTCCTCTTTGTGATGGCCGCCGAGCCGGAATACGGCCCGCACCTGCGCGCCCGTTTCACGCCGCTGATGACAGGGGTCGGCCCGGTCGAAGCCGCCATGATCCTTGCCGCACTTCTGGGTGAGCGGAAAGCTGCAGGCGATCTTCCGGACCTCATCATCTCGCTCGGCTCCGCTGGCTCGCGCACCTTGGAGCAGACCGGGGTCTACCAAGCCTCGTCCGTCTCCTACCGCGATATGGATGCTTCTGTATTGGGATTCGAAAAGGGCCGCACGCCGTTCCTTGACCTGCCAGCCATTCTGCCGCTTGCACCGCAAATCCTTGGCCTGAAGCAAGCAACACTGTCCACCGGCGCGAACATCGTTTCCGGCGCGGCTTATGGCGCGATTGATGCGGATATGGTGGACATGGAAACCTACGCGTTGAAGCGCGTGGCGATGCATTTCAACATCCCGCTTATCGGTTTGCGCGGCATCTCAGATGGCACGGCCGAACTGCGCCATGTCAATGATTGGCGCCAATATCTGCATGTGATCGACGAAAAGCTGGCGACCGCGGTCGATTTGATTACCGGTGAAATTACGTCTGGCCGCCTTGATTTGAAGCGCTGCAAAGCATCCTGAAAATTATTCAACCAAACAGTTGACAATCGAACTTGCGAGGATATATTCATCCATATGGTTGAACGAAAGTTTGATGAAGCAGCGCTTTCGGAAGTTTTGAAAGCAACGAGCGACCCGACGCGGCGCTCCATCCTGACAAGTCTTGCGCAGGAGGGGCCGACAAGGGTCACGGATCTCGCGGCCTATTACCGCATGAGCCTCAACTCGGTTTCCAAGCACATCAAGGTGCTTGAGGCGGCGGGGCTTGTTTCACGGCGTCTGGAAGGCCGGGTGCACTGGATCAGCGCTGAGCTGGACCGGGTGGGGCTGGTCGACGTCTGGTTCACGCAGCTTCGCTCGATCTGGGAAATTCGCCTTGAGAAACTGGACAAACTGCTGAGTGAGGATGAAGACATGACCGACCTGACGCTGACCGTGAACCGCCGTATCAACGCCCCCGCCAAGAAAATTTTCGACGCTTGGCTGGACCCGAAGATGATGGCAAAATACATGGTGCCGGACGATAAGCTGACCGTCCCGCATGCCGAGATTGACGCGAAGGTTGGAGGTCGTTTCTCCTTTCTGGTCAAAGGCGAAAAGGAAAGCCCGCACGCCGGCACATATCAGATCATCGATCGCTACTCCAAAATTGCCTTCACCTGGGAATCGCCGTTTGCCGCCGAAGGCAGCCACGTGACGCTGACTTTCACACCCGCCGGAGACGGCGCAACCGATGTCGAACTCACCCACGTGAAGTTCCTCAGCGAAGCGAGCCGTGAAGGTCATATGCGTGTGTGGGGGATTATCCTTGGCACTCTGGGTGATCTGGTCGCTTGAGTGGCCGGGCGCTCATCTGGCTCCTCGATCCCTTGAATCAAGTTGTGAACATGCGGAATCAGAGTCTGCGCAACCGCGCCTAACCCGTTGCGCAGACTCAATTGTTTCTCTAAACGCTCGCCATGAACACGGCACCGCACCAATCCATCCTCATCATTGATTTCGGCTCGCAGGTCACCCAGCTGATTGCCCGGCGTGTTCGCGAGACCGGGGTCTACTGCGAGATCCATCCATTCCAGTCGGCGGCAAAAGCCTTCGAAAAGATGCAGCCGAAGGGCGTCATCTTCTCCGGCGGCCCAGCCTCGGTGCTGGATGAAAATTCGCCCCGCGCGCCGCAGGCGGTGTTTGACAGTGGCGTGCCGATCCTTGGCATTTGCTATGGCCAGCAGACCCTGTGCCTGCAACTCGGCGGGCAAGTCGAAGGCGGCCACGCGCGGGAATTCGGCCGCGCCGATGTGGAAATCAAAAAGCCGTCCAGATTGTTCGATGGCTTGTGGGAAACCGGAAAGAGCTACCCTGTCTGGATGAGCCACGGCGACCGCGTGACCAAGCTTCCGGGCGGCTTTGAAGTCATCGCCACATCCGAAAACGCACCCTTCGCCATCGCGGCGGATGAGGGGCGCAAATACTACACCACCATGTTCCACCCGGAGGTCGTGCACACGCCGGATGGCGGCAAGCTGCTGGCCAACTTCGTGCACAAGATTGTCGGCATCGAGGGCGACTGGTCGATGTCGGCTTACCGCAAGGAAATGGTCGACAAGATCCGCAATCAGGTCGGCGATGGCCGCGTGCTGTGTGCGCTGTCGGGCGGTGTGGATTCCTCGGTCGCGGCGCTTTTGATCCACGAAGCAATCGGCGACCGGCTTACCTGCGTGCTGGTCGATCACGGGTTGATGCGCAAGGATGAGGCGGCGCAAGTGGTTGCCATGTTCCGCGAGCACTACAATCTGCATCTTGTACACGTTGACGCTTCCGAAACCTTCATCTCGGCGCTCGAGGGCGAGGCGGACCCGGAGGTGAAGCGCAAGACCATCGGGCGGCTGTTTATCGAGCTGTTCGAGCGCGAAGCCCACAAGCTCGAAGAAGACGGGCGCGGCAAGTTCGCGTTTCTGGCGCAGGGCACGCTTTATCCGGACGTGATCGAAAGCGT
>JANPGC010000080.1:0-7263 GCA_031423755.1 Phyllobacteriaceae bacterium | reverse complement strand
TCACAGGGTCTTCAGCCAGACGCCGCGCCTCGAAGATGCGCCGTTCGCGCTCGTTCAGCGAGGCCATCGCGCCGCGCAGCATCGAGCGGCGCGAGTCCAGCTCATCCTGTTCGATCAGCGTGGTTTCGGCGCTGTCATGGTCATCGACCAGCCAGTCCTGCCATTCGCCGGTCTCGCCTTCGCCCGCGCGGATCGGGGCGTTGAGCGATGCGTCGCCGGAGAGGCGGCGGTTCATCGAAATGACTTCGGCCTCAGAGACATTCAGCTTGGTGGCGATTTCCGTCACATGCTCATGCTTGAGGTCGCCCTCATCGAGCGCGCGCAGCTTGCCCTTCAGCTTGCGCAGATTGAAAAACAGCCGCTTCTGGTTGGCGGTGGTGCCCATCTTCACAAGGCTCCACGAGCGCAGCACATATTCCTGGATCGACGCCTTGATCCACCACATGGCGTAGGTGGCAAGGCGGAAGCCGCGTTCGGGCTCAAACTTCTTCACAGCCTGCATCAGGCCGACATTGCCTTCGGAAATCACTTCGCCAATCGGCAGGCCGTAGCCGCGATAGCCCATGGCGATCTTGGCAACGAGGCGCAGATGGCTCGTCACCAGCCGGTGCGCGGCAGTGGTGTCCTGATGCTCATTGAACCGCTTGGCGAGCATGAACTCTTCCTGCGGCTCGAGCATCGGAAATTTGCGGATTTCATCCAGATAACGGGAGAGGCCACCCTCTCCGGACATGATTGCAGGCATACGCGCTTGGGCCATTATAGCACCCCTTCATCCCTCTAAATCCAAATCCCCATTGCGGCAGATTTGCGACGCCAGTCTTCAGGTTGAGCACTGGTCTTATTTTGGCATCATATAATCATGAAAAACGGCAATACAGGGGTAAGGTTCCAAAAATTGCGGCGATCACGCGAATGTTAGTTTGTCAGAATGAGATTTGGCGAAACTGATCGACCAAGGCTTCCATATCCTCAGGCAAATCACTTTCAAATTCCATGATCTCCCCCGTCGCAGGATGCTCGAACGCCAGCAGATACGCATGCAACGCCTGCCGTGGAAATGCCCGCACCATCCCCGCCAGCGGTTCCGGCAGCCTGTTGACCTTGGTTTTGAACGACAGCCCATAATCCTGGTCGCCGATCAGGGGGTGGCCGATGTGGGCCATGTGGACGCGGATTTGGTGAGTTCGGCCGGTTTCCAGGCGGCATTCGATCAGCGAGGCGACGCAGGTGCTGTCCGGCTTTTCGCCAAAGCGCTCCAGAACCGTGAAATGCGTGACGGCGTGGCGCGCGTCGGGCTTGCCTTCGGGGACCACCGCCTGTTTCAGCCGGTCCTTGTTCGAGCGGCCGAGAAAGGTTTCAATCGTGCCGGACGGGCGGTCCGGCGCGCCCCAGACGAGGGCCAGATAGGCGCGCTCGAGCGCGCCGGTCAGGCCGTGGTCGGCGAAGGCTTCCGACAGCGCCTTGTGCGCACGGTCGTTCTTGGCGACCACCATGACGCCGGATGTGTCCTTGTCGAGCCTGTGCACAATGCCCGGCCTTTTGACGCCGCCAATGCCGGACAGCGTGTCGCCGCAGTGGTGGATCAGCGCGTTGACCAGCGTGCCGGTCCAGTTGCCATTGCCGGGATGCACGACAAGACCGGCGGGCTTGTTGATGACGATGACGTCTTCGTCCTCGTGCAAAATGTCGAGCGCAATGTCCTCGCCTTCCGGTTCGGCGGGCGCTGCCTCCGGCACCTCAAGCGAAATCACATCGCCAGCCTTCAGCTTGCGCTTGGCTTCCAGCACCACCACGCCATTGAGCATCACCGCGCCAGCCTCGATCAGTGCCTTGACGCGACTGCGCGACAGGTCCGGTGCGAGTTCTCCGGCAAGCCACTGGTCGAGCCGCGCGCCGCTCGCATCTTCGCCAGCAGTCAGGGCTTTCATCGCGCCAGCGTCTTCGCTATCAGGGGCATTCATTGCAGTCGGAGCTTTCCATGAACAATGTGGTTGTTGACGAAGACGCGGAGAAGCCGCTTGATCCGGCGATGGAGAGGGTCCGCCGCAAGATGGTGCGGCTTTTGGTCATCGCGCTTGGCATCATGATGATCGGCCTTATGGCGGTGCTTTACGCGATTGTCCACAAAATGTCCGAAAGCGGCAAGGAGGCCGCACCTGCGGTTGCTGCCATGCCCGCAGGCGCGGATGAGATTTCAACAGCCATCACGCTGCCCAAAGGCGCGCAGATCAACGGCGAAAGCCTGTCGCGATCGCGCATCCTGTTTGACCTGACGCTGCCGGACGGGAAGCGCGAACTCGCGATTTACGACACAGCCGAGCGCCGGTTTGTCGCGCGCTATGCGCTGACCAACGCCGAGTAGCCCATGTCAAAGCTAAGTCTCGTCTCACTTGTCGTTCGTGATTATGACGAGGCCATCGCGTTCTACACCGGTTGCCTCGGCTTCACGCTGGAAGCCGACACTGACATGGGCGAGGGCAAGCGCTGGGTGGTGGTGCGCCCGCCCTCCGGCGGCACGGGCATTCTCTTGGCCGAAGCCAAGAACGAAGACGAAGCCTCACGCATTGGCAACCAGACCGGCGGGCGCGTGTTCCTGTTTCTGGAAACCGATGATTTTTCCCGCGATCATGCTGCCATGCTGGCCAAGGGCGTGAAATTCCGTGAGGCACCACGGCATGAGCCGTATGGAACGGTTGCCGTGTTTGAGGATCTTTACGGCAATATGTTTGACCTTATCGAACCAAAATAGGCGAGCCGCAGACTCGCAACTTGCGTTTGGAAATCCCCTGTCCTATATCGGCCAAACTGCTTGCGCCCATCGTCTAGCGGTCAGGACACCGCCCTCTCACGGCGGGAACAGGGGTTCGATTCCCCTTGGGCGTACCAACAACTGCCTCCGCTAAGTGAATTATCCTCAGGTAAATTGCTGTAATCTGTTGCAAAATTGCGTGATCAGGACGCCAAACGTCCGGTTTTGCTTGACATGGACTCCTCTTTCGCTAGGTCTGATTTGTTGCTCTTGAAGGGCATCCCTCAGGCATCCCGTTTTCCATCGGGGCGGTGACATGGAACCCTTTCGGGTTTTCGCTGCATATTGTGCCCCGGAAGCATTCAGGTCGCGATGAACCAGCACGTTCTTGATCCAGGTCTCCCCGCAGATGACATCAGCGCGGTTGCCCGTCGCATTCATCGCCACTGCATGGGTTTCCGCGGAGCCGACATCCGGCGCTCAACCATCCAGCTTTTGAACACGCTAATCCCGCTGGTCTTTCTCGTGGTTGCCATGGGATGGTTCGCAACTGATCATTATTGGATCAGTCTTTTGCTTTCGGTGCCGACAGCCGGGTTTGTGCTGCGCGCCTTTATCATCCAGCATGACTGCGGCCATGGCTCGTTCATGCCAAAGCGCGAGGACTGCGACCGCATCGGAGCCGCACTCAGCCTCATCACCATGACGCCATACGATCATTGGAAACGCAGCCACGCGCAGCATCACGCCACATCCGGCAATCTCGACAAGCGCGGCGTTGGCGACATCGACACCTACACGGTCGAGGAATACCGCGCCCTGTCACCGATGGCAAAGTTTCGCTACAGGCTTTACCGCAATCTCATCATCCAGCTGATCATCGGTGCGCCAGTCAATTTCATGATTTTGCAGCGCATTCCGGCATCCTATTCGCTGCGCGACAAGGGCGCATGGGCGAGTGTCATGATGCTGAACCTTGGCATGCTGGTGTTTTACGGCGGTCTGATGTTCGCCTTCGGTCCGGCGCTGGTTCTCAAAGTCGTCCTGCCGGTCATCATTCTTGCCACATGGACCGGCGGCTGGCTGTTCTATGTCCAGCACCAGTTTGAGAGCGGAATCTGGGACAAGGGCGAGGAATGGGATTTCCACGTCACGGCGCTAATGGGCTCTTCGCACTATGTGCTGCCGCCCGCACTGCAATGGATCACCGGCAACATCGGCATCCATCACATTCATCACCTTTGCTCCGGCATCCCGAACTACCGGCTGCAGGAATGCCTCGACTCCAGCGTTGAGCTGCAGCGCGTTGGCGTCAAGTTGACGGTTTGGGAAAGCCTGAAGAGCGTCCCGCTAGTGCTGTGGGACGAAGAGGGCCGCAGGCTGATTTCGTTCCGGGAGTTTCGGCGGCTTCCGGCTTGACGGCGTCATGATGGGCATGTGACTGGCGCCATTGTGCCCTCTTGCGGCAGGGTAATCGCATATGACATTTAGAGCAGACCCCCTCGCGGTTCCGTCTTTCCGGGGCCGCGCAGCGGAACCCGGAATCCAGAGCGCCAAGGTTGATATTTTGCAACGAAATCAATGCGTTGATGGCCAAGACGCCTCGCTCCGCACCACACGTCCACGTGCGATATCCCTGCCTCTTGCTGGGAAAAATACTTCGCAGCGGTCAGAGGGAGCGCCCTGCGCAATGGCTTCAGTGAGAGTCAATTTTGCAAATTCTCGAGCCTTTGGCAGAATTCTTATCCACACCAATTTTACCCGGCCTACAATCCCGCCAGTTTGATCAACGGCAGGAAACGCATGGACTGGCCCCTCGCAATCACCCGCAATCAGGATGCGCTCAAGCGCATCGTTGCGGCGTTGTTTGCGATGTTGGCGACGGCCAGCCGCAGTCCCCTCTCCGTCGGCTTCGCCGACACCTCTCCCCGCAAGCGGGGCGAGGTTAAAAGCGCCGGGGTTGAACCAAGCGCCGCAGCTTTAACCTCGCCCCATTTATGGGGAGAGGTGTCGGCGAAGCCGACAGAGAGGGGACTGCGCGCCGACGCAAGCGCCTTCATCTTCACGCTCCCGCGCCACCTCTACGCCGCCATCATGCTTATCCTGCGCCCGGCAGAATCCGCCGTACGCCGCCTCATCGTCATCGCCGCGCGCGGTCTTGTGCTGAAGTCCCGCGGCGAGCGCCAAACCCTGCCAAACTTCCCCGCCTTCGCATCCGCCGGCTCCGCTCGCATCCCGGCCTTCGCGCTTCTCGATTCACTCAAGCATTTTGACCTCGAAGACTTCGACCCGAATGCCGACCCGTGCATCAGCTTTGCCAGCTCCTACGATCCATCATTCTTCGCCCCGTCCGTCGAACGCCCTGACGAACCCATCAACGCGGAACTCCTCTTCAGCCGCTTGCGCGCTTTGAGGGCCGCCCTGAACGACCTCCCGCGCCAAGCCCGCCGCCTTGCAAAGTGGCGCGCGCGGCGCGATCTTCTGCTCAAGGCGAGACGGCCAACCCGCGTCACCCCCTTCCGCCCCGGCCTCCCGCCCGGCTGGAGACAACGCTCGATCCACGCGGTCGATGATGTGCTTCGGGAGTGTCACGGGTTGGCGATTTATGCGGTCAACGGGCCGGATACGGGGTGAGACGCGCTCCGGCTATTTTGCAAAAATACCCCACAAATTCCTCATTCCGGGACGGCGCAGCCGAACCCGGAACCCATGCCGTTGGCGGTGTAAATTCAAATCAGGTGCAGATTATCACTCTGACGCAGCAGGTCGCTGCCGTTCCGTACTGCGTCTGCTAACGCCTCACGCCTTCATCAGCCACTCATGTTCGGGCGCGTTGTGGAATTTCCATGTGCGCACCGGACCGGCCATGACGTTCAGATAATACAAATCATAGCCATGACAGGCGGCGCAGGGGTGGTAGCCTTTTGGTACGATCGTCACATCGCCATCTTCAATTGCCATCGAGACATCGAGCTCGCGCGAACCATCCTCGCGTTTGTCAGTGTAGACACGCTGGAAAGCGAAACCCTGCGGCGGGTTGATACGGTGATAGTAGGTCTCTTCTAGGAAGGATTCATGCGGCAGATTGTTCTGGTCGTGCTTGTGTGGCGGGTAGCTGGACGTGTTGCCGCCAGGCGTGATCACTTCGACGACAAGCAGCGAATCTGCCGGTTCAAATTCCGGCAAAATATTTGTCACGTAACGCGTGTTGGTGCCCTTGCCCCGGGTTTCCTGACCGAGCTCAGACGGATCAATAACGCGGGCCGGGCGCGAACCGCGCTGTGCTGGTGCCGTGCAGACGGCCAATTCGACATCCGTCGTCGCGGTTACGCTCCAGTCCGTTCCGGCAGGCACATAGACAGACCAAGGCTTGCCCTTGAATGGCGACATGCGCTCGCCAAGTTCGCCAAAACTGGTCTGGTCCGCCGTCACATGGCCCTTGCCGGTGACAAACACCAGGCAAGCCTCGCGCTCCTTGGTGATGCCGCTAGCGGTACCGCCTGGTTCCAGCCTGTAAAGGTCAAAACCGACATAAGTCCAGCCGGCGGTTTCCGGCGTCACATGGACAACGCGGCCGGTGCCTTTGCCGGTTGAGACTTTAAGGTTTGGCATCGGTGTCGCTCTTTTTCGGCTGCGGTTTATAATCGAAGATCAACTGCCATGCGGCAAGGCCGGCAAGGCCGGTTGTCAGAACCCCCCAGAAGGCGTCGCCAAAAGCCCATTCCACCATGGCCCAAATGACGCAGACGGCGACGGTTATGTATCGCGCTGCAGGCTTTTCAAAGAAGGGATGTTCAGGACCAATGATGTTCAAGCGAGACCTGCTTTCTGCGATTTAGGCATTCAAGGGCTTGGTTGCACAAACAGACAATCACCCGGCCGGAAAGCCTTGCGTCTCGACAGTGTAACCTGCCGCAGTCATGACGCGCATCAATTCCTTGTGTCCGACTTGCGCCATCTTCAGCGGCGGGTTCTTCTTCGGGTCCTGTTCGGCCTCGACAACAAACCAGCCTTCATAGCCATAATCGGCAAACTTCTGCACAATGGCGCCAAAATCCAGCGAGCCATCGCCCGGCACCGTGAATGCGCCAAGCGCAACGGCATCGAGAAAGGATTGCTTTGTCCAGTCCAGTCCCTTGATCACATCCATGCGGATGTCTTTCACGTGCACATGGCTGATACGCTTGTGATGCTTGTCGATGGCGCGCAGAACATCGCCGCCCGCAAAGGCCAAATGCCCGGCATCTAGCAACAGCGGAATGCCTTCGCCGGAATGTTTCATGAAGGCATCAAGTTCATGTTCAAACTGCACGACCGCCGCCATGTGGTGATGGTAAGAAAGCGGCATGCCTTGCTCTGCGCACCATTCGCCAAACTCGGTGACCTTACGCGCATAGGCCTTCATCTCGTCGTCTGAGAGTACAGTCTTTGTGGCGAGCGGCTTGGAGCGATCGCCCTGGATGGAGCGGCCGACTTCGCCATAAACGATGCAAGGCGCATCGACCGCCTTG
>JANPGC010000079.1:0-10664 GCA_031423755.1 Phyllobacteriaceae bacterium | reverse complement strand
CGCACGCCCTCGATGTTGCCGCCATAGGGCGCAAGCGTCAGGTAGAGCGACAGGATTTCATCCTTGGAAAGCCGTCGTTCAATTTGTAACGCCCGCGCCATCTGCCGAAGTTTTAAAGTCAGCGACCGTTCTTCGCGCGGCTCAATCAGCCGCGCCACCTGCATGGTGATCGTCGAGCCGCCGGAGACAATGCGCCCGTGCTGGACAAATTGCAGAAACGCCCGGCCCATCGCCATCGGGTCCACGCCGTGATGATCGTAGAAGCGCCGGTCCTCGTAAGTGACCAGCATTTTGATCAGGTCCTGATCGACATTGGCTTTGTCCGCCTTGAAACGCCAGAAGCCATCCGGCGTTGCAAAAGCCCGCAGCAGCGCGCCGTCGCGATCCACCATCTCGGTTGACAGCGCCAATCTATCGGGCAGTGGCGGCGGATAGGCCTTGTCGAGCCGGTCAAGCGCAAACAGGCTGACGCTGGCGGCAAGGGCAAAGCCTGCCGCCAGAATTCCCGCTTTGCGAAGGCGGTTCATTATTCACCGGTCACGACCGACATGCGGCCAGTTGCCGTGCGGGCCGAATAGCCGGGGCGGTACATGTCTTCAACCGATGCCGCCGGCAGGATGTAGGTGCCGGGCGTCACCGCGCGGACGACATAGGCGAGATTGAAGGAGTGCGCGCCGGAGGAGGATGGATCAAGCGCGGCGACAAACCGGTCTGTGCGGAACTCGGTGTGCGCCACCTCCGTCTGGCCGAGCCAGCCGAAATTGACAAGCTCCGCGCTGCCCATCAGCCGCGGATTGTCGGCCTCAAGACCGGCAGGAAGCAGGTCCGTCACCACGAGTCGTGACGGCCAGTTGTTCTCTTCAACCACATTCAGCACCACGACGAAGCGCTCGTTCTGCCTGGCCTCGGTGACGTTGGTCTCCGTGCCGTCGAGCTTGTAATAGGCACGGCTGATCTTGAAGCCTTGCCCGCCCGCCGGCAGCGCGTCGCGCGGCGCGGCAACACTGGTGACGATTGCAAGGGCAGCATCCTTGCCGGTGTTGGTGAGCTTGAGCGAATTGGCTTCAAGCGCCTCGCCGGTCATGGTCTTGGAGAACACGCCCTCGTGCGGCGCGCCGTCCACGGTGAGGTTGATGGCATTGGCGCCATCCTTGATGGCGCGGGCGGCCATCAGCATCCACGCGTCTTCCTGCGTCGAGGTATACCGGGCTTTCAGGCGAAGCGAAGACACATGGTCGATCATCGCCGGGATGGACTGCGGGGCGGGACGTGTTTCTGCAGCCAACGCAAGCATGGCCGCGTCATCGCGCAGCGCCGAGCCATAGTCGCCGCGCGACAGGTTCGACACGGTTCCGGCCTGTGCCAGCGTCAGCGCTGAGGCAAACGCCTCGTCCGCCATGGTCTGGTTGCCGTAAAGCGCCAGCGCCGCGCCGAGATGGGCGCGCGCCATGGGGCTCGCAAAATTGTCCAGCTGGCTTTCCGAATAGTAGCGAAGGTCAGTGGCCGAGGCACGCCGGTTGCGTGCCAGAACGTAAAGCGCGTAGGCGATCTGGTTGCCTTGGGATGCGATATCCACGTCGTAGGACAGCGCATTTTGCAGATTGTCGAGCGCCAGAACCATGGCCGTTTCCGGCACGTCGAACTGCTGTTCGCGGGCGCGGGTCAGGAAGTCGGTGACGTAGGCGTCGAGCCACAGATCACCGGAGCCGGGGCCCCACAGGCCGAACGACCCAGCCGAGGCCTGATAGGACAGGACGCGCGCGATGGCCTCCTTGATGCGGTCCTTGACGAACGGATCATCCGGCATGCCGGAGGATTTGGTGAGTTCGCTCAAATACAGGAGCGGCAGCGCGCGGCTGGTGGTCTGCTCGGCGCAGCCATAGGGGTAGCGGTCAAGCGTCATCAGCATGGCCGGAATGTCGAACGCGCCGGTGCGCAAGACCGAGACGGTGACCGAGGCATTGCCGAGGCGGCTGTCTGCCAACAGCTCCTTGTCGATGGTCAAGGCGCCGCCATTGGCCGCAAGCTGCAATTCGCGGCGGGTGGTGACGGGCAGGACACCATGGCGGACGGGGATGTCCACCGCGTTTTCAACTGAAAGGCCGGAGCCATTCGATATCCGCGCCGTGAGCGAGCCGGAACCGGCATTGAGCGCAACGACGGTGGCCTTGACGTTGATGCGCTCGCCGGCCTTCAGGGTTACGCTCGTGGGGGCGTCATTTGTGGCAAGATCAATGCCGCCGGACGGGATGAGCTCAAGTTTGTAGTCGCCCGCCGGGCTGTCGGTGTTGGCGATGGAAATGTTGACCTCCGCCACGTCATCAGGCGCCATGAATTTCGGCGCGCTGGCAATGACCACCAGCGGGTCGCGAATGATCACATCTTTGGTGGCATGGCCGGTTCCCGTGGACGTCCACGCGACGGCGTTGACCCGCGCTGTGCCGTTGAACTGCGGGATTTCGAACGTGATCACCGCCTTGCCGGTCGCGTCCAGTTTCACCGGACCGGAGAAGAAGGCGATCAGCTTTTCAGTCGGGGCGCTGCCCTTGCTTGAAGCCGAAGGCGCATCGCCGCCGGTGCGCAGCTTGCCGAATGCGCCAGAGGAGCCATCGATCAGCCGCCCGTATATGTCGCGGATTTCAAGGCCCATCATGCGTTGGCCGAAATACCAGCCATCCGGATCGGCAGGCTGGTGGTTGGTGAGATTCAAGATGCCGACGTCTACCGCCGACACCATCACCCATGCGGATTGATCGACGCCAGCACCTGCCACCGAGACGGGAATCGTCAGCGTCTGGCGCGGCTGCATTTTCTCCGGCGTTTCCATGGTCACCGCAAGCTTGCGCGGGCCGGGATCAACACCCATCCATTTGACGCCGAGCGAGCGCATCGGCATGCGCGTCTCGACGCTGTCGCCGGGCCGGTACATGGTGGCCGTCACATAGCCGCCCGCGCCCCAGTCTGCGCCAACCGGAATGTCGATGGTCGTGCCTTCGGCGGGGACGGATGCGGTCTGCGTTGCCAGAAGTTTTTCCGAGCCGATGGTGATCAAGACCTCACCGGCAAAGCGCGGCGTGATCTTCAGTTTGGCGGTTTCGCCGGCAGTGTAATTCGCCTTGTCGAGCGCGATTTCGAGCCCGTCCGGCGTTTCGGTCGAGGCGGATTCGACATACCAGCCGGCGTAGAAATCCGAACTGGTGATCGGCCCGTCCTCGTCCGGGCTTTCGACTTCGAGCCGGTAGTGGCCCCATTCGACATTGGCCGAGATGGCAACTTCTTCGTCAACCTTTGTCGAGATTGTGCCGTCGGCAACCTTGGTGGAGAAATTGACCGCCTCGTAGCGCCATGACGAGCCATCGCGGTACCATTGGTAATTTCGGTCAATCTTGACCAGTGTCCATTTCAAACCGTCAAGCGCAATCCGCTCGCCATCTGCATTGGCGCTGATCACCTTGAATGAGGCGCTCGAGTTTTCGGACGTCTGGCGATCGGCGAAATTTTGCTTGATGCCGATCATGTCGCCGACCGGCGGCACCGCAATGTCGATGGACCGCTCGACCGCGCGGCCGCCATTCTCGCGCATCCGGATGGTGACCTTGGCGGAATGGAGCAGGTCGGAACTTGGACCGCCGTCGAGCGACAGCGGAATGCTGGCCTTGCCGTCTGCGTCGAGCACCGGCAGATCAGTCAGGTCAACTTTGGTCGGCGCTTCCGGGTCTTCGTCATTGTCGACATAGCCGAAATCATAACCGATGAACTTGTCCCATGTGCGGGTCGGCGTGAACACCATCTCGCCCTCAAGCGTCAGCCCCTCGGCCGGTGCGCCGTAGAGATAGCGGCCCGCGATTTCCGCAGTCGCCGCACCTTCGTCGTCGAAGCCTTCCGAGGTCAGATCGAATTCAGTCCGGTCGGGGATGAAATCCTCGACCAGCACTTGGCGTTCGGCCACCGGCGCGGCTTTCGGATCGGTGTGGATGCGGATGGCCCATGCGCCCTGCTGCGCATTGTCGGGCAGGGCAAGATCAATCGAATGCCCGCCGCCATTCGCGCCGCTGGAGACGAGGCTGCGTTCTTCGACGCCATCGGGGCGCACGAACACGAAGGTCAGCGGCAGGTTCGGCACCGCATTGGCGGCGCTGTCACGCGCCAGCGCTGCCGCATGGATGGTTTCGCCCGGACGGTACACGCCGCGCTCAGTGTATGCGTAAACATCGAGCGCGCCCGGCGAAGGCCGCCCGGTGACGCCTCTGTCGGAGAGGTCGAAGCCGGCCTTCGCCATGTCGAGAAACACAAAATCTCTGCCGCCCTTGTCAGCGGTCAGAACGGCAGGCGCGAGGCTTTCCGTGCCGCGCGTGCGGCCCGGCTCGAATACTGCTTTGCCGCTGGAGTCGGTGGTCGCTTCGCCCAGCAGATCATTGTTCTTGGCCAAGAGTTTCAGCGACACGCCTTCCATGGGCTTGGCCGTGCCAAGCGAGCGGGCAAACACCGTCAGCCCGTCCACACCAGCGAAGGTCGAAAGGCCAATGTCAGAAACGACAAACCACTGCGTGGCTTTCGCGTCCCACTCTTCAGCGCGGCTGCCGGGTGCGACGGCGGTCATCACATAGACGCCCGGCTTGCGGTTCGGTAGCGCCTCATCGACCGGGAAGGAGGTGATGGTTTCCTTGTTCAGCTCCATTTCGAGCGACATGGAACCAGTCCAGACAGGCTCGCCGATTTCGCTCTTCACCCGCTCGATGCCGTAACTGTCGAGTTGGGTGAGGAACTGCGATCCGTAGAGCAGTGCGGGCAGCGAGCGGTCGTTGACGCGGTAGAGCGAAAGGTCGGCGCTGGTGAGATTGACCGAGGTGACCGGAATGCCGCGCCGCGCCGCACCCGGCAGCACATAGGCCTCGCCGTTGAAGCGCAAGTAAGCATCGCGGTCACGCACGAAGACCGACAGCGTCACCGGGCTTTCGATGGATTCCTCGACGACAGATGGCAGGCCCTGACGGACGGTGACCTTGTAGCGCTTGCCATATTCAAGCCCATCGGCGCAAAGCTGCTGGTCTTCCTTGCTGACGGACTTGGGCGCCTTGTCGTCGATCAACAGGAATGAGGCGAAGTCCGCTTCTGCGAGAGACTCGGAGAATTGCACGCACACGCGCGGCGTCTCGGAGGCAGTGTCAACCGTATGATCGGTGACGCGGAAGCCCTTGCGCGCGCGCAAATCAAGATAGGCCGCCTCGACGGTCTTGTTGGCGGCAAGCTCCAGCCCGGTCTTGTAGGCGGTCAAAGCGCCGCGGTATTCGCCGCGCTTGTCGAGTGATTCAGCCAGCGCGGTTAGCGCATCAGCGCGGGAGGACGTCGTGCGGGACGTTAGGTAGGCGTTGAGCGCCGCCGATGTGGCGGCCTGCTGAAGGAAATAGCTTTCATTGTCGTTCGGCTTGGTCTGCGCAGCGGCGCGGGAGAGCTTTGCCCACAGCGCGGAATCCTCTGGCGACAGCGAAACGGCAATGCCGTAGGTCTGGTAAGCCGAGCGCGGATCGCCGGTCTGCATCGCCGTGTCGGCCGCAAGGATCATCGCATCGAGGCTTTGCTGCGGAGACTTGGGCGCGGCGGCGATCAGATTGTTGCGGTAGGTCAGCGCCTCGCCATCCCACGCACCCGTGAAAGTCAACGCATTCGGCGCGCCAATCTCAGGCTCGGACGAGGCCAGCACAACCTTGCCCGCGACGGAGCCCATGAACGTCTTCAGGGTGCCGTGGTCGGTCTTGAGGAAACACCAGGAGGCTTTTTTGTTGTAAGTGAACGCCTTGCAGCGCCGGTCATCAAGACAGATCGTCGAACATTGCTCGATAGTCACATTCTGCTCGGTGCGCAGATCAAATCCGAAATAATCACTGTTTTCGGTCAGTTCGATGCGTCGTGACTGGTCTGCGGCGGAGGCAATTCCGGTCAGACCGGCAATCAGCATGAGGGACGATAAAATACGGGCGACGAACGACATCAATGACCTCCAAGTCAGCCGCGCCCCAACGCTTCTTTGTCAATCTGGACGCCTGCCAAGTCAATCATGCTTTTTGCGGCGGGTATATGACATTGGGATGCCCGCAAGCGGAAAAGTCACAAATATTTTCTAGCTGAAATGATCGCGTGACGATCAAGTCAAAAAAGCCATCCGTCCGGGACCGAGAGTTCGGCAGCCAGTCTCCCGAAAGCCTCATCAGAGCCGGACTTGGAGAGATTTTCCAACTCGCTCAGATACCTTGTCGATCCCGGCACGCTTGGCCAGTTAGGACTGCGTCATGCCACGCCAGTTTCGAAGCGCTATCAAAACAGAGTCGCCGGCAAGAATCGCCGAACAAACGCTTTCGGGCAGTGGCTCTTCAGCACGCGCTTCAGCTGCCATAAGCAAGGTCATCCGATACTCCGCATCTTCATCGCCGGCGCGGACCAGCAGGGCGTCGTAATCGCGCTTGCTCAAGACGACGAGTTCTTCGCCGGTCTCGGTTATCAGCCTTTGAACGCTCATTTACGTCTCCTGCCGGCAACGACCAACTACTGCAGCACCGGGCTCGGAAACGTGACACGTCGTATCTCGGAATCGTCCCCATCGACGCCAAAGTCGGAGTCAGTCAAAATGATCATCTCAGTCGGAGACATCACGGCAACCGCTTCTATTTTCTTCGGCATGTCTTTGACCGCATCAGAGTTGAGTATCAGGGTCTTTTTGAGGGGTCTGAAACCCATCCCCGCCAATTCGGCGGCCGAAAGCTGTTCCAGAGTCGGCGAGGTTTCAACGTCGTCAAAAGACTCATTGACTGGCGTGCCATCGGCAAGGCTTACGATGTAGAACTTTGCAGTTTTGTTGATGCGCTCAACAACAAGAAGCCTGTCGTCGCCGATCATCACCATTTCTGACAGGCGGACTTCATTTTGCTTTCGTCGCGCGCTCTTGTTGTCGGTTTCAAAGGTATTTGGTTTGTCCAACACATAGACATACTGCCCCAGGACTTTGCCGGAGCGCCGTTCGATTTTCCACAACCGCGTATTGGTGCTTCTTTTGCCGGTGTAGCTGTCCGGATTGGCGAGCGGCGACTGCAACAGGATGCACAGGACCGACCCATCCGGCGAAACAGCCAAACCTTCGATGCCGCGATTGACAGCGCGTTTTGCAATGATCGCCGGAAGCGTTCCTTCCACGTCGTAATCCGCGCCGGACAATTGCGCTTCAACACCCGCTGGAACATGGCGTGTGTTAACGGTTCCGTCCGGTGAGACTTCCACGAATGACGGGCCATACTCTTCACCGACAATAAAGCTGCCGTCCGGCAAGCCTGCCAAGGCCTCCGTGTCCATACCGGAGGGATTGCTGGCAATCACAGCACCATTTTTGTCATATGCCGCTTCGGCATTGTAGCTGCCGGACGAAAACGGCAGGCCCGTTACCGGCTTGCCGGATTTACCTTTCAGAAGGACGCTCTCCAGAACCTTTGCCGTATCATCTGCACCGATTTCAAGCTTGGAGATCGTGATGGGAAAATCCGGCGTCGAGAAATTCGTTGCCTTGTTGTCCCCCGCGCAAAGCTTTCCAATGTCGAGCCCGGTGCGTTCTTCGATGACTTTGCAGTTGACGTTCGGTCCCCGGCCGGAGATCACCCAGATCACGCCCGCCGGGTCTTTCGGGTTGCGCCACGCCCCGGAGCCGATATCAAGATTAAGCTTGATCGTTTTGCCGCCGGGATAGGTCACCTCTTCTATCGGCAAGTCCGGAGCTTTGATTTTAGTAACAACAATCGCCTGACCGGCCATAACAGACGTGCTTATCAAGCCGATGACTGCTGATATTGTGCCTATGCGCATTCCCAACCCCCCAGTTGAAAACACGACATAGGGCGGCCCGCACCGCAGGGCAATAACATTTCAGACAGAAGTTATTTGTATAGCCGTCCAGTCGTTGTGGCGAGGAAAGCATCGAGCGAAATGTCTTCCTGCTTGAGGAAGCCGGTCTGCGGCAAAACCTTGTCCCGTACCATTTCAATGACCGCGACGACCGAGGCCGACGTGGTCCACGCGATGGCTGTGCGAGACTTCCCTGCAACCTCGATAGGCCGGTAGGCGCGCACGAACTCCTTGCGCTGCAGCTGGCCGCCGATCTCGCCTTCGGCGGCGACGTGGATGTAGACGACGTCGGCGTCGACCGGCGGCTTGGCGTTGGTCAGGATGCGTCCGGCTTCTTCGCGGTGGTCGCGCATCAGGAGTTCATGGAAGAAGAAATTCATCAATTCCATGTGGCCCGGATAGCGCATCGACTTGTAGTCCATGTTGTCGACCTTGCCGAGATAGGTCTCGCACATCGTGCCGAGCCCACCGGAGGTGGTGAAGGCTTCGAGCTTGACGCCGTCGATATAGATCTGCTCGACCCATTCCATCGCCGAAATCAGCTTCATCTCACCGCCTTCGATCACCTCGCAATCGTTGAGATACTCATTGACCACGCCTTCCGGCGACCAGTTGAAGGCATAGCCCATCAGCCCGGTCGGGTTCTGCGGCAGCGCGCCGACGCGCATGCGGATTGAGCGGCAATGGTCGAACATGGCGATGCGTGAAGCCCCGACAATGCCGACAAAGCCGGGCGCGAGGCCGCACTGCGGCGCCATCAGGCCCTTGGAGGATTTTGCCAATTCCTGGATGTGATTGGTGGTCGGCACATCTTCGGTGAGATCGAAATAGTGGATGCCCGCATTGTGCGCCGCATTCGCCACGCCCTTGTTGAGATGGTAGGGCAGGCACGAAAGCACGGCATCCACCTTGGCGAAAGCCACACCGAGATCGCCCTCGGACGAGGTGTCGAGAATGGCAACCGGAAAGCTGCCGGCATTGGCGGGCATGCGAAGGTCATAACCCTGCACCTCGAAGCCGCTGTCATGCAGCAACTGGGCGGCAAGGCTTCCGACTTTGCCGAGGCCGAGTACGGCGATTTTCTTCATGTTCATCCCTCCGGGTATTTTGCGTATTCTCAATGTGCACGTCATTCCGGGGCCGCAAAGCGGAGCCCGGAATCCAGAGCGGTGACGGCGGCAAAGCAGGCTCCGGGATCACTACAATCAGTCAGCCGGAGTTCCGGCTTTGGTATTTCTATTTCCAGCGCCACCACTCTGGATTCCGGGTTCCGCTTTGCGGCCCCGGAATGACGGGACCGCGTATGTTGCGCCATCAAATATCGAACTTTATCCCCTGCGCCAGCGGCAGGTTGCGCGAGTAATTGACCGTGTTGGTCTGGCGGCGCATGTAAGCGCGCCAAGCGTCAGAGCCGCTCTCGCGTCCGCCACCTGTTTCCTTCTCGCCGCCGAACGCGCCGCCGATTTCCGCACCGGACGGTCCGATGTTGACATTGGCGATGCCGCAGTCGGAGCCGCCTGCAGAAAGGAATTCCTCCGTCTCGCGCACGTCGGTCGAGAAGATGCAGGAGGACAGGCCCTGCGGCACTTCATTCTGCATTTCAATGGCTTGGCGCAAGTCCTTGTAGCCCATCACGTAAAGGATTGGCGCAAAGGTCTCCTTGTGCACGATCTCAGTCTGTGCCGGCATTTCGACAATGGCCGGGTGCACATAGGCGGCGTTGCCGTGACTGTTGTGCAGCGCGCGCTCGCCACCATGAACCTTGCCTCCGTCAGCCTTGGCAGCGTCAATCGCCTTCTGCATGGCGTTGAAAGCGTCCATGTCGATCAGCGGGCCGACCAGCGTTCCGGTCGCCAGCGGGTCGCCAATCGGCAGGCCCGAGTAGGCCTTGGAAAGCCGCTCGACCAGCGTGTCCTTGATGCTTTCGTGCACGATGAGACGGCGCAGCGACGTGCAGCGTTGACCGGCGGTGCCAACCGCCGAAAATACGATGGCGCGCAGCGCCATTTCCAGATCCGCCGACGGCGCGACGATCATCGCATTGTTGCCGCCGAGTTCGAGAATGCTCCTGCCAAACCGCTCCGCCAGGGCCACCGAAACCGCATGGCCCATGCGCGTTGAACCGGTAGCCGAAACGATGGCGACATCTTTGCTCTTGGTGATGACCTCACCCGCCTCGCGCTCGCCGATGACGATTTGGATCAGGCCCTCCGGCGCATCCTTGCCGAAGCGCTCGACCGCACGGTCGCAGATTTTCTGCACGGCGATGGCGCACAGCGGCGTCTTCTCCGACGGCTTCCACAGCACGGGATCGCCGCAAACCAGCGCCAGCGCCGCGTTCCACGCCCAAGGTGCGACCGGGAAGTTGAAGGCGGTGATGATGCCGCACACGCCCATCGGATGCCAGGTCTCGCGCATCGAATGGCCGGGCCGCTCCGAGGCGATGGTGAGGCCGTAGAGCTGGCGCGAAAGACCGACCGCGAAATCGCAGATGTCGATCATCTCCTGAACTTCGCCGAGGCCTTCCTGGTAAATCTTGCCGCATTCGAGCGTGACCAGACGACCGAGCGTTTCCTTGTCCTTGCGCAGCTCTTCGCCGAGCAGGCGCACCAATTCGCCGCGGCGCGGGGCGGGGACATTCTTCCAGACATGGAACGCGGCAACGGCCTTGGCGATCTTCGCTTCGACTTGGCCCAAACTCTCGACCTTCAGATGCGCGATGACGCTGCCGTCCACCGGCGTTGTCACTTTCAGCGTGCCGCCGGAAATATCGGCTGCGG
>JANPGC010000078.1:0-3617 GCA_031423755.1 Phyllobacteriaceae bacterium | reverse complement strand
AGAGCGGATTGTTCTTTGAACGGCGGCACAAAATCTGGATCGTGCGGTCGATTTCGGCGTTGCGCCCGATCAATGGATCAATGCGGCCGGACTTGGCCTTGACGTTGAGATTGACGCAGTAAGCAGCAAGCGCGCTCTGGTCCTTCTTGGAGTTGCCCTCCGCGCTGCCGCTTTCATTGCTGCCACGGCTGTCCGGACCGTCTTCGTCCGCACCACGCGGCGGCCGGCTTTCTGACCCGCCGGGTCGCTTGGCAATGCCGTGCGAAATATAATTGACCGCGTCGTAGCGGGTCATCTGCTGTTCCTGCAGAAAATAGGCGGCATGGCTCTCGCGCTCGGCGAAAATGGCAACCAGAACGTTCGCGCCCGTCACTTCGTCGCGACCCGAAGACTGCACATGGATTACCGCGCGCTGGATAACGCGCGAAAACCCGGCCGTCGGCTTGGAATCCTCATCGTAGCCAGTGATCAGGTTTTCCAGTTCCTTGTCGATATAATCGACCACCGTGTCGCGCAGTTCTTCCACATTGACATTGCAGGCCTTCATAACGCCCGCAGCATCCGTATCGTCCAGCAGCGCCAGCAAAAGATGCTCAAGCGTCGCATATTCATGGTGCCGCTCATTGGCGACAGACAGGGCTTGGTGGAGCGCCCGCTCAAGGCTTGGAGAAAAAGACGGCATCAGACCCTCACTTCTTTTCCATCACGCATTGCAGCGGATGCTGTTTTTGCCGGGCGAAATCCATGACCTGCGTCACTTTCGACTCAGCGACTTCAAACGTGTAGACACCGCATTCGCCGACACCATGATGATGCACATGCAGCATGATCTGTGTGGCAGCATCGCGGTCTTTCTGGAAAAACCGCTCCAGCACATGAATGACAAACTCCATCGGCGTGTAGTCGTCATTCAACAGCAGCACCCGGTAAAGGCTCGGCTTCTTCACTTTGGGTTTTGTGCGCGTCAAGACTGACGTGCCGCGTCCAGTGCCGCGGCCGTCCACATCATCGTCCTGCATGCGTATGCGTTTCATGTCTGCCTTAGTGCGGTGTGACCGTGGCGAATGCCTGGTCTCTATTAACTAGTGACTCACTGGAGGATTTTAAGGCCTCCTGCGCCGGAAACAAGGTTTTGCCGCATGAATGGTTTGCGCCAGGCAAACAATCTTTCGCCGGCCTTTCGATATGCACCAAAAAGATACGCTTTTCTCCATCCAGCTAAGAGTTTGGTAACGACGTTTGCCTACAGTTTTAGGTGTTGTGCTGTTGCGCAACGCGTCCTGAGTACCCTGTAGCCAAGAGAGTTGCCGTGCGTCACCTTGTAAACCGCGTTTCGTCAATGGCTCACGCCATGTCCAAAGCTGTGCTGGCCGCAACCCTCGCCGCCAGTTTCCTCATGACATCCAATGCGCAGGCTGCGAGCAAGCATGCCGCGATTGTTGTCGATGCAAACACCGGCAAGGTGATGTTTTCCGCCGACGCCGATGCGCCGCGACATCCTGCTTCGCTGACCAAAATGATGACGCTTTACATGCTGTTCGAGGCGATGGAAGCAGGGCGCATCAGCCGCGCCTCGGCTGTGCCAATCTCCAAACATGCAGCCTCCATGGCTCCCACGAAGCTCGGTGCCAAGGCTGGCACCTCCATCACGGTGGAAACCGCGATCCTTGCGCTGGTGACAAAGTCCGCCAATGACGCCGCCGCCGCTTCTGCCGAACTGATCGGCGGCACGGAAGGCCGATTTGCCCAGATGATGACCGCCAAAGCGCGCTCCATCGGCATGAAGAACACCCGCTTCTACAATGCCTCCGGTCTGCCGGATCCGCGCCAGATCACCACGGCCCGCGACATGGCCGTTCTCGGCATTGCGCTGCGCACGGATTTTCCACAGTACTACAAATATTTCTCGGTGCGCTCATTCACCTACGGTCGCTCGCGCCTTGCCAACCACAACAAGCTGCTTGGCCGCGTGGCAGGCGTTGACGGCATCAAAACCGGCTACACCCGCATGTCCGGCTTCAATCTCGTCTCTTCGGTTTCACTTGATAACAAAAAGCTGGTCACCGTTGTGCTCGGCGGTCAGTCAGGGCGCAGCCGCGACGCGGAAGTGGCATCGCTCATCAAGAAATATCTCCCCAAGGCGTCCGATCGCACTGCTAGCGGCGGCTTGTTGGCCAAGTTGACCGGCAAGAAGAAAGTCGCCATCGAGCAGGATACTTTGGCGCTTGCCGACCCGGCTCCGGTTCCGGCTGCCAAAAAAGTCGTGGCGATGATCGAACCGGTGGTCGCGTCGATCGCCCCGACCCCGGCAGAGCGCCCGATTGTCTCGGTGACCGAAGAGATCGAGGCCAATTCCGGCGGGATTGATCCAGTCACAACAGCATCCGCGCCACAGG
Organism: Phyllobacteriaceae bacterium; assembly: GCA_031423755.1. Lineage (GTDB taxonomy): Bacteria > Pseudomonadota > Alphaproteobacteria > Rhizobiales > Rhizobiaceae > JANMEX01. Next base: position 1,221 of record JANPGC010000078.1, on the reverse strand, counting down.
AAGTCGAGGCTCCAAGCGGCAACGGCGCATGGATCATCCAGATCGCAGCGGCTGACTCGCAATCCGGTGCCATGAAAATCCTGAACAAGGCACAGTCCGTTGGCGGCAAGGCATTGGCGAGCGCCAATCCGTTCACACAGCAGGTTCAAAAAGGCTCCGCCACCCTGTTCCGCGCACGGTTCGGCGGCTTTGACACCAAAGCGCAAGCCTGGAACGCATGCGAAGCGCTGAAGAAAAAGCAATACGGCTGCTTTGCCCTCAACAATTGATCCAACCTGTTTGTACCGAGTTTGAAGGTTATCAACATGCGCGCTGACAAGACCGACCACAAGGCGTCCAACACATCGAACGAGGACTCCAAAATCCCGGCGACACTTGGCGCGCTGCGAACAGCGGCAATGCGTCTTGCGGACACCCGCAAAAAGCCGAAAATGAAAACCCGTGATCTTGTCGGCATGTTGCTGAGCCATGGCGCCCGCGCCTGGCGCAGTTCGCTGCCGGTCGTGACAGTCAGACTGGCGGTCAAAACCCCGGACGGCGTCACTGCCGCGCGCGTCGGCTACAAGGCAAAGCCAAAGTCTTTCTCGTTCAACGCCTGATGCCAAAAAGTTGCAGACTTTTTGGATGACATCATGCGCTAATTGACGAAAATATCCGGCAGAACCACGTGCTTCATCGGCTCCTGCAGCCAGTGCTTGCGCTGCTCCGCCTTTATGCGGCTTTCCTCGTCGACCGGCAAATTCAGTGCTGCGATCAGCTTGCGGATTTCCTGACGCGCCGAAAGATGCGACATGGTCGGCGGCGTTCCAAGCACGTGCTCGTCGAATTCATCCAGGGCCGTCAAGCCTATCGGGAAAAACTCCCGGAACACCACCCGCTCCGTCACACCATCGGCAACCCGGTAGCCAAGTTCTGCACCCAGACGCTGGATCACCGCGCTCAGACGCAGCTCGTTGCGCGATTGCAAGCTGCCCAGACGATTGCGCACCACCACCCAGTCGACAAAGCCGCCATCCGCCAGCCTGCGCTCGCGCCGGGCGTTGCGAACCTCCTTGGCATAATGCGAAATCTCGGTCACTTCGTTGGTGTCGGCATCAACTTTGGCCAAAACGTCAAAATCGACGAACGAGTCATTGACGGGAGTGACCAGCGTGTCCGCCATCAGATGCACAAGCTGCTGGAGATAGGTATCCGAGCCGGGCGTGTCGATGACGACAAAGT
>JANPGC010000077.1:0-17073 GCA_031423755.1 Phyllobacteriaceae bacterium | reverse complement strand
CGACGGACGGATTCTTGCCATCATCCGGCGACCAGCGGTAGACTTTGAACTCGCGGCTGTTTTTGGCAGCCGACGGCAGCGGCCAGGATTTGCCGGGCTGGATTTGCGAGTTCTTGGGGAGGGCGAGTTCAACCATGATCAGTTATCCACCGCTGAGATGTGCATTTCTAACGAACCATTGCCTTCCATTCTTTTGTTTAGAATGTCATTTGGTACAATCCGTATCAATAATTTTTCTATATCATCGATATACTCGTCATTCACGCTATAGGCAGAAAAATAATTGGCGGCTTCCCAAACTTTTAAATTGACCAATTTCATTTTCCTAGCTTCTTCGGTATATTTATATCTTCCTCTCGGATGATTCACTTTATATTTTGAATAGTGAGGCATTGGCCTCATGTACGCATTTTTCATCTCTGACCATAAATTATCTTTAGTTTTTCCCAAATATATAATTTCAAGTTCAGAATTGTAGAAACAATAAATTCCTCTAGTTTCCCGAAGCAGTCTAATTAACTCATTCTGGTCGTTTTTTGCCTCATTAAGGAACGAATTGGCGTAGTTCTCACTCCACTCGATTGGAAAAAGCTCTACTACAACTTTAAATAACGCCATTCTATTGCCCTCAATACACCCGCGCCTTCGGCGCAATCTTCTTCGGGTCAATCCCGCCTTCGCTGAGCGGCAGCATCGTCTCCGTATGTACCGGGCGGTAGCTCAAGCTCACCTTGCCGGTCACCGGGTCAAGGCTGGCCAGCGTGTGCTTGCGCCAGTTCTTGTCGTCGCGGGCGGAGAAGTCCTCGCGGGCGTGCGCGCCGCGGCTTTCGTGGCGGGCTTCGGCGCCGACGACCGTGGTCATGGCGTTGGCCATCAGGTTTTCAAGTTCGAGCGTCTCGACCAGATCGGAATTCCAGATCATCGAGCGGTCGTGGACCTTGAGGTCAGACAATGACGTCCAAACGTCATTCATGCGCTTGACGCCCGATTGCAGCGTCTCAGCGGTACGGAAAACGGCGGCGTCTTCCTGCATGGTTTTCTGCATGGCAAGGCGCACTTCAGCAGTCGGCTTCGAGCCGTTGGCATGGCGGATACGGTCGAAGCGGTCCATGATTTTTTCAAGGCTCGCCGGATTGGCCTTTGGCACGGCACCTGCGCGGTCCACCACCTGACCGGCGCGGATGGCGGCGGCGCGGCCAAACACCACCAGATCAATCAGCGAGTTGGAGCCAAGCCGGTTGGCGCCATGCACCGAAGCGCAACCGGCCTCGCCGACCGCCATCAGGCCGGGCGCGATGGCGTCCGGGTTTTCTGCCGTCGGGCGCAGCACTTCGCCCCAATAATTCGTCGGCACGCCGCCCATATTGTAATGCACCGTCGGCAAAACCGGGATCGGCTCACGCGTCAAATCCACACCGGCAAAAATCTTGGCCGATTCCGAAATGCCCGGCAGCCGCTCTGCCAGCACTTTCGGGTCGAGATGATCAAGGTGCAGGTAAATGTGATCCTTGTTCTTGCCGACGCCGCGGCCTTCGCGGATTTCCATGGTCATGCAGCGCGACACCACGTCGCGCGAGGCCAAATCCTTGGCGGTCGGGGCATAGCGCTCCATGAAGCGCTCGCCCTCGGAATTCACGAGATACCCGCCTTCGCCGCGCGCGCCTTCGGTGATGAGACAGCCTGCACCATAAATGCCGGTCGGATGGAACTGGACGAACTCCATGTCCTGCAACGCATAGCCTGCCCGCGCCGCCATGCCGCCGCCATCGCCTGTGCATGTGTGGGCAGAGGTTGCTGAGAAATAGGCGCGGCCATAGCCGCCCGTCGCCAAAACGACCATCTTGGCCGAGAAGCGATGGATCGTGCCGTCGTCGAGATTCCACGCGATAACACCGGTACAAGTGCCGTCCTCGTCCATGATCAGGTCGAGGGCGAAATACTCGATGAAAAACTGCGCATTATGCTTGAGTGACTGGCCGTAGAGCGTGTGCAAAATCGCATGGCCGGTGCGGTCAGCCGCAGCGCAGGTACGCTGCACCGGCGGGCCGTCGCCGTAATTCTGCATGTGGCCGCCGAACGGGCGCTGGTAGATTTTGCCCTCTTCGGTGCGCGAGAACGGCACGCCGTAATGTTCCAGTTCATAGACCGCAGCGGGGGCTTCACGCGCCAGATATTCCATGGCGTCGGTGTCGCCGAGCCAGTCCGAGCCCTTGACGGTGTCGAACATGTGCCACTGCCACGAATCCGGGCCCATGTTGGAAAGCGAGGCCGCAATGCCGCCCTGCGCCGCGACCGTATGCGAGCGGGTCGGGAAAACCTTGGTGATGCAGGCGGTTTTCAGTCCCTGCTCGGCCATGCCGAGCGTGGCGCGAAGGCCGGACCCACCGGCCCCGACCACGACCACATCAAACTTGTGGTCAACATAGGTGTATGTGCTATTGGCCATGCTGGCTCAGGCTCCAAAACTGATCTTGAGAATGGCGAACACGGCGCAAAGGCCGACCGCTGCCGTGAAAGCCGTATTGAGAAACAGGCAAATGATCTTGGCACCCTCGCCGTGCACATAATCTTCAATCACCACCTGCATGCCGAGCCGCATGTGAATAAGTGCCGAGCCGAGCACCGCAATCAGCGCCATCGCCGTCACCGGATGCGACACGGCAGCGATCACCTCGGTCTGGCTTGCGCCATTGAGCGAAACGATAAAACCGATGAAAAACAACAGCAGCGGAATGTTGGCCAGCGCCGTCATGCGCTGTCGCCAGAAATGCGTGGTGCCTTCCTTGGCTGAGCCGTAGCCGCGGACGCGTTTGGCAGGAGTTCGGAAATCAGGAGTACGGAAATCGGTCATCTGTCTCTCCTCACCGCACCGCGTAGCCGACGATCCAGATCAGGATCGTCAAAATGACCGAGCCGCCAAGATTGGCCCACGCAAGTTTTGTCGCCATATGCTTGTCGAACAGGCGGCCTGTATCCCAGATCAGGTGGCGGATGCCGCCGAGCATGTGATGCATCAAGGCAAAGGTGAAGCCAAACAGGATCAGCCGCCCGAACCATGCGCCCATGAAGGCCTGCACAAGATCAAAATAAGTCTCGCTCGTTGCCGCAGCGATCAGCCACCATGCGACCAGAATGGTCCCGAAATAAAGCGCCACTCCGGTGATGCGGTGAGCAATCGACATGACCATGGTCGGGATTGGCTTGTAGATCGACAAATGCGGCGAAAGCGGCCGGTTGCTTTTGGTTTGCGAAGACATTCTGTCCCTTTTGACCCCCGTGAGCTTTTGCAGCGCAACGATGCCGCTCCAAGTCTCAAAAGTGGTTTTGCAGTGCAGCGCACTGTCGGTCAATAGCTAGAAAGGTGAAGTCGAATATCAACCGATTTAACTTGCGGTCTATTCGTCGCATGCCAAGTGTTTTATCGTCTGCATTCCAGCGGCGGCTTGCCAGTATCCATCAGCAAGGCATTGCGGCCATCAAACACCAGCGCAACCTGCCCAGCTGAAAAACGTGAAGACGAACCAGCCTCCACCGCCGGAAGATCAATGGTAGAGCCATTGCCGCGCGTGACCGTGACCAGACTGCCCTTGTTGACAATGCCCAAAGCCTCGCCGCCATCGCACGTGTAGCGCGACTGCGGCGGCAGTTTGAATGTGTCCGGCTCAAGCCCGGTCGTGGCAACAGACTGGCAGGCGGAGAGTGCGGCCGACAAAATAAGGGCGAATCGGAAATGCTTCATACCGCTGTGAATAATGACCGCCGGAATGCTTGGCAATGAAGCCGCGGGAAATCCATGTCTACAAAGGCTTTTCAGGATGCGGCGAACCGTCGTAGGCACCCCAGACGGACTGGTCGAAATTGATGGCCGAGCCCGTCATCAGGCCGGATTCGTCCGATGCCAGATAGGCGCAAGCACGCGCCACCTCCTGCGGATCGACAAGTCGACCGAACGGCTGCGCGGCCGCAGCCTTGGCGAGCCAGTCTGGATCGGCGTTGTGATATTCGCGCTGAATCCGGTCTTCACCTTCCGAAGACATCCAGCCGATGTTGAGCTGGTTGACGCGAATACGGTTGCGCAGCAGTGCATAAGCCGTGTTGCGCGTCAGCGTCTCGAGCGCACCCTTTGACGCGCAGTAGGCGGCAATGAACGGCTGACCGCCCATCGCTGACATCGAGCCGATGTTCACAATCGCGCCTTCCGTCTTCTCGCGCCGCATCAGTCTGACAGTCTCCTGCATCAGAAAGAACGGCGCCCGCACATTGACCGCGAACATCTGGTCAAACAATTCCGGCGATGTGTCGAGAATGCTGCCGCGATCAGTGATGGCCGCGGCATTGATGAGAATGTCCACCTTGCCGAACACCCGGTCGCAGACGCCGACAATGTTGCGGCAATCGGCAACTGTGCCAAGATCGCCCTGCACAAACACGGTCTCGACGCCGGTCTCTGTCTTGATCGCTTTGGACACTGCATTGCCCTTGTCCGCATTGCGCCCGCAGATCACCAGCCCGGCCGCGCCGCGCTGTGCAAACAGTGTTGCAATCGCCGCACCAAGCCCCTGTGTGCTGCCGGTGACAATGGCGATCTTGCCTTTCAGTCCATTCATGATCATTCCTCCCGGATCGCCCGACTACGAAATCCGCTTCGCCGCCTGTGCGTCAAGTGCGGCATTAAAAGCGCTCGCATCAAGTCCGGCCTCCAGCGATTCCTTGAACAGGATCGCCTGGCTCTTCGGCGCAAGTCCGCCAAGCGGCGGGTCGCGGTCGAGATTGGTCGGGAACGGATAGCCCTCAGCGCAAGATGCAATCGCCGCGGCGATCTGGCCCGCGCTCATGGACGACTTGGCCTTGAGCAGCGCCGGATAGAGCGCCTTTGACATCGCCACCCGGTCAATGCTTTCCATTGCCCGGCCATAGGCAGATGAGACCTGGAAAAGATTGACCATGCGTTTGACGTCTGCCGAGCGGTTGGTCCCTGCCGCATGGAACAGCGCTGGCGAAAAGAACAGCATGTCGCCTTTTTCGAGCGGCAACTGCACATGATGCTCAAGGAAAAAGTCGCGGAACTCCGCGCGGCCTGTCGCCAGATACCCGGCGTCATACGTCTGGCTGAACGGCAGCAGCAGTGTCGGCCCGGTCTCCATCGGAGCATCGACATGGGCGATCGCGCCCTGCAGCGTCAGCATCGGCGAGAACAAATGCACGGCGCGCGGATAGCGCATAACATCGTCCGCCGACTGGAAGCCAAGATGATAATCCCGGTGAGGAGACTGCGCCGCGCCGCCCGGATTGACGACATTCAGCTGCGCCGTCATTTGGTAAAAGGGTCCAAGCCAAGCCTCGCTGACCAGTGCCAGCATCTCGTTTGCGTAATATTGCGCAAAATTCTCCGGGTCCTTCAGGCAATGTTTCTCAAGCGAGTTCCATATCCGGTCATTGGCGCCCGGCTTGGCAAAATGATCGCCGCCGCCGGAGTTTGTGCGATGCTGCTCGGTAATAATGTCGCGAAAGATATCGCTCGCCCTGTCGATCATTGCCAGATCGGTTTCAGCACGCTTGAGCACAATCACGCCCGGACCTTCGGCAAAGGCATCCGCCCATTCGGCCATGACCGCCTTGCGCGTCTCCGGTTCTGTGATGGCGGCGCGGATTGAATGGCAATCATAGATCAAGACATTCTTCTGGACATCCGCTGCAAACGGATAGTCAGTCTTGTTGACACTCCTGCTCGTCAGAGCGGCAAGGTCGGCGATGTCACATTCATCGGCCTTGAGAAAAATCTTGGCAGTGCGGCGCACAGATGCGTTGTCGGTCTTCATGGCCATTCCTCCGATGGGTGAATTGTGAGAACAGCTTAACCCAACCTTCCTTATCTGCTATTGCCATTATCCATCAAAAATCCATCAGGAATGCCCAGCGTGCCGCACCGTTTTCTCGTCAAGGACATCGCCTTCCAGGCAGGCCTCAGCACAGCGACGGTGGACCGCGTGTTGAACGGCAGGACCGGCGTGCGCGGCCAGACGTCGGCGCGTGTCGAGGCGGCGGTGCGCGAACTGGAAGGGCAGGAAGCCAATCTGGCGCGCGGCGGCAAAACATCTGTGATCGACATTGTCATTGAGGCACCCGAGCGGTTTTCGAACGAAGTTCGATCGGCTTTCGAGCGCGAAGCGGGCACCTTTTACCCGAACATGTTCCGCATGCGGTTCCAAAGCGCCGAGCGCATGGATCACGCGAGCTTCGCCGCCCATCTCGACCGTATCCGTGTGCGCGGCAGCGACGGCGTTGTTGTCAAGGCGCCGGATGTGGCCGAGGTGCGTGTCGCCGTCGCACGGCTCACGCAAGTCGGCATCCCCGTCGTGACGCTGGTGACTGACCTGCCGGATTCCAGCCGCCTCGCCTACGCCGGGATCGACAATGCGGCGGCGGGCCGGACGGCAGCGTATCTTGTCCACATGGCATTGGGTGAAGCCGGCGGCTGTGTTCTGGTGACACTCTCTTCGTCGCGGTTCCGTGGCGAGGAAGAAAGGGTGACCGGCTTTCGCAACGCATTGCTGGACAACGGTAACGGCATATCGATGGTAGAAATTTCCGAGGGCTTCGGGCGCGATGAGCAGACCGGCACACTGGTGTCTGCGGCGCTGGCGGCGCATCCGGGCATATGCGCAGTGTACTCGGTTGGCGGGGCGAACCGCTCAGTGCTCAAGGCGTTTGACAGCGCAAAGCGTCAATGCCGTGTCTTTATCGCTCACGACCTGGATTCTGACAACCGCGCACTTCTCGCCAACAGGCGCATCAACTTTGTGCTGCACCATGATCTGAGGGCCGATATCCGAAATGTCTGCCGGTTGCTGCTCGAACGCAACCGGTCACAGCCGCAGCGCAACGCATCGCTTTTGTCCGGGATTGGCATTTTCTCGCCATACAATGCCGGACCTGTATAGAGCGCTGCAAAGCTGCTCAATTCGTGGTAACATGTCCTTGCGGTCCCTGCCTCGACCGTCTTGCCGCAATTCAAGCGGCGCGCAGGCTGATCCTCACTGCATGATCACCGGAGGCAAAATGTGGTTTGGAGCGGCCTGCCTTTTGGGAGGACAAGGCCATGTCATATTATCTTTATCAGCTGTCTTATTCATCTGAAGCCGTCAAAGCCATGATTGCAAATCCCAGTGACCGGAAGGCGGCGGCAGCGAAACTTGTTGAAGGACTGGGCGGCAAATTGCACCACCTGTTCTTCGCTTTCGGGAAATATGACGTCATCTGCCTTGTGGAGGCCAAAGACGACATGGCGGCGGCGGCCGGAGCCATGGCCGTGGCAGCGACCGGAACGGTCTCATCCTTTGTCACCACCAAACTGTTTACCGCCGAAGAGGCCATGGACATGATGAAGATGGCAGGAAAGGCATCAGGCAGTTACAAGCCACCGATGAGTTGACATCGGGTCTGGGTGGTGCGCCGATGAAGGCGGGTGGCGGCGTATTCGCCCTATCCGGCACAACAGGATGCCGGCAACCTGTCATCCCAGCCATTCAACGGCGGACAGTTCGGTTTTGAGGAACACAGGCATGGCATCCAGGTTCAGCAGCGCCCGAGCAAGCATTTTTGCCACCGCAAGTCTGGCTGTCATGTCCGTTCAGACAACAACCGAAGCATCGGCTCAATCTCGTGTCTGGCCGCAGATTGGCATGACTGGCGCGGAAGCGGCGGCATTGCTGGAAGGTCGTTGCCCGACATTGTGGCAGCCTGCGCCCTATCTCACCTGCGTCAACGGCAAGCACGTCATCACCGCAACATCCAGCGACAAGGACCGCATCTATTACATCCAGCGCCTTGAACCATCGGACGCCGACAGGCAGGCCTATGCCGCCGAGGTCGCTGCCGAGCTTGGATTTGAGGGCGAAGGCGCGGTGTGCAAGCGCTACGACGCGCGGGCTGTATGCTGGACCAAGGCTGACGGAACGGCGCTGTTCTCCGGCATGGATTTCGACACCGGCATCATCGCCACCCAATTGCTGAACGAAAAGATCAATGCTGACGACAAGGCGCAGTGAAACTATGATATCTGACATGCGACCGCACCAACTTTCGGCAGCACAGCCACATGAGCGATGATCCCTTCACACATCACCCTGCGTTGCGCGCTTTGATCACCGACCCCGAGACATCCTTCTTCCGCAATTTCAAGCCGTCAGACCTTGACGCGCGGATGAAGGAACTTGGCCTGGCCGACGGCTGGCGGCGCGGAGAGGATGAGATCGAAGCTGAACGGCAGGCATTTCTCCATGACCGTTTTGGGCACGACCTCTGGATTTTCGCCTACGGCTCGCTGATGTGGGATCCGGGATTCAAGTTTGCTGAAGTGCGGCGCGGCCACGTGAGCGGATACTCGCGGCGCTTCATCCTGAGAGACACATTCGGCGCGCGCGGCAGTCCGGACACGCCGGGCCTGATGGCCGCGCTCGACCAAGGCCCGGGATGCGACGGGCTTGTCTTCCGCATAGCGCAAGAGGCCATCGAAGCAGAATCGGGCGTGTTCTGGAGGCGCGAACTGCTGGCATTTTCCTACAAGCCGCAATTTTCGACGGTTTCAACGGGACTGGGCGAGGTTGAAGCGCTTATGGTCATTGCCAACAGGGAGTCGGAGTACATCCGCCCCGACATGACAAGGTCCGAGCAGATCCGTTGCATTGCGACAGGCCGGGGTTTTCTCGGCACGAGCCTGCAATACATCGAAAACATCGCCGCGCACTTTGAGTCGCTGGGCGTGCAAGACGATGAGGTCACCGACTTGCTCTCGGGCGCGCAAGCGTTCCTGGCGGACGAGGAGGTCCGCACGTGACGGACTGGACGAAGTGTGTTTCTATGCTGCGCCGGGACCACAGCCATGACAGATCCACTCAACAACCAGCTTGAAGAGACACTCGACCCTGACGACTGGGAAGGAGCGCGAGCGCTGGCGCACAGGATCATCGACGATTCAATTGGGCACCTGAGCCGATTGCGCGAGCGGCCCGTGTGGCAGGAAATGCCCGCACATGTCCGCGCAGCTTACCTGACGCAGGTTCCTGACCAGCCGACGCCGCTCGAAAATGTCTATGGTCAATTGACCGAAAATCTGATGCCCTACCCGATGGGCAACATCCACCCGCGCTTTTGGGGCTGGTATATGGGAGCCGGCAATTTCACCGGTGCCTTGGGTGATTTCCTTGCTGCCATTGAGGGCTCAAATCTTGGCGGCGGCAACACTGCAGCCGCGCAGCTCGACCGGCAGGTGGTCAGCTGGCTGAAGGAAATGATGGGCTTTCCGGCAAGCGCCAGCGGCACGCTGACATCGGGCGGCTCGATGGCCAACATGGTCGGACTGACCGTTGCGCGCAACGCCATGGCCGGAATTGATGTGCGCACCGAAGGCATCACCAGCCTGCCGCAGCCGCTGCGCTATTACGCATCCGATCAGGTTCACAGTTGCCACCAGAAGGCGATGGAGACGCTCGGACTGGGCAGCCGGGCGCTGGCGCTCGTGCCGTCTGATGGGAATTTCCGAATGGATATCAGCGCGCTTGAGCGGATGATTGCCGAAGACCGCGCAGCGGGCATGCGCCCCGCCTGCGTGATCGGCACGGTGGGAACAACAAACACGGGTTCGATAGATGACCTTAAGGCAATCGGCGAAGTGTGCCGCCGTGAGGGAATTTGGTTCCACATCGACGGCTGCATCGGAGCGCTGATAAAGATAGCGCCTGAACATGGTTTTATGGTCGACGGGATCGAATCCGCAGATTCGCTGGCGCTCGATCCGCACAAATGGTTGCACACACCGTTCGAAGCGGGCTGCGCGCTGGTGCGGGATCGCAATCTGCATTTTTCCACCTTCGCGCTGCACGGCGATTACCTCGAAGAAAAGCCGCGCGGCGTGGCTTCAGGTGAATATCTGTTTGATTATGGTTTTGAACTGTCGCGCGGCTTCAAGGCGCTGAAGATCTGGATGTCGCTGAAAGAACAGGGTGTTGCCAAGTTTGGACGGCTGATTGACCAGAATATTGCGCAAGGCGCGTATCTGACCGCGTTGATTGCGAAGGAGCGAAAGCTGGAGCTGATGGCACCCACTGTCATCAACATCGCCTGCTTCCGCTACCGGATCGAAGGCGCGGACGAGGCGGCGCACCGGGCGCTGAACACCGAAATCATGCTGCACATGCAGGAGGAGGGCACTGCGGTTGTGACCGACACCACCATCCATGGAAGGCATTGCCTGCGCGCTGCAGTCAACAATCACCGCACAAGGCGCCAAGATCTGGATTTGCTGGTGAGCGAGATGGTGCGGTTGGGAGACATGCTTTTGGCAGCGCTGCCATAAGGCGGCGGCATTCAGTCCTCGTCCTTAGGCTCTCAAGCCGCTGCGTCGAGCGTTACAGGCAGATCCGCATTGCTGCAAACCCGGTTGCGGCCGCCATTTTTGGCTTGGTACAGCGCTGCGTCGGCGCGCCGCAGCCCGTCTCGTGTGTCGCCATTGGTGATTTCACAGACGCCGAGGCTTGCTGTGACCTGATAGCCTTGCGGCAGTGAATCGTGAATGCGGGCCTCTATGACCATGCGAAGCGCGTTGGCAAAGGCATGACCGGCAGCCAGCGGCGTGTTGGGCAGAAAGATGCCGAACTCCTCCCCGCCGAGCCGGCCATACACCGTCGTTGGCAGTGCCGCTTCCTTGAGAATGGACGCAACTGTAATAATTGTATCATCGCCGGCGTCATGTCCGAAACGGTCATTTATCTGTTTGAAATGATCAATGTCGGCCATGATGATGCAGGCAGGCTGGGCCGACGTCCCGGACACGGCGGCAAAAAAGCCGCGCCGGTTGCAAAGCCCGGTCAATGGATCGGTGAGCGAGGCGTTGCGATAGGCGATGACCAGCCGGTTCATCGTGTTGAAAAACAGAACGGCGCTTATGGCGAAGGCAAAGACGAGGAAAACCGTGTTTGTCACTGAAATGTAGACATCCAACCGCTGAAGTCCGGTATAATTGACCAGCCCGCTGACATGGCTGGCGAGGAATGGGTGAAAGGCCAGGTAATCCACAGCGAATATGAGGCCAAACGCGCCGATGATGCGGACAGTGGGCTGTGAATGCCTATGGATGAACGCCGCCCGCGCCAGCAGCAACATAAGCATGCCGTGCGATACCACTATCCCCGACAGATGCCAGACTTCTTCGGGCGGCTGCAAGACCGACTGCGCCAACCCGGTGATCAGACCAAGGCCCGCCAAAACATAAATGTGCCGGTCGGGAATGCGCAGTCCAAAATCCATCGACATGCCCCGGACAACCAGCACAAGGGCTGCGGTGTCCATGGCTCTCGACAGGCTTTGCGCCCCTGTCGGCAGGCCACCGCTGAGCACGCTGATGTCAAGCACCCCGCTCAAGCCGAAGAATACCGTGCAGCCGACATAGAGGGCCAGATGCCGCGCCGTGCGGTCCGTCAGCCAGACAGCAAGAAACAGGCCGAAAAAATTCAGCCCTGCCAGCAATCCTATGAAAGTAATAACGCCGCCAATGGTGAGCTGCATTGCCTGATCCCGGAAATCCCGGGTTGGTTATTGCAGAATTGAATTAAACCCGGCTTCCGGCAGGCGCTAAAATTACTGCACGCGCGTCAATGGCTTGTTAGGGTCTTGACCAATTTATTTTGGTGAAATAGTCAAGACCAAGGCTTTCCTGCCCGGTATTGCATGCAGGAAAGCTCAATTCCACTCGCGGATATCCACAAAATGCCCGGCAATCGCCGCCGCTGCCGCCATCGCTGGCGAGACCAGATGGGTGCGGCCTTTGAAGCCCTGACGGCCTTCAAAGTTGCGGTTGGACGTCGAAGCGCAACGCTCGCCCGGCTTCAACCGGTCGTCGTTCATGGCAAGACACATCGAGCAGCCCGGCTCGCGCCAGTCAAAGCCCGCAGCCTTGAAGATGGTGTCGAGACCTTCGGCCTCTGCCATTTCCTTCACAAGACCCGAGCCGGGAACGATCATGGCAGACACGGTCGAGGCAACCGTCTTGCCTTCGACAACCTTGGCTACCTCGCGCAGATCTTCGATGCGGCCATTGGTGCAGGAGCCGATGAACACGCGGTCCAGCGCTATGTCGGTGATCTTGGTGCCAGGCTTCAGGCCCATATAGTCGAGCGCCCGCCATTTGGAGGTGCGCTTGTTGTCGTCTTCAATATCATCCGGATTTGGTACTGCGCCCATGACCGAAATCACATCTTCAGGCGATGAACCCCAGGATACGATCGGCGGGAGTTTCGCTGCGTCGAGCACCACGACCTTGTCAAAATGCGCGCCCTCGTCCGTGTACAGCGTCTTCCAATAGTCCATCGCCATATCGAACGCAGCCCCCTTTGGCGCGCGTGGCTTGCCCTTGATGTATTCGAACGTTTTTTCATCCGGCGCGATAAGACCAGCGCGCGCGCCGCCTTCAATGGTCATGTTGCAGACCGTCATTCGGCCTTCCATCGACAGGGCACGGATTGCTTCACCGGCAAACTCAATGACATGGCCGTTGCCGCCCGCAGTGCCGATTTCGCCGATGATGGCAAGGATGATGTCCTTGGCTGTCACGTGCGGCGGCAATTGGCCATCCACACGCACCAGCATGTTCTTGGCCTTTTTCTGGATCAGCGTCTGGGTGGCCAGAACATGCTCGACTTCCGAAGTGCCGATGCCATGCGCCAGCGCGCCGAATGCGCCGTGTGTCGAGGTATGGCTGTCGCCGCAGACAATGGTCATGCCGGGCAAGGTGAAGCCCTGCTCCGGACCGACAATGTGGACAATGCCCTGGCGGATGTCGTTCTGGTCGAAATACTCGACCTTGAAGTCAGCGGCGTTCTGCGCCAGCGCCTCGACCTGGATGCGGCTTTCCTCATTCTTTATGCCAAGCTTGCGGTCCGGCGAGGTCGGCACATTATGGTCAACCACGGCAAGCGTCTTTTCCGGATGCCGGACCTGTCGATGCGCCAGCCGCAGCGCTTCAAACGCTTGTGGGCTGGTTACTTCGTGGACCAGATGGCGGTCGATGTAGAGCAGGCAAGTGCCATCTTCCTGTGTGTCGACAACGTGGTCGGCAAAAATCTTGTCATAGAGCGTCTTTGGTACGGAAGTCATCGGGCTATTCCCTTTGAAATGGTCATTGAAACAGATCGGAAAGGCCGCACAGGCGGCAAACTGGCCTCAGCCGATGCGGCAGGTCAGCGCACCGGCAAGCCGCGCGAAAAACCGCCCCGGCAGCCGCTTGTGATCCTGCAGAACAATGGCCTTTTGCCGGGCCAAACTGTCGGTTTTGCCGTGATTTTCCTTCATGCCCGGCTCATATCAGGATTTTGCCAAACCGGCAATCGCATTGGCCGCGGCAACGCCAAGTGAATGCATTGGTAGCCTTTGCTTGAAAGAATCCGCTTTTCGCTGCATTGCAAGAGGTGTATACCGACCGCCACTTGAAAGGCCTGAGACACAAACAAACCCGGCCACCGCGGCTCGATACTTCGCTGCAACAAAGCTGAAAAATCCATCATGAACCATGAAGACATGCGCGCCGGAACTGAAAACGGCGCGGAAAACGGCGGGTCGCAGTCTCACAAATCAAGAGGCCCGTTTATCGGCTTGGCTGTAGGATCGATTGGCGTTGTCTACGGCGACATCGGTACCAGCCCGCTCTATGCAGTGCGTGAATCCCTGCACCATGCGGCGGCAGATGGCATCACGCGCGGTGAAGTTATCGGCGTGATCTCGCTGATGCTTTGGGCGCTGATCCTTGTGGTCACCGTCAAATATGTCCTGCTCATCATGAGCGCCGACAACCAGGGAGAGGGTGGCACACTTTCGCTCATGGCTCTGGCGCAAAAAGTCATGGGCCGCGGCATGAACATGGCCTTCTTTCTCGGCGTCGCCGGCGCTGCCTTGTTTTACGGCGACTCTGTGATCACACCGGCCGTCTCGGTCCTTTCGGCCGTTGAGGGATTTGCCGTCGTCTTGCCCGGCACCGAGCGTTTTGTCCTTCCGGCAGCAATCCTGATCATCGTTCTGCTGTTCTCGGTGCAAAGCCGCGGAACGGCCAAGGTCGCCGCATTTTTCGGCCCCATCATGGTGTTGTGGTTTGCCACCCTTGGGGCGCTTGGAATATATCACATTGCCGACGATCCGGAGATATTCAAGGCGATCAACCCGTATTACGCGGGATGGTTTCTCGCCAATCACGGCGTCGTCGGTCTTGTGGTCCTCGGTTCCGTATTTCTGTGCGTGACCGGCGCGGAGGCGCTCTACGCCGACATGGGCCATTTTGGCCGCTCGCCGATCCGCTGGGCGTGGATGGTTTATGTGTTCCCGATGCTGGCGTTGAACTACCTCGGTCAAGGCGCAATGATCCTCGGCCACCCGGAAACTGCGGAGAACCCGTTCTTCCTGATGGCGCCGGAATGGGCTTCCATTCCGCTGGTCATGCTGTCGTGCGTGGCTGCAGTCATTGCCTCGCAAGCTGTCATCACCGGCGCCTTTTCGCTGACCTCGCAGGCGGTCCAGCTGGGCATACTGCCGCGGCTGGAAATCCGGCACACGTCTGAGCAACTGGCAGGGCAGATTTATCTGCCGAAGGTCAACCGCCTGCTGTTTGCAGGCGTCATTGCGCTGATTGTCCTGTTCCAGACATCTTCCTCCTTGGCTTCCGCCTATGGCATTGCCGTGACTGGCGCGATGCTCGCAGACGCCGGCCTGATGATATTGGTGATCTGGAAAGTCTGGAAATGGGGCCTCGGCTGGGCGCTTGCCATCATGACGCCGCTCATCATCATCGATCTGGCCTTCTTCGGCGCAAACCTTCTCAAACTTCTCGATGGCGCAGCGCTGCCGCTTGCTTTCGGCATGTTCCTGATGGTTGTCATGTGGACCTGGGTGCGCGGCAGCGGCATCATCTCGGATAAGTCGCGCCGCGAAAGCGTGCCTCTGGCTGACCTGGCCAAAATGCTGGCCAAAAAGCCGCCGCAGCGGGTCGTTGGAACAGCCGTATTCCTGACGGCTGATCCTGAAACGGCCCCGACCGCGCTGATGCACAATCTCAAGCACAACCACGTTCTTCACAACACCAACATATTGCTGACGATCAAGACCGCGTCGGTGCCCTATGTGCCGGAAAACGAGCAAATCTCCGTCGAAACGCTGTCGGATGACTTCCGCCGCATCGTTGCCCATCTCGGCTACATGCAGTCGCCGCGCATCCCGCATTTGCTCGCAGCCGCGCGCCGCAAGGGCTGCGAGTTTGAATTGATGCAGACGTCCTTCTTCCTTGGGCGAAGGACCATCAAGGCATCCGCGCAATCCGGCATGCCGCTCTGGCAGGACGGGCTTTACATCGCGCTGGCAAGATCAGCCGCCAATGCGACCGACTTTTTCCACATCCCGTACAACCGGGTGGTGGAGATGGGGTCCCAGGTCACAGTGTAGCCCTTACCGCTCGTCCGCTCTTCGCATCCGCTGCTCCAGCCTGCGCAGCGCCAGCGACAGGCTGACGGTCATCACCAGATAGATATAGGCGACGATCGAATAGGTCTCGAAAAACCGGAATGAGCCTGAGGCATAAACCTTTCCAAGCTGCGTGATATCGGAAACGCCAAGCACCGAGACGAGCGAAGAGTCTTTCACCATCGCAATGAAATCATTGCCGAGCGGCGGCAGGATTGTGCGGAAGGCTTGCGGAAACACCACGTGCCGGAACCGCAGCCAGCCGGAGAGCCCAAGCGCCTTCGCCGCCTCGATCTGGCCTTTGTCAACCGCCTGAATGCCGGCCCGAAACACTTCAGACAAGAATGCCGAATAGCCGATCATCAAGGCGATGATCGCCCGCCACAGAAGCGAAAAATCACGGATGCCCATCGGCCCGAACAGCCCTATGGACTGCAGCGGTGCGGTGACGAAATTCCAGAAGGCGACAAACGCCGGTGCGCCGACAAACGCGATGTAGAACAACAGCACCAGCATCGGAATGCCACGGATGATCTCGACATAAAAGCGCGCGATCTGCCGAAGCGCCTTGAAGCGCGACAGCCCCATCATTGCAAGGCCAAGGCCCATGAGGCAGGCAAGCGAGAAGCCAACCGCTGTGACAAACAATGTTGTCCGGATGCCTTTGACCAGCGTGGTGAAAACCTGCGTGTAAATGCCGTTGGCGGCAATCAGTATGCCAATGGCAACAGCAAGCCCGGCGGCCGCAGCCAGCCACCAGGGGAAATCATCGTTCTTGTCAGTCGGACCGCCCGCCATGAAAAACCGGCGGCTTCAGCCGCCGATAATCCTCACTCGCCGAACTTGTAGTCGACGAACCACTTCTTGTTGAGCGCATCCAGCGTGCCGTCGGCCTTGAGCGCTGCGATGGCCGCATTGACCGGTGCCACCAAGTCCGATCCCTTGGTGAAGATGAAGCCGAAGTCCTCCGTGCCCAGCGGGCCCCCTATCAGCTTGAGGCCGCCGTTCGACGCGTCAACATAGCCTTTGCCTGCGGTCCCGTCAGTGAGAACAGTATCCACATCACCAGCCTTGAGTGCCTGAACGGTCGCGCCGAAGGTTTCGAACAGCTTGATGCGGGGATTGTCTTCCTTGCCGTCGAGCACTTCGTAGACAGCCGTGTAGAACGGCGTCGTGCCGGCCTGCGCGCCGACGAGCCCTTCCTTGAATTCGCCGAATGTCTTGGCATCGGTGAAACGGCTCTCATCGCCGCGCACCAGCATGAACTGTTCGGAGCGCATGTAGGCGTCGGAGAAGTCGACCTTTTCCTTGCGCTCATCCTTGATGGTGATGCCGGTCATGCCGATGTTGTACTGGCCGTCGGACACCGCCTGGATCATCGCATCCCATGACGTATTCTGATATTTGATCTTGAAATTCAACCGCTTGGCGATCTCGTTCATCGCATCATATTCCCAGCCGATCTGCGTTCCCGTCTTCGGGTCGACAAACTGCAGCGGCGGATAGGCGTTTTCGGTGACAATCACCACTTCCTTGCCGCCAAGGTCAGGCAAATCGGCAGCAACGGATGGCAGGGCG
>JANPGC010000076.1:0-17063 GCA_031423755.1 Phyllobacteriaceae bacterium | reverse complement strand
TGAATGAAATCAATGGGTTGGCGCTGAAACGCGACGGGATAAGTTTGTCGGCCTGGTGCTGTGGTCCCCTCATCTGCCTGTCGGCATCTTCTTGGATATCGGAATCATGTAATGTTGGTTTGCCGGGAGGGACGGCCGTCTCTCCCGGCTTCCGCTCTGTCGGATCGTCATCTCTTGAGCCTTTTGGGCTGTGGGGAGCTTGATCGCAGGGCGGTACTTCCTTCGGCCCGTATGGTTGCAAGAACGTTTCGGTTCGTATCCAAGAGAGGGACTTGAGAAGTGACACACGATAACATGATTTGCGCTGGCGTCGATGTTTCCAAGCTGAAGCTCGACGTCGCCATCCATTCTTCCGGGCACCGGGAACAGTTTCATCTTTGTGTGCCGTATACGCGCGAGGGGCTGGCAAAGATGGATGCATTTTTTTGCACCCATCAGGTCCGGCGCGTCGGCTTTGAGGCTTCGGGCGGCTATGAATGGCCGCTTCTGGCGCATCTGCGCGGCGGGTTGATCGAGGCGGCGCGCTTTCAGCCGTTCCAGATCAAGGCGTTTGCCAGGAGCAAATTGCGCCGCGCCAAGAATGACAGGCTGGACGCCGGGGTGATCGCCGAGTTCACGGCCTGTCAGAGCGAGCTTCCGCCACTGCCTGATGCCAGTCTGGATGGGTTGACCGGTCATTTGACCTATATCGAGCAGATCGAAGGCCAGATCATGGCGCTCAAGACCATGCTGGAGACAACGCGCGACAAGCGTATCATCGGCTGCAGGGCGCGCGAGATCGCCGCCCTTGAGCGACGCAAGCTGGCTGAGATCGCGCTCTTGACCAAGACAATCTGCGCCAATGCGGCAATGAAGCGCAAGATGGAACTGCTTGTCTCGATCAAGGGCGTGGGCACACGCACAGCGCTTGCCATGCTGGTGCGCATGCCCGAACTGGGCGCCATGACACGCGAGCAAGCTGCCGCCATGGCCGGCCTTGCGCCCTATGACGACGACAGCGGAACACGCAAGGGCGCACGCCATGTCACGGGCGGCAGGGAACGCCTGCGCAAAAGCCTGTTCATGTCCGCATTCGTCTGCGCCCGCTGCAATGACGACCTCAAGACCTTCTGCAAACGCCTGCGCCAAAACGGAAAATCCCACCTTCAGGCAACCATCGCAACAGCCCGAAAACTCGTCATTCTCGCAAACGCAATCCTCCAAAGAGGCACACCATGGATCCCCGAAAGACCCAAATGTTGAATATGGTTGCTCCCCGCAAGAGATGCGGGGAGAAGACGGCAAATCACAAAACTTCAGAGATAAGCCATCTTCTCCCCGCAACTTCTGCGGGGAGAAGATGCCGACAGGCAGATGAGGGGACCGCGCCACAATCTCTGAAATCTATGTCACACTTCAACAACTCTCTCACTTCCCCCTGATCGGCGCAAACGTAAACCTGTGCAGCCTCTTGACCGGCCCATGCTCCACAAGCGCAAGCATGTGCCGCGCCGTGCCATACCCCGCATGCGCTTCAAACCCATACTCAGGATAAGCCGCTGCGGCCACATCCATCATCCGGTCGCGCATCACCTTGGCGACAATCGAGGCCGCCGCGACGGACACAGACCGCCGGTCGCCCTTGACCAAAGCCGTTGCCGCGCAAATCAGCCCGGGCGGCACGTCGCGCCCGTCGGCAAGCACGTGGTTGGCCTCGACCGCCAGCCCCGCCACCGCCCGTCGCATCGCCTCCAAACTCGCCTTGCGGATATCGCTCGCGTCAATGCCTTCTGCTGACATCGAGCACAGCGAAACTGCGCGCGCTTGCGCCAATATCCGCCCGAATGCCTCTTCCCTCCCGCGCCTGTCCATACGTTTGGAATCATCCAGCCCGTGCGGAATATCATCCGGATCAAGAATGACCGCAGCAGCCACCACCGGCCCGGCCAACGGCCCGCGCCCGGCCTCATCAGTGCCCGCGACAAAGCACGCACCCTTGGCAATCAGCTTCAGTTCAATGGAAAAATCCGGCCGCAGCGGCAGGTCAAAAAGGGACGGAGAATCGGATGCGCGGCGAGCCATGGGGCATGGCTTGGCACACACGTCCGATTCTCCGCAAGCCCTCCCGGCGCACGTGCGATGAGCGGGGGAGGAAGCAGCCGATGGCGGGTGACAACGGCTGTGGCGTTTCAGGCGGGAGGGGGTGTCCGGCCCGAAAATAAATAACTAAAACAGCTTCAGCTGCGTTCCTCCTTTGGCTGGCGATGTGAACAAATCCGTCCGCAGCGTCCGCTTCTCGACATTCATGCCAAGCCGAGCCGCCGCAAGCTCGAAGCGCCTTCCGATGGTCCAGGCGTACGGCCCCGTGCCGCGCATCCGCTTGCCCCATTCGGCATCATAATCCTTGCCGTCGCGCATAGAGCGCACAAGCGACAGCACATGACGGTATTTGTCCGGGTAATGCCGCAGCAGCCAGTCCTTGAACAGCGGTGACACTTCCAGCGGCAGGCGCAGCAGCACATAGCCGGCCTCCAACGCCCCTTGCGCCCGCGCCGCATCCAGAATGCGCTCAATCTCATGATCGTTCAGCCCGGGAATAACCGGCGCCACCATCACCGACACCGGAACTCCCGCGTCCGAAAGCTGCTTCATTGCCTCCAGCCGCTTGGTCGGCGTCGCCGCGCGCGGCTCCATGTTGCGAGCCAGCCTGCGGTCCATCGTCGTCACCGACAGCGCAACTTTGGCCAGTCCGCGCGAGGCCATCCGCGCAAGAATATCAATATCCCGCGTCACCAGCGCCGATTTGGTCACGATTCCAACCGGATGGTTCGCCGCGTCCAGCACCTCAAGTATCTCGCGCATGATGCGCCATTGCTTTTCGATCGGCTGATAGGGGTCCGTATTGGTGCCGATGGCAATCGTCTTCGGCTCATAGCCAGACTTGGACAATTCCCGCTCCAGAAGCCTCGCCGCATCCGGCTTGGCAAACAGCTTCGATTCAAAGTCCAGCCCTGCCGACAGCCCCATATAGGCGTGGCTTGGCCGGGCGAAACAATAGATGCAGCCATGCTCGCAACCGCGATAGGGGTTCACCGAGCGGTCAAAGGAGATATCCGGCGACTCATTCCTTGTGATGATCGTGCGCGGCTTTTCTTCCTGCACCTCGGTCTTGAACGGCGGCAATTCCTCAAAATTCTGCCAGCGGTCGTCAAATCCTTCGCGCGAATAGGCCTCGAACCGGCCGGACGGGTTGAGTGCCGCAGCCCGTCCGCGTCGCCGTTCATCAGGCAGGCGCAAGCCGCTCGCCCCGATGAACGCGTCAGCCACTGCTGCGCCATGCGAAAATGCCGCCCTGTCTGCCGTCCTGACCGCTTCCATGTTGCCCTCTGATTCGAATGGCGTTTCGGAATAAAGTCCTACATCAATTTATGAACGAAACAAGAACAAAATTGCAGATGATGGATTTTTCCTGTTCGACTCGCCATCAATTCATCAATCGGCTAAAGGCTCAGCCATGCTGACGGTGATCATCGAAACGCGGAACAATGAGGAGGCTCTGGCGCGCACGCTCGGCCCGCTGGTGTCCGGTGTCGTCGATGGCCTGCTGCGCGATGTCATCGTCCATGACTGGGGCTCAACCGACCACACCGCCAAGGTCGCCGAGCAGGCGGGCTGCTCGCTGATGTCGGGCGGCTCGCTCGCCGAATGCATCCACCGCGCCCGTGGCGACTGGCTGCTGTTCCTGGAGCCGGGCTCGAGGCTCGCCGAAAGCTGGATCGAAAGCGTCGAGCGCCATGTCGGCATTGTGCAAAGCCCGGGCAAATTCACCCGCTCGCGCGCCGGCCAACCGGGCTTCCTCTCGCGCATCGTCAAGCGCGAGACGGCGCTCGCCGACGGCCTGCTCATCACCAAACGCCAAGCGATAGCGCTCGCCCGCACGGCCAAGACACCGGAAGCGCTGGCGCGGGGCGTGTCGGCGCGAAGGATGAACGCCGAGATCGTGCCTGCCGGGCGCTAGGCCACCCACCAGTCGGGATGCGCTTTGGCAATTGCAGACTTGGCGTTGTCCAAAGCCTCCGCATCCGCATAAAGCCCAAAACAAGTCGCTCCAGACCCCGACATCCGCGCAAACAGCGCGCCGGAGTCCTTCAAGCTAGCCAGCACATGATCAATAGCGGGACACAACGTGCGGGCAGGTGCTTCGAGATCATTTCGAGTTGAGTGGAGATAGTGCGCCAAGGCCGGGAGTCTACTTCTCCCCACTTCTTCAGTGGGGAGAAGGTGGCGCGCAGCACCGGATGAGGGGGGCACATCCGCAAGCTCTCGCATGTCGCCGCCCCTCACCCTGCCCTCTCCCCGCTGGAGAAGCGGGGCGAGGGGGAGCCCGCCACCATCTTTTTTTCCCAACGCCTTGAAAATTGCCTGCGTCGAAACCCCAACTCCAGGATTCACCAGCAACATCGGCATCTCCGGCAGCCCCTCCACAGCCTCAATCTCATCCCCGATCCCGCGTGCAATCAGCGACCTTCCAAACACGCACATCGGCACATCCGCCCCAAGCGACAGCCCGATCCGCATCAGCTCCGCCTCAGACAGCCCAAGCCCCCAAAATTCATTCAATCCCTTCAGCGCCGCCGCTGCATCCGCCGACCCGCCGCCGATGCCCGATGCAATCGGCAGGTTCTTTTCCAGATGAATGGCAACTGGCGGGCAGCGCCGCCCTTGCGCCGCATCGCGTAGCGCCCCAAGCGCCTTGATAACCAGATTGGTCCCGAAATCTGCCGCCAGCATCCTGCCAAACGGCCCGGAAAACGTCAGCCTGTCCTGATCCGCGCCTTCAATCGTAACAACGTCACCAACGATGGCAAATGTCACCAGAGTCTCAATCAGATGATATCCGTCAGCCCGTTGGCCGGTGACGTGAAGGGCAACGTTGATCTTGGCAGGCGCGGCGATTTTCAATCGCGCTTGACCACATATTCGCCGGTCTTTTCGTCGCGCACCAGCGTTCCGACCGCGCCTGTCTTCACTTCCTGCTCGGCCCGGCGCACTTTTTCATGCACGCGGTCCGCCTCCTTCTTGAAGGATTTGTAGCCATACCAAGCAGCAGCGCCGACGATGGCGAAAAATATGAGTTGCGGCAACATTCCACTCCACCCGCGCGTTGCGGTTCCTATCCGGACACTACGCCGACGAGGGCCCCACGAAAAGGGCCATATTCATCACAATCCAAACCGCGCCCACAGCGCCTTCTCTTGGGCAATGTCGATCACAGCTTCCGCCGCGCTTGCGCCAATCAGCGAAACACCGCCCGCAGCGGGGCGCATGCCGAAAAAGCCGCGCGATTGAGAGATCATTTTCAGCTTCGTCTTCTCGCCATAGCGCGCCTTTAGGAAAGAGCGCATGTCGCCCAGCTCGTCAACAAGGCCAAGGTCCTTTGCCTTCTGCCCGGCCCAGAACAGGCCGGTGAACAGGTCCGGATTGTCCGTCAGTCTTGCCCCGCGCCGCGCCTTGACCATGCCGATGAACACCTCATGAATTTCAAGCTGCAGCGATTTCAGATGGTCGATGTCCTTCTTTTTCTCCGGCGAAAACGGATCAAGCACCGACTTGTTCGACCCCGCCGCATGGACGCGCCGCTCAACGCCAATCTTTTCCAGAAGGCCTGTAAAGCCGAACGATGCCGATATCACACCGATTGATCCGACAATTGACGAGGGATCAGCAACGATTTCGTCGCCCGCAATGGCGAGCATGTAACCGCCGGACGCAGCGACATCCTCCACAAACATGAAAACCTTCTTGTTCGTCTCGTCCGCCAGATGGCGGATACGCTGATAAATCAGCCGCGATTGCACCGGCGATCCGCCCGGCGAATTGACCGAAAACGCCACCGCAGGCGCGTCCTTCTCGGCAAACGCCTTGTCCAAAAGTGGCGACACCGAGGCCAAACTGAGCGAAGGCCGGAACTGCGACCCGCCCGCCATGATCGAGCCGGAGAGGCGCACGACAGGAATCTCTACCGCATCAGAGCGGAAGCGGGCAGGGGTAAGGCGGGCGATCAGGCGTTTCACTGGGCATGTTCCGGTTGAATGAAAATGTCATGTAGTCGGCAATTGCCGCGGCACAAGGCGAAATCGGATGGATCAGCCGTCAAAGCGTTCAAACAACCCGCACTCCCCATTCACAATGGCCACCGCCCGCGCCAAAGACGCGTTCCCGCTCGCTCCATGCAACACCAGCGGCGGCTCCAGCGACAGGCGCGCGCGGCTGCCTTTGGTACCAGTCACGATGATCCGGATGGCCGCTTCATCGGCGCGCGGGTGAACCGGCACAATGCGCAGCGCGCCGAACCGCGCTGCCATCGCGCCAAGAATATCGCTCATCGACTGCGGCCTCGCAATCAGCGCCACGCTGCCACCGGGCCTCACAATCGCCGCCGCCGTGGGCAGCCAAGCTTCAAACAGCCCATCCTGCATCACATGCGCCCCGGCCTTGGCCGCATCCGGCGTCTGCCGGTCTCTGGCCGGATTGAACGGCGGGTTCATGATGGCAAAGTCGAATGCATTGTCTGCAAGCCCTGCCGCAACGCGCTGCCTGCCGGTCAGCGTCACGTCTGATTCAATCAGTGAAAGCCTGTCCGCAAACGTCTGATTTGACTCATGTTCCATCGTCTTGCGCGCAAACGCCGCCATCGCCGGATCATTCTCCACAAGGGTGACATGCGCGCGCGCGCACCGCGCCGCCACGGCCATTCCCGCCGCGCCCGCACCAGCGCCAAGATCAGCAACGCGCCCGGCAAATCCGGCAGGAACAGCCGCCGCAAGCACCATCGCGTCGATCCCCGACCTATGCCCGGCGCCCTTCGGCTGCACCAGCACAAACCGGCCGCGATGAAACGCGTCTACCGTCTGCGCGATTGGCTCAGGCTTTGAGTTCATGCTCGATCCCGGCGTCTTTCACCAGCCGCCGCGCCTGCGCCTCACAGTCCCGGTCAACCATGATCCGGCGCGGGATGATGCCAAGCGATCCTTCGAATATGCTCATGTTGGTGTCGGCGACAAAATGCTCGATCTTCGCGTCTTTCAGGAGCGCGCAGATGAACGAGATGATGACGGCGTCATTGGTGCGGACAAGTTCAATCATCCGTCCGATGTGGCAAGCCTCGCGCCGAGAAGCAAGGCGAACAGAAAATAATCGTTCAATCTGACGCACTTTGACGGATTGTCACGCCGCCCGCGCCATTTCGCCGCTTGAGTAGCGGTAAAGCCTTTCCTAAAGTGCAGAAAATTCGGGAGTGCGGGCGTGGGCGTAGTCTTATCCATCGACGAGGGCAAAAAGCAGGCGGGCATCAAGCCGCTGGTTGATTTGACCGCAGCAGACATGGCGCGCGTCAACGAGCTTATCCTGTCCAAGGCAGGCTCTGACGTTGAGATGATTCCCGAGGTCGCCAACCATCTTATCAACTCCGGCGGCAAGCGCCTGCGCCCGATGCTCACCCTCGCTGCGGCGCAGATGCTCGGCTACAAGGGCGACGGCCACGTCAAGCTCGCCACCGCCGTCGAGTTCATGCACACCGCCACGCTGCTGCATGATGACGTCGTCGATGAAAGCGACATGCGCCGTGGCAAGCGCACCGCCCGCATGATCTGGGGCAACCAGGCCTCCGTGCTGGTTGGAGATTTCCTGCTCGGCCAGGCCTTCCGCATGATGGTCGAAGTCGGTTCGCTCGAAGCGCTCGACGTCCTGTCTTCCGCAGCCTCGGTCATTGCCGAGGGCGAAGTGATGCAGCTTTCCGCCGCCAAAAACCTCGAAACCACCGAAGACGATTACCTCTCGGTCATCAAGGCAAAGACCGCAGCCTTGTTCTCCGCCGCTGCCGAAGTCGGCCCGATCATCGCCAACGCCACCAAGGGCGAGCGCGGCGCGTTGCGCTCCTATGGCCTCAATCTTGGCCTCGCCTTCCAGCTGGTAGACGATGCGCTCGATTACGGCGGCAACGCCCGCGATCTTGGCAAAAATGTCGGCGACGATTTCCGCGAGGGCAAAGTCACACTTCCCGTCATCCTCGCCTACCGCCGCGGCACTGACACTGAGCGCGCCTTCTGGCGTGAAACTATTGAAGCGGGCGCGTCAAGCGACGACAATCTCCAGACCGCGCTAAGCTTCCTGCGCCGCCACGGCACCATAGCCGACACCATACAACGCGCCCGCCACTTCGGCGAAATCGCCAGAGACGCACTGGCACCATTGCCCGCATCGCCGCACAAGGACGCGCTGCTGGAGGTGATTGATTTTTGCATTGCGCGAGTGAATTGAGCTTGCGCGCGGTGCTCAGTCTCGAACTAGTTTTAGCAGAGGCTCGAAGCTGTACAACGCGGGCCTTCGTCCTGACGCAGGTGTAATTGTTTGCAGCATGCCCTTCTCTGCCAATATCCGTGTTATCCGGTGTGCCGTAGCAGATGGGATGCCTGACTTTTGCGTGAAGACGCTGTTTCTGAATACAGGTCTCGAAAATAGGAAATCAAGCGCGGCAGTGCTCCATTGCGACGACAGCATCTGGAGAAATTCCTTTTTCAGCTCCTCGTACAGGCCTCGGATTTTTTCTGATGTTGCCAGGTTTTTCATGGCCTGCTCTTCAAGCGCGGCCAAAAAAAATACAATCCAGTCAGTCCATGCGCCTGTGTTCGATACCTCGCGCATTCGATCAATATACTCATCGCGCCGCTCCTCGAAATAACTGCTGATATAAAAATGTGGAGTTGAAATTGCACCAAACTTCCACAGCATCAGCGTAATCAACATGCGCCCGATTCGGCCATTGCCATCCTTGAATGGATGCAGCGCTTCAAATTCAAGATGCGCAATCGCAGTTCTGAGGAGTATCTGTTGGCCTTCATCTTCAATAAAGGCAAATAGGCGCTCCATCCCATCATTCAGTTGCTCTGGACGCATGGGTACAAAGAGAACCTTTTTGTTCTGCCGGTCTGCAAGATAGTTCTGCTCGGATTTGAATTCCCCCGGCGAAAGCCGGGCACCCCGGCCAAAACCAAGCAACACCTTGTGGGTGCTGCGTATCAAAAAGCTTGAAAGGGGTGCTCCTTGTTCGATGCTTTTTTGTGCATATGTCAGCGCTCTGCCATAGAGATAAACTTCTACCGTTTCGCTTCTGTAATTTTCATTGGTTGCTTCGCCGCTATCCTCTTGCTCGGCCTCATATCGCAAAATTTCGTCGAGCGTGGAAACGGTACCTTCAATGCGTGAAGAAACGACTGCTTCCTGGCTTCTCAGTGGAGCCAGCAAAATCTCGCTGTTGTGCATGCCCTTTAGCATTTGGTCATAACGGGCGAGCGCTGCTGCAGCGCCTGCCAGCGGCATGATCAGCTTGGCAGCATCTATTTCGGTCGGCGGAAATTGATCGTAATGGTAGTCAACCGCGTCGCTGAAATCCAAATCCGATAGTGTTGCCATGGTTTGACTCGCGATATTGAAGTTTTTTGATAGACAAATTCGCATAGCTACCAAATGCAACAGACAATGAGCTTTGTCTATCAAAAATCACACATTTTGAGAGACAAATGATTTTGTGTGTCAAACAGAAACATCAAAACGCTTTGTCTCTCAAAAACAGCAAAACGCGTGACTCAATAAATTTGAGAGACAGGCACAAAAATTACCATATCGGGATAGGCAAATGCCTAACGAACATGACATCAAGCGGCAATGCCGCGCAACACTTACCCCATCGCCGCCTTCATCGTCGTTACCAACCCCGCATCCGTCTCGCGCTGACCATCCCTCGCAAATCCCAAATCCGCCGCCGGTCCGCGCACTTTTCGCATCGGTTTCGAGCAGGATCCGTGCACCTCTTTCAGCGGCAGACGCGACTTCAACAACCCAACATTCCCGGCATTGATTCCCGCGCCTGGCATGATCGTGATCCGCCCCCCAGCTTGCTGAAACAACCGTTCCAGCACCGCCAAACCCTCAATAGCACTCAACGCCCCGCCGGAAGTCAGCACCCGCTCAAACCCGAGGTCGATGGCTGTCTCAAGGGCGTTGCCAAAGTCCGGCCCGGCGCAATCAAACGCGCGGTGCAGCGTCAGGCCCATGCCGTAGGAATGCTCGACCAGAACGGCAAGCATATCGGCATCCAGCCGACCGTCATCAACGCTCGCCCCCAGCACAACACCAGCCAGACCCGCCTCGCGCGCCATGGCAATGTCGTCGCGCATGATCGCCAAGTCATTGGCATCAAACACAAAATCACCGGCGTGGGGCCGGATCATGGCGTAGGCGGGCAGGGGCAGCCGCGCTGCGAACTTCATCAAGCCAAAGCTTGGCGTCAGCCCGCCAAGCTCCAGCGACGAGCACAGTTCAATCCGGTCCGCCCCGCCCTCGACCGCCGCGAGAAGACTGGCGGCATTGTCGACGCAGACTTCGAGCAGGATGTCAGCCACGGTCAAGCTCCTGAAACCCCAGCAGCGCCGCGCCGATAAACGCTGGATTTACACACAGTTGTGCCGGGACGAGCAAGGGCGTCGGCGATTTGTAGAGCATTTTTGACCGCACGCGTTCATCCAATGCGCTCACCAATTCGAGCGAATTCGAAAGCCCGCCACCCACCGGCACAATCGTCGCGCCGACAATGTTCAGCGCCAGCGCCAGCACGGTGCTGACCAGATCAAGATAGACGTCGATTACGCGCGCGCACTCCGCATCGCCGCTTGTCCATCCCGCGACAATCTCGAAACTCGTCGCATCTCTTCCGGTCAAGCTCTTGAAAAGCCTCTCCATTCCGCGCGCGCCGCCAACCGTGTTTACACAGCCGAAGCTGCCACAAGGGCAGGAAACATGCGGAACTTCTACCGGCGGTGTGCCGACGCGCGTCTGCAAGGCCATGCCATGGCCCCATTCACCTGCGTAGCCGCCAGCGCCGGTTACAATCCTTCCGTCAACCACGAGCCCGCCGCCAACACCCGAACCCAGAATGATGCCAAACACATTGCGATGCCCGCGCCCGGCACCTTGCAACGCCTCGGCAAGGGCGAAACAGTCAGCGTCATTGGCGATGAACACCGGCAAGCCGAGCGCATTGGCCAAATCGCTGGCAATCGTGCGGTTATGAATGCAGGGAATGTTGGCGCAGGTCAGCAAGCCGCTGAAAGGATCAACCACGCCGGTCGTCGAAATCGCCACACAGTCAACCGCGCGACCACCAATCAAGGCGCCAATCGCCCCGGCAAACGCGCCGAAATCATCGAGCGGCGTCGCCATGCTGCTTGCTGTCTTGATATCTTCCGGCGCGCTGGCAAACGCCGCCTTGATCTGTGATCCGCCAATGTCAAAACATGCCAGCATCATTCAATCTCCACCCGAGGCGCTGCCCCTCATCCGGTCCTTCGGACCACCTTCTCCCCGCAAACGGCGGGGAGAAGGGGATAGCCTCCAAAGGTGCGGTTCTTCACTTCTCCCCGCAACTTGCGGGGAGAAGGTGGACGCGAAGCGGACGGATGAGGGGCAGCGCCGAGGGTGGAGATTGTCGCCCCATGGCAATGCCAGGCCCACTCAAGCCACCGTCCCGCCCACCGTCACCTGATCCATCCGCAGATGCGGCTGCCCAACCCCCACCGGGACGCCTTGCCCGGCCTTGCCGCACATGCCGATGCCGGTGTCGAGCTTCATGTCATTGCCGACCATGGAGACGCGGTGCATCGCCTCCGGCCCGTTGCCGATCAGCATCGCGCCCTTGATTGGCGCACCGACTTTGCCGTCCTTGATGAGATAGGCCTCGGTGCAGCCGAAGACGAATTTGCCGGAGGTGATGTCCACCTGGCCACCACCGAACGACACGGCATAAATGCCGTTCTTGACCGACGAGATGATCTCTTCCGGCGAGTGCTGGCCGCCGAGCATGTAGGTGTTGGTCATGCGCGGCATCGGCACGTGGGCGTAGGACTCGCGGCGGCCATTGCCGGTCGGCTGAACGCCCATCAGCCGGGCGTTCTGCCGGTCCTGCATGTAGCCGACCAGAATGCCGTCCTCGATCAGCGTCGTGCAGTTGGTCGGCGTGCCTTCATCGTCAATCGTCAGGGAGCCTCGCCGCTCGGCAATCGTGCCGTCGTCAACGATGGTCACGCCCTTGGCGGCAACTTGCTGGCCCATCAGACCGGCAAAAGCCGAGGTCTTCTTCCTGTTGAAATCGCCCTCAAGCCCGTGGCCGACGGCTTCATGCAGCATCACGCCCGGCCAGCCGCTGCCAAGAACCACGTCGAAGGTGCCAGCTGGGGCAGGGATCGCCTCAAGATTGACCAAAGCCTGCCGCAGCGCCTCATCCGCGCCGAAGCGCCAGGAGTCTGCGGTGATGAATTCGCCAAACCCGCGCCGTCCGCCAGCGCCATAGGAGCCGCTCTCCTGCCGGTCGCCTTCTCCGACAACAACCGAGATCGAAATGCGCACCAGCGGACGCACATCGCTGACCAGATGGCCATCCGCCCGCAGTATCTCGACAATCTGATGGGAAGCGCCCAACGAGATCGAAACCTGCCGCACCTTCGGGTCCTTGGCGCGCAAATAGGCGTCAATCTCTTGCAGCAGCTTGACCTTGGTCTCGAACGACGGCCCGTCCAGCGGGTTTTCCTCGCCGTAGAGCTTCACATTCGTGCCCTGCGGCGCAGCCGAATAAGTTCCGTTGTAACCGCTTTGCACAGCCCGCACGGCATCCGATGCCCGCTTCAACGCTGCCACGGACATTTCGCCCGAATGCGCATAGCCAACCGCCTCGCCCGCCACGGCGCGCAGGCCAAAACCCTTGTCCTCATTGTAGGACGCGCCCTTGAGGCGGCCATTGTCGAATGTCAGTCCTTCGCTCTGGCTGTGCTCCATAAACAATTCGCCATCGTCAGCCCGGTCAAGCGCCTTGGCGAGCATCGCCCGCAAATCGTCGGTGGAAGCGTCGAACTGGTCGGAGAGGCGGGCGGTCATGGGCTTTTACCTTGCTTTGGAGCTTATTCCAGTTTGTAGGTCGATTGCCAAAAGCGGCAAACCGCGAAAGGACGCCCTCCCCCTTGTGGGGAGGGTTGGGGTGGGGGTCTTCTTCGCAAAAAAACTTTCAATGCTGGGCACTTGGCTGAAGCTACTCAGTTTCTTGCGAAGGGGACCCCCACCCCTAACCCCCCCCCACAAGGGGGAGGGGGACTTCTGCGTCATACATTTCACTCGAATTCTTGACCATTACTTATGTCCGCTGATCTGTCACGGCAATGGCTTGTCGATCTCATCAGCGCTGATGCCATGCCGAGACACTTGCGAGCCTGCCAACGGGTGCATGCGCACAAATGGCAGCACCCCAACCGCGCTGATAAAACCGACGGCCAGAAATGCGGTAATAAACCCGCCCTGCGTCAACACTCCGCCATTCAGCGCCGCCGCACTTTCGAGAATCGCGCCTGCCATCGCCACGCCTGCCGCCACGCTGAGCTGCTGCGCGGCAGCATTGAGCGCTGTCGCCTGCGCCATGTCCTGCGGTTCCAATTCCGAGAAAGACAGCGCATTGAGGCCGGTGAAGAACAGCGAACGGGTGAACCCGACCACCAGCAGCAGGCCATAGAGAATGTAAACCGGCGAGTCCTTGCCAACTCCGGCAATGGCAGCAATCAGCAAAGCGGTCACAAGTCCGCTCACCAGCAGCACGCGCTTGAAGCCGAAGCCCGAGAATATACGCTGCACGGCAAATTTCATGGCAATTGCCCCGGCAGCGCTGACAAAGGTGATCAGGCCGGAGCGGAACGGGTCAAGCCCGAAACCGACCTGCAGCATCAGCGGCAAAAGGAATGGCAGCGCGCCGTTGCCAATCCGGAAGATCGAGCCGCCAAGCACCGTGGCGCGGTAGACCGGCGCGCGCAGCAGCGAAAGATTGAGCACCGGATCGGAAATCCGGCGGGAATGGGCAATGTAAAGACCGGCAGCGGCAAGCCCGACGATAATCGCCACGAACCCGAACAATGGCGGTAAGGCTGGCAGGCTGATGACGGAAAGACCGAAGATGGTTCCAGACGCTGCAATCCCGGCAAGCAGGAACCCGGTGATATCAAGCTGACCCGGTATCTCCTTTGGCAATTCAGGCAAGAACCGCGCGGTGGCGATAATCCCCGCAATGCCAATCGGAATGTTGATAAGGAATATCCAGTGCCAGGAAAAATAGGTGGTGATGAAACCGCCCAGCGGCGGTCCGATCATCGGTCCGGCCAGTGCCGGGATCGTGAGCCAAGCCAGCGCGTCGATCAGCTTGGACTTGTCGGTGCCGCGCACTAGGATCAACCGCGAGATCGGCGTCATCATCGCCCCGCCCATACCCTGAAGGAAGCGCGCCGCGACAAAAGCCGGAAGAGAGTCGGAAACCGAACATGCCACAGACCCCGCCATGAACACGCCAATGGCAGTGGCAAACACCCGCTTGGCGCCAAACCTGTCGGCAATCCAGCCACTCAGCGGGATGAAGATCGCCACGGAAACCAGATAGGCCGTCAGCGCAAGTTTCAGCGCAATCGGGCTGGTGCCAAGATCAACAGCAATCGCAGGAAGCGACGTCGAAATGACCGTCGCGTCCATTTGTTCCATGAACAGCGCAAACGCCAGTATCAGCGGGACGATGCGGTTCACGGCCTGTCAGCTATCATTCTCGTGATTGAGCGGATATTTCGTGATTGTCACGGCAGCGCGGCATATCCGTCGGCAAAGCCCTTCAGATCAACCGGAATGCCGATGCCTTCTTCTGGCGTCTGGAACACGATGAAAGTGGCCGACGTTCCGCCCTGCAGCGTTTTGATCAGGGTGTCTTCGAGAATGACTTCCGCATAGCAACCGTCCTGAAAGCAGCGCACGAAATAGGCGCGGCCCATGTCCTTGCCGTCCACATTCAATCCGAGCCCGTTTGGCAACAACACGCCAAGCGGCGCAAGCACGCGAAGGATTTTCGCCTTGTTGTCGGCGGTCTTCAGCACGACGACCGACAGGCCAACCTCGGGCCGGTCCTCGGCAACCACATTCTGCACCAGAGCGCATTGCTCGCTCTTGGCACCTGCCGGCGTGTCGCACAGGATATTCCACGCGCCATGGCTGGAACGCAGGGTCCCGGTCTGCGCTGCCTGCGCATGCGCGAAAGAGACCACGCACAAGACCAGCGTCATGGTTGCGATAAACCGTGCAAGGAGTGTCTGCATTGAAAGCCTGTCCCGAATCACCACAACGAAATTGCCGCACATGCCGCAAAAAGGGAAGGGCGGGTCCGGCGTTTGGCCGTCTAAGGTTAACTGGACGGCAAAAGCGGCGTGAGTGCGACGAAATCGCGGTTTGGAATTGACATATTCCGCCAAGTGAAAAAATGACGCATGCGTGAAACGCTGGCTTTCCTTGCGAGGCGGCTTAGTTTGTGGTTTGACACATTCCAATGAAGACCGCGTCTCACGTGGTCCAGAATCGTTTGAAATGGCCAAGTCGCCATTTTTGGGGAGATTTAGCGTGAAGAAGTCCGTTTCAGCATTGGCCTCTGCCATCGCCCTCGGTTGGTCCTCGTTGGCGCTGGCCGATCAGCCGCACGCCTGGGGCACAGACCTTCAGGCCCCGGCGACCAATATGATGACCAGCATCCGCTGGTTCGAGAACTACACGCTTTGGTTCATCGTGCCGATCACGCTGTTCGTGGCAGGCCTGCTGGCCTATGTCGGCTGGCGCTTTTCTGAAAAGAACAATCCCGTCCCTTCCAAGACCAGCCACAACACGCTGATCGAAGTGATCTGGACCGTCGGTCCGGTCATCATTCTCCTTTTCATAGCGGTCCCGTCTTTCCAGCTTCTCACCTCGCAGTTCAATCCACCGGAAGAAGCCAAGCTGACGGTCAAGGCGACAGGCAACCAATGGTACTGGAGTTACGAATATCAGGCCACAGAGCCGATGTCGTTTGACTCGATCCTCCTCAAGGACACCGATCGCGCTGCCGCCGGCAAGGAAGACATGGGCGCATATCCGCGCCTTCTGGCCGTCGACAATGAGATGATCGTTCCCTCAAACACGGTCGTGCGCATGATTGTTACTGGCGCTGACGTGATCCATGCGTTCGCCATGCCAGCCTTCGGCATCAAGATTGACGCCATGCCAGGCCGCCTCAACGAAACCTGGTTCAAGGCCGAAAAAGAGGGCCTTTATTACGGCCAATGCTCCGAAATCTGCGGCAAGGACCACGCCTACATGCCAATCGCCATCCGTGTCGTCAGCCAAGCGAAATACGACACCTGGGCGTCTCTGGCCAAGACTGACCTGAACGGTGCCAACAAGGCGCTGCTGGCTTCGATCGAAGCCGAAAAGCCAATCAAAGTGGCCGGCAATTGACCGCCGCGTTTAACAGACACACGAATGAGGAGTGAGGCACATGGCCAGCGGATACCAAGCCCACGACGATACCAACGACCATGCGCACGATGCCCATGGTCACGATGATCACGCCCACCCGAAACTGTCCTTTGTCCGGCGTTGGCTGTTTTCGACCAACCACAAGGACATAGGCACGCTCTACCTGATCTTTGCGATCATCTCGGGCGTGTTCGGCGGCTTCCTGTCCGTCATGATGCGCTGGGAGCTTCAGGAGCCCGGCATCCAGATTTTCCACGGCCTTGCCGCCATGGTCTATGGCGTGGAAGGCGATGCTGCGCTCGATGCGGGCAAGCACATGTACAATGTGTTCACCACCGGCCACGGCCTCATCATGATCTTCTTCATGGTCATGCCCGCCCTCATCGGCGGCTTTGCCAACTGGATGGTGCCGATCATGATCGGCGCGCCGGACATGGCTTTTCCGCGAATGAACAACATTTCCTTCTGGCTGCTGCCACCCGCCATCATCCTGCTCACGCTCTCCATGTTCGTTGAAGGCCCGACCGGCGCCTTGGGCGCGGGCGGCTGCTGGACAATTTATCCGCCGCTCTCCTCCTCCGGACAACCCGGTCCTGCGATGGATCTGGCGATTCTGGCGCTGCATTTGGCCGGTGCCTCGTCCATTCTCGGCGCGATCAATTTCATCACCACCATTT
>JANPGC010000075.1:0-33081 GCA_031423755.1 Phyllobacteriaceae bacterium | reverse complement strand
GTCTCGCACGGGGCGCTGACTGTGCGCGTCTCGGAGTTGCCAACGGTTTCGCAGCCTGAACCATTTTCCCAAGGGCAAACAACCACTCAGCCATCAACGATTATCGAGGCCCTGCCGGGCGAGAGCGCATTGTCGCTGATCGAAGGTGTTGATTTGCAAACGCTGGTGGACGGTCTGAACCGGATGGGGGCAAAGCCGTCGGACACGATTGCCATTCTCCAGGCAATCAAAAGCGCCGGTGCGCTTCAAGCTGAGCTGGTGTCGCAATGAACGCGAACGAATTGATCCGATTATTCGCCGCAGCGTTTCTCGCTCTCTGTTTCGCCCAGCCGGTTTTTGCCAATGAGCAGGCAGTCCAGGCTGCCCATCCAGCAAAAGCAGCAACGACAGCGGACGGCCATAACCCGGAGGCACCTGCGGCGAAGGACAGTGTGCTGGCCAAGCACAGTGGCGGCGAGGCAAAAGACCTGTTCTGCGAAAGCCTTGTCGAGGAGGCGCGGGAGCAACGCTACTATCTGATCGAAAAGCGCCTGACGTTGCTTATGGTGGAAGCTGAAAAGCGGATGATTGATGTCAGGGCAAAGAAGGCTGAACTCGAAACGTGGGTGCTGCGGCGCGAGGCTTTTGCCGAGCAGGCCAGTGGCAACCTGGTGGAGATTTATGCCGGGATGAAACCTGAAGCGTCTGCGGCACGGCTGGAGAAGCTCGATAGCGGCCTTGCAGCGTCTTTGCTGCTTGCCATTGCACCACGTCAAGCTGGCGTCATCCTGAACGAGATGGACGAGAAAGTCGCCGCAGATATCACCGCGATCATGGCCGCCTCCGCGCGGCGGAAGGACCCGTCATGATTTCCCGCTGGCGTGTTTGCTCTGTTGCCTTGAGCGCGTTGCTGGCACTTGGCGGCTGCCAGAGCGCCATCAAGGACATCGGACAAGAACCGGCGATGACAGCGCCGGATGCGAGTTTTGCCATTGGCATCACGCCAAACGTGGCCGCGGCGGGCTTGAGCGCGCCGGTCAATGCGCATTCAACGTGGAGGGACGATGCTTCCTTTTTGTTTGCAAGCAAAAGACCGCCGGTGCTTGGCGAGATCCTTACTGTTCAGGTTTCGATCAACGACAATGCGCAAGTCATGAACAAATCGAACCGGAACAGGAACGGCAAAAAAGCTCTCGGCGTAGCGGGGTCGTTTGACTTGGCGGGTGCGGGCAGCTCCGGCAAAATGGATGCCTCACTGAACAACAACACCGACTTTACTGGGTCAGGCGGCACCACACGCTCGGAATCGATAAATCTCCAGATCGCAGCGATCGTGACGAGCGTGCTGCCCAACGGGAATCTGCTGATCAAGGGTTCGCAGGAGGTCCGGGTCAATGCTGAGCTTCGTATTCTGACCATCACCGGCATCGTCAGGCCATCCGACATTCAGCCCGACAATACGATCAGCTACGACCGGATTGCCGAGGCGCGCTTTTCCTATGGCGGTCGGGGCCGGATATCGGAAATGCAGCAGCCAGCCTACGGCCAGCAGTTCCTTGATCTTGTTTCACCACTTTGAAGGTGACCGCCATGGCCAAAACTGAAAACAGCACATCGGCGACAACAGGCAAGAGGCCGCCGGTGAAACTCGTATTTGCGGCGGCTGTGGCATTGGCTCTTATCGGCGCAGGTTGCGGCTATCTCGCCGGTTATTTCCCCCTGTTTTCGACCAGCGCAGGCGAAGGCACGGCTATGACGGGCAAAGAGAGACAGGACTCCAAGAAAGAGGACGGGGTGAAAGCAGACGTCGGATCAGAAGACGGCGGACATTCCACGGCAGAAGGGACCGAGGCGGCAACCGACGGCAAGCACTTGGCCAACAATGTTTATCCATTGGACCCGATTGTGACCAACATTGCGATGCCTGCGGATGTCTGGGTCCGGTTTGAGGCGGTGATCAAGGCCCGTGAGCCGTTGGAGGAAGACGTTCCGCAGCAAATACATCAGGACATTCTTGCGTTTCTGCATTCGATGCGCCTGAGCGAACTGACGGGCTCAAGCGCATTCATTGACCTTAAGGCAGAACTCTTGGCGCGGGCGAACACCCGCAGCAATGGCAAGGTCGAAGCGATCTATATCAAGACGTTTCTGTTCGAATGAAAAAACTCTGCTGGACTACCGTCTTCTCGTTCTGTCTCGCGGGCAAATCGGTTGCCCAGACGGGGAATGTTTTCGACTTGCTGAACGGCAGTGGAGCAAACTCCTCCGGCGCGATCATCCAGCTTTTCAGTCTGTTCACCGTTCTTGCGGTGATACCCGGGCTATTGATATCGGTAACGTGCTTCAGCCGGTTCATCATCGTTGTTTCGATTCTGCGCTCAGGGATTGGCCTTCAAACCACGCCAGCCAATATGATTCTCATCAGCCTGTCGCTTTTTCTGACTTTTTACGTGATGTCACCCGTTATCGATAAATCCTGGACCGACGGAATTCAGCCCTTGATCGAGAAGAAGATCAGTGAGCAGGAAGCGTTCGGGAAGATTGCGGAGCCGTTTCGAGGATTCATGCTGGAAAATGTCCGCGACAAGGACCTTGACCTGTTTGTTGATCTGGCCGCCGAACGCGGGATTGAAATTCGTGCTGGCGACAAAGTTGCCTATCAAATACTGGTTCCGGCGTTCATGATTTCGGAATTGCGCCGCGGATTTGAGATCGGCTTTCTGGTGATATTGCCATTCCTTGTCATCGACCTGATCGTTGCCACTGTCACCATGGCAATGGGCATGATGATGCTGCCGCCTACTGTCATTGCGCTCCCGCTGAAGATCATGTTCTTCGTGCTGATTGACGGATGGCATTTGCTTGCCGGAAGCCTGGTGCGATCGTTTCATTAATGAAGCTTTATCCATGCGCGCCAGATTTCGCGCGGTCTTTGCAGATTCATCAAAGCTAAATCTTTTCACGATACAACTCTGGCGATCACAGCGAAGTATCGTTTCGATACCGGCATGATGCCAATTCGCTGCACCGGTAAGTCCGGTATGTCCCTCTCGTATCCAGTTCAAAGGGACCATAATGTCCAGTATCATGACCAATACCGACGCAATGACGGCACTCAAGACGCTCCAGCAGACCAATAAGGCCTTAGAATCCACACAGAGTCGAATATCGACCGGCTACCGCGTTGCCGAAGCCTCAGACAATGCCGCCTATTGGTCGATTGCAACCACAATGCGGTCTGACAACAAGGCGCTGGGCACTGTGCAGGATGCGCTGGGACTTGGCTCCGCAAAGGTGGATACAACTTATACAGGTATGAACGCATCCATCAAGGTCGTTGACGAGATCAAAACCAAGCTGGTCGCCGCTCGCGAGCCGGGTGTTGATCGTTCCAAGGTCCAGTCGGAAATCGCCCAGTTGCAGAAGCAGCTGGTAAGCATCTCGACCGCATCGTCATTCTCCGGCGAAAACTGGCTTTCTGTGGACTCTGGCGCGGCGACATACTCCGCAACCAAATCAATCGTGGCTTCATTTGACCGTTCAGCATCCGGCTCGGTCAAGGTCAACACACTTGATGTGGACATCAGCAAGACTGAATTGTTCGATGCGGCTGACCAGTCGGGCATACTTGACAAGACGTTCACGACAGCTGGCGCCGGCGCTGTCACCGTTGCTGTCTCCACTCTCGACATCACGGCTGCGGGAATTGACAACACCGACATCGACGGCATGATTTCCAATGTCGACACCGCGATTAAGTCAATGACATCAGCGGCATCAACACTGGGCGCGGCGAAAAGCCGGATTTCGATTCAGAAGGATTTCGTCGGCGAACTGATGAACAGCATCGAAAGCGGTATTTCGACGCTTGTGGATGCGGATATGACGAAGGAATCCACAAGGCTGCAAGCGCCGCAAACCCAGCAGCAGCTGGGCATTCAGGCGCTGTCGATCGCCAACTCCGGCGCGCAGTCGGTGCTGTCGCTGTTCAGGTAGGCCGAAGCTGCCCGAGAACAACAAAGGCCGGGAGCGATCCCGGCCTTTTCCAATTTCTGGCACAGATCATAGTATCAGACTGACTCGACTTGCTGCACTTCCGGCACGAAATGGCGAAGGAGGTTCTGTATGCCATGTTTCAACGTGGCCGTTGACGAGGGACAGCCCGCACAAGCGCCTTTCATCGACAGGAATACCGTGCCTTCCTTGAAGCCCTTGAACGTGATGTCGCCGCCGTCCTGTGCCACTGCGGGGCGGACGCGACTTTCGAGAAGCTCCTTGATCGTCAGGACAATTTCCTTGTCGGATTCGTCGAAGAATTCCCCGTCCGTATTTCCAAGCGAAGCGACTGCGCTTGCTGCCATCACCGGCTGTCCGGCCATGAAATGCTCCATGATCGTTCCGAGCACGGCCGGTTTCAGGTGCTGCCACTCCGGACCGTCCTTAGTGACGGTGACGAAATCATGACCAAAAAACACGCCGGAAACGCCGGGAATCTCAAAAAGGCGGGCAGCAAGCGGCGAGCGCTCGGCCGCGTTTTCGGCATTCGGGAAGTCTTCCGTGCCTTCCGGTATGACAATTTTGCCGGGAAGGAACTTGAGTGTCGCCGGGTTAGGCGTGGCTTCGGTCTGGATGAACATGCTATTTCTCCTGCCGTTCAAGGCGGTCAGTTTGGAATGTTTCTTAAATAGACCTGTTGGCTCTGCGCTTCAAGCCACGGATTCGATGTCTTCGTCGCTTAGTGTGTGGGGAACGATGGTGACCGGTATCGGGAAGGCCGCGCCGCGGCCGGCGACTGCTTGCACCAGAGGGCCAGGTCCCTCCTTGGAGCCGCCTGCCCCCAGAACCAGAATTGCGATGTCCTGATCTGACTCAATCAACTTGTGAATCTCGTCCGTTACAGTGCCTTCTCGGATAACGACTTCCGGTTCGATTTCATAAAGATCGCGCATGCGCTGCGTATGTTTGCCGATGATTGTTTCCGCCCGCTGCATTGCCTCAGCGCGCATGATCTTTTCCACGCCCATGAACTGCTGGAAATCACCCGACTCGATGACGAAAAGGAAAACGAGCGTGCCACCGGTGGATTTTACACGCCGGGACGCGTAGGCAACGGCCCGTTCGCACTCCGGCGTTTCGTCAATGACAGCAAGAAACTTGCGGCGATGCCCGGATTCGCGGCTGAGACGTTTTGAGACCATTCAGTCAATCTGCCATTCAAATTGTATGCGGGCAAGATGCCTGCCAATCAGGGTTACCGAAGCATGCCAAGGATGTCGCGCACGTCGCGCATCGTGCCCTCGGCAATGGTTGCTGCGCGTTCGCCGCCATCCTTCAGCACTACATCGATGTAGCCTGGATCGGCAATCAGGCGGCGCATTTCAGCGGCAACGGGGGCAAGCTTGTCGACGGCAAGATCAGCGAGCGCAGGCTTGAATTGTGAGAACTGCTGGCCGCCGAAGTCGCGGATGACCTGCTCGCGACTCGAGTCTGAAAGCGCGGCGTAAATTCCAACAAGATTGTCGGCCTCGGGACGCGAAGCCAGACCCGCCTCCTCGGTCGGCAAGGGCTCAATGTCGGTCTTGGCTTTGCGGATTTTTCTGGAAATCGTGTCCGCATCGTCGGTCAGGTTGATACGGGAGAGATCAGAAGGGTCGGACTTCGACATTTTTTTCTGGCCATCGCGCAGGCTCATCACGCGGGTGGCCGGGCCTTCAATGAGCGGTTCGGTGAGCGGGAAATAGCCGGTCAACATGTTGTCGCCTGAGGCCATCTCGATGCCAAGTCCGAGTTCGGCAATGCGGTCGGAAAAGTCATTGTTGAACTTCTGGGCGATATCACGCGCCAATTCCAAATGCTGCTTCTGGTCATCACCGACCGGAACATGCGTGCCACGGTAAACGAGAATGTCTGCGGCCATCAGTGCTGGATAGGCGAACAGACCGACTGAGGCGTTCTCCCGGTCCTTGCCGGCCTTCTCCTTGAACTGGGTCATGCGGCTCAGCCAGCCCATACGGGCGACGCAGTTGAATATCCAAGCAAGTTCTGCGTGCTGCGGCACGCGGCTCTGGTTGAAGACTATGTGCTTCTTGGGATCGATGCCTGCTGCAAGAAATGCGGCGGTCACTTCGCGCGTTGACCGGGCGAGCCCGGCAGGTCCGCCCCACACGTCGGCAGATTGCGTAATGGCATGGAGATCCACCACGCAATAGATGCAATTGTGACTTTCCTGCAAAGCAACAAATTTGCGGATTGCGCCGAGATAATTGCCGAGATGCAGATTGCCGGTCGGCTGGACACCGGAGAAGACGAGGGGCGTGAATTGGCTCATGACAGTTCCGTCAGCTGGTGGAGGGCTGGAGTTAGAGGCGCGCTTATGAACGAACGGACCTGTTCATTCAAGCCCGTCCGGGGGCGGCGGTGTTTCGGCGGGTGACCCGGGCTTGCGCTTCAGATTGCCGGTAATCATGCGAAGGCTTGCCCCGCCAATGGCGAAGGCGGTGGTGAAATAGACCAGCATGGAGAGGACAATCAGCGAGAGAAGCGCCGTCACCTGATTCCAGATGGAAGATGCCGGTTGCAGCCAAGGCGCGGCGTATATTGATGCAAAATGCACCACAACCGCCATGACGGCAGCTGCGATCACCAGCCTGACAATGCGCCAGCCGAAGGC
Organism: Phyllobacteriaceae bacterium; assembly: GCA_031423755.1. Classification (GTDB taxonomy): domain Bacteria; phylum Pseudomonadota; class Alphaproteobacteria; order Rhizobiales; family Rhizobiaceae; genus JANMEX01. The sequence goes on along the minus strand of JANPGC010000075.1, from coordinate 26,432 downwards.
GCTTTCCCAATTCCAATGCCCGCGCCTATAGAGCGTGGTGAACAGCAGGGTCACGGTAACCCAGCCGGAAACGACTTCTGCCGTCGCTATGCCGCGCTCCGTGAAGAAAGGAAACAGGCTGAGCGCCAAGGCGCAGTTGATCGCCACGGAAATGCCGGTGAAGCGCATCGGGGTCTTGGTGTCTTCGCGGGCGAAGAAGCCCGGATTGAGCGCCTTGATCATCACAAACCCTGGAAGCCCGAGACCGTAAATCGCCAACGTCGAGGCGACATTTGATGTCATGGCCGCCGTAAACGCGCCGTGCTCATAGACAACGCGGATCATTTCATCGGACAGAACCCAGATTGCGGCGGCTGCCGGCAGCGTCAGGAACAGCGCGAACTCCATAGAACGGTTCTGAATATTGGCTGCCTCGCGTTCCTTGCCCCCGCGCAGCGCGCGTGACAATTCCGGCAGCAGGACCACGCCAATGGCAATGCCGACCACGCCCAGCGGCAGCTGGTAAATCCGGTCGGCAAACTGCAACGCGGAAATTGCACCATCCTTGCCAGAGGCAATCATTTGACCGACCAACTGGTTGATCTGTGTTATGCCGCCCGTGACTGCCGCAGGCAATGCCAACACCAGCAGCCGTTTGACCTTTGGCGTCAGGCGCGGACGCTTGAAGCCAATGGACATGCCCGCGTGACGCACACCGGCATAGAGAACGGCCATTTGCAAAACGCCGGCGACAAGGACCGCCCACGACAAATATTCGGCGGTTACTTCGGGTGCTGCCGAATACCAAATTGACCATGCCAAAGCGCCAATCATCGTGGCGTTCAGGAACACCGGCGCGATGGCGGCGGCGAAGAAATGGTGCAGTGAGTTGAGCATCCCCGAAAGCATGGCCGTGAGCGACATGCACATCAGGTACGGGAACATGATGATCGCCAGCCGCACTGTGACGTCGTATTTGTTGCCGGCTGTGTCAAAGCCCGGCGCAATGATTGTTCGCACGATGAGCGGCATGGCCAGTTCCATCGCAATGGTGATCAACATCAAGACCGTGAACAGGACGCCGAACACTTCTTCAGAAAAGCGCTTGGCCGCATCTTTGCCACCTTCCTCGATTTCACGGGCGAAAAGTGGCACGAAGGCTGCGTTGAACGCGCCTTCGGCAAACAGGCGGCGGAAGAGGTTGGGGAAGCGGAATGCGGCATAGAAGGCATCTGCCATCGGCCCGGTGCCCAGCGCTGTCGCCATCAGCGTCTCACGGGCAAAACCGAAAAACCGGCTGATCAGCGTTGAGCCGCCAACGGTCGCAAATTTCCGGACCAGGCTCATGACATGTCTCCGTTCATCACGCTGCCACACTTTGCGATTGCGGCAACAAAGTCATGAGTTTCTTGATGATGGCATTGACCCTGCTTTGCGATGTGATCTTTGCACCTGTGAGGTCGGTGACATAGAATGCGTCGATCACCTTTTCGCCAAACGTTGTGACATGGGCCGAGGCAATGTCGAGATTGAGGCCGGAGATTGCCGCCGTGATTTCCGACAACAGGCCCGGGCGGTCGAGACCTTCTATTTCGATCACAGTGAACTTGTTGGACAGCGTGTTGTTGACATCAACCCTTGGCTCTATGCGGAACGTTTGCGCGGTGCGGCGCGGCTTGGAGCGTTTTGCAAGCACATCAGGCAAGCGCGTTTTTCCGGACAGAACGTCCTCGATCATGCGGCCAACGGAAGTTGCACGTCGGGTTTCGTCGGCATCCAAATCAAACTCGCGCGAAATCAGGATGGTGTCCAGCGCGCGGCCATCCATGGTGGTGAAAATCTGGGCGTCAACAATGTTGGCACCCGCCGCCGCGCAGGCGCCGGCGATGATCGACAAGAGGCGCGGATGATCCGGCGCCAGCACCGTAATTTCGGTGACGCCTTCGAACGTGTGAGTTTTCACCATGGTGTCAAGTCTGCGGCCCGATTTGCTGGCGCCGCGGATGAATTCCGCATGGCGGACCTGGTCATCAAGCGAGACCGTCAAAAGGTAATTCTGGTAATGCAGGGCAGCAAGTTTCGATCGCTCATTCTCACCCCATGAGGTCAACGCGGACTCAAGCGTCTTGCGGGCATGCTCTGTACGTTCCTTTCGGGGCAATTCTGAGAAACCGCCGGTCAGGAACAGCTCGGTTTCATAAAACAGCGTGCGCAGAAGCTGGCCCTTCCAGCCGTTCCACACACCTGGCCCAACGGCGCGGATGTCGCAGACCGTCAGGACCAGCAGCATTTTCAACCGGTCCAGAGTCTGCACCTTCTCGGCAAAATCAAGAATGGTCTTGCGGTCGTTGAGATCGCGCGACTGGGCGACCATGCTCATCGTCAAATGCTCTTCAACAAGCCATGCCACCGTCTCGGCTTCACCGACAGAAAGACCGAATCGCGGCCCGAGCCTGCGGGCGATGGCGGCACCTGCCATGGAATGATCCTTCGGCAGGCCTTTGGCGATGTCGTGGATGAAAAGCGCAATGTAGAGCAGCTTCCGCTCGGATTTCAGCGATGGCATCAGCGTTGCAGCAAGCGGATGATCCTTCGCTATCGTGCCCTTTTCAATGCCGGACAAGACGCCGATACAGCGCAGAAGATGCTCGTCGACCGTATAGTGGTGATACATGTTGAACTGCATCATCGCGACGATCTTGCCGAAGTCCGGCACGAAGCGCCCGAGAACGCCAGCCTCGTTCATGCGCCGCAACGCCAGTTCAGGATTATTTTCGGACGACATGATTTCGATGAAGAGCCGGTTGGCTTCAGGATCGTGCCGCAATTCCGGTCCGATCAGGCGGAGCGACCTGGTGACCGCGCGCATCGCGTCCGGGTGGAACTCCAGGCCCAACCGATCCACCAAATGAAAGAGGCGGACGAGGTTGACTGGATCGCGGACAAAGGCTTGGTCGTCGGCAATGTTGATGCGGCGATGTTCAATGATGAAGTCTGGGAAGCCGGCGATCTTCTTGCGGCGGCGCGCGAAACTGGAGAATATCCGGTTCAACCCCGGCACGTCCTTTGCCTGCACTTCTTCGAGTGCAGAGCAAAGAATCCGGGTCAAGTCCCCGACGTCCTTGGCGACCAGAAAATAATGTTTCATGAAGCGCTCAACGCCCGACATGCCCGGGGTTTCACGATAGCCGAGGCGCAAGGCAATTTCGCGTTGGATGTCGAATGAAAGGCGCTCTTCCGCCTTGCCTGTGTGAAAATGCATGTGGCAGCGGACCGCCCAAAGGAAGTCTTCGGCCTTCTTGAAGCGCACATATTCGTCTTGCTGGAAGACGCCCTTGGCGACCAGTTCCTGGCCTGTCTGAACGCGGTAGTAATATTTTGAAATCCAGAAAAGGGTCTGCAAATCGCGCAGGCCACCCTTGCTTTCCTTGATGTTGGGCTCGACCAGATAGCGGGATTCACCCTGCCGCGCATGGCGCTGGTCGCGTTCGGTGAGCTTGGCTTGAATGAATTCAGTGCCGGTGCCTCTCACAACTTCCTGGTCAAACCGCTTCATCAAAATGTCAAAAGTCTGCGCTTCGCCAAGTATCAAGCGTGCTTCCAGAATAGCGGTGCGGACCGTAATGTCAGATTTCGCCATGCGGATTGAGTCATCAACGCTGCGCGTTGCGTGCCCGACTTTCAGGCCGAGGTCCCACAGGGTGTAGAGGATGAACTCTATGACCTTCTCGCCGGTTGGAGTTTGCTTGGACGGCAACAGGAACAAAAGGTCGATATCGGAGCCCGGCGCCAGAGTGCCGCGTCCATATCCGCCGACTGCGACCACAGCGATGCGCTCGCCTGATGCAGAGTCTTTTGGCGAATAGACGTGGCGTGACGCAAACCTGAAAAGGGCCGCGATGATCACATCCATCAGACCAGAAAGCCGCATCGCGCACGTGACGCCGCTGCCATCCTCCCGCAGCATGGTTTCCGCTACGCGACGCCCGTTCATCAACGCGGCCTTGAGAATCTCGATCACTTGCGGACGGAGGGCGTCTTTCGTCTTCCCAGGCTGAATCTTGGTGGCCAACTGATCGAACGACGCATTAAGCGCCTCGCTGTCAATGATTCTGCCAAGCTTGAGGGCATGCTGCATTCTGATGGTCAATCCGCGCCAAATCGCGCGCTGTATAACGGGTTTTGCCGCGCGGGGATACAAGTGAGATAGGGTTGTTCCGTCACTTACCGGCCAGCGCTTTCAGCCGGTACAAGGCCTCAAGCGCTTCGCGCGGCGTCAGTTCATCCGGGTTGATGCTGCCGAGTTCAGCGAGAGCTGGATTGTCCTTGGTCTTCTTTGGCAGCTCCTGCCGGACAGCGACGGAAAACAGCGGCAGATCGTCGATCAGCTTTTCGGCTTTGCCCGCTGTCTCGCTGGCTTCAAGCTGATGCAGCACGGCCTTGGCGCGCTCAACCACTGCTTCCGGCAATCCGGCGAGGCGCGCGACTTGCACACCGTACGACCGGTCGGCCGAGCCCTTGGCAACCTCATGCAGGAAAACAACGTCGCCGTCCCATTCCTTGACGCGCATGGTGACGTTGGCCATACGCGGCAGGCGGGCGGCAAGCGCGGTGAGTTCGTGGAAGTGTGTGGCAAACAGCGACCGGCAACGGTTGACCTCGTGCAGATGCTCGACGGCCGCCCATGCAATCGACAGACCGTCAAAAGTTGCCGTGCCGCGACCGATCTCATCCAGAATGACCAGCGAGCGCGGGCCGGCCTGATTGAGAATGACGGCGGTTTCGACCATTTCGACCATGAAGGTCGAGCGGCCTCGCGCAAGGTCATCGGAAGCGCCGACGCGCGAGAAAAGACGGTCGATGATGCCGATAGTTGCTGAGCCTGCGGGCACGAATGAGCCGGTTTGAGCGAGAATGGCGATCAAGGCGTTCTGGCGCAGGAAAGTGGATTTGCCACCCATGTTAGGACCGGTGAGGAGCCAGATCGCGCCGTCGCCCGCGCCAGCTTCAGGCGACAGTTTGCAATCATTTGGTACGAAGGGCTGGGCGGCGGCACGGCGCAGAGCCTGTTCGACAACCGGATGGCGGCCTTGAACGATGTCGAATGCTGTTGAATCCTCGACGCGCGGACGGCAATAGCCTTCACTCTCGGCGAGCATTGCAAAACCTTGTGAAACGTCAATCACTGCCAAGGCTGCCGCTGCATCGCGGATGGAGTTGGCGCTTTCCACGCATGCTGCGGCGAGCGCGTCATAGACGCCAAGCTCGATAACCAAGGCCTTGTCCGCAGCCGAGGCTATCTTCTCTTCAATTTCAGCGAGTTCGCTGGTGGTGAACCGCATGGCGTTGGCCATGGACTGGCGGTGGATGAACCTGGCCTTGGCTTCCGGCGTGCCGTTCATTGTGGCGGCGTGGTTCGCCGTGACTTCGATGTAGTAGCCGAGAATGTTGTTATGGCGGATTTTCAGCGAGCGGATGCCAGTCTCGTCCTGATAGGCGCTTTCCATACCGGCAATGACCTTGCGCGACCGGTCTCGCAAATCGCGCAGCGCATCAAGTTCGGCATAGAACCCTGACCGCACAAAACCGCCATCGCGCTTGAGCAATGGCAATTCTTCCGCCAACGCACCGCCAAGATCGTTGGCCAGCTTCACTGGCAAGGCTTCAAGCGCCCGAAATGCGCCATCCAGCTCCACGGGCAGCGGAACGCTTTTCAAGAGAATGGCATTTTCCTGCGCCGCTTCAATGCCGCGCCGGATCATGTCCAGATCACGCGGTCCGCCGCGATCCAGCGCAATGCGCGACAGGGCGCGCGGCATGTCAGGTGCGTGGCGCAGGTGGTCGCGAAGGCCTTGGGCAAGACGGTCGTTGGACAACAGGAAGTTGACCGAATCCAGCCGGGCCTCTATGACTTCGACGCTTGTGAGCGGCGACATCAGGCGCTCTGCCAAAAGCCTCGCGCCTGAACCCGTCACTGTCCGGTCAATGGCTTTGAGAAGACTGCCCTGCCGTTCGCCGGACAGTGTCTTGATCAGTTCAAGATTGGCGCGTGTCGCCGGATCTATGAACAGGGTCGATGCGTTTTCTTCGCGCTCGGGCTTGGCCAGCGGAGGACGGCTGCCGATCTGGGTTTTCTCGACATAGGCGATGGCAGCGGACGCAGCTGCAAGCTCTGCGCGGGAAAATGTGCCGAATGCATCGAGCGCGGAAACCTTGTAGAAGCGCTGCAGCCGCGCCTCGGCGCTGGTGCTATCGAACAGTGAAGCGGGTTCGGCACGAACGATCCTGCCCAGAAGATCGAAGGCTGGGCGCAACTCCGGATCGTGAAACAGGCCGTCGGATACGATCAGTTCGCGCGGATCAATGCGCAGCACGTCCGGCACCAGCCGGCTCGCTTCCGTCGGCGACACGCGAAAGCTGCCTGTGGAAATGTCGATCCACGCCAGCGCAAGTCCGTTCTTTTCTCCCTTTAGACGTGCCAGCGTCATCAGATAGTTTGCCTCGCCGGGAGCCAGCAGTTTTTCCTCGGTGATGGTGCCGGGCGTGACGAGGCGCACGACGTCGCGCTTGACGACGGATTTTGCGCCGCGCTTGCGAGCTTCGGCAGGGTCTTCTACCTGTTCGCATACAGCGACGCGGTAGCCCAGGCCGATGAGCTTTTGCAGATAATCGTCCGCCGCATGCACCGGCACGCCGCACATGGGTATGTCTTCGCCAAGATGCTTGCCGCGCTTGGTGAGCGCAATGCCGAGCGCGCGCGAAGCCTCCACTGCATCGTCGAAGAAAAGCTCGTAGAAGTCTCCCATACGGTAGAAAAGCAGAGAGTCAGGGTTTGATGCCTTGATCTCGATGTACTGTTCCATCATCGGGGTGGCGCGAAAAGGCGTGCCGGAAGGACCAACCCCTTCAGCCTCATATGGTTCTTGTCCAGGAAACCTGTTTTGCAAGCCGTTGTCCCTGCCCAGCGCGATTGCGTCTTGTTAGCAGCAATCAACGGTTTGCGCAGGTTTCCTGCAAGCAGGTTTCAGCTATCCACAGGAAGAGGCTTAGACGAACCGGTCCGCATCAACGCCAAAATGCGAGACATAGCGGCTTTTAATACGCTCGACCGGCAGAACCACGAACACGTCCGTTGTTCCGAATGCGTGGTCAACCACGGCGCCATCGCCAAAGCTGGCGCCAACGCGCAAGTAGCCTTTGATCAACGGCGGCATGGCAGTGAGCGCGGCTGACATGCCAACCGCTTCGACGGGCATCATATCCATGTCAACGCGCATGTCTTGATGCGCCTGGACAAGCCATGGTCCCTCGCCGCGGGCATGGTGGTGCAGGAAAGATAACGGCAGCGCATGGGCGGCGGCAATAGTGCCCGGGAACGAGGCGCAGCCGCACATCATGTCAATGTTCCACGCGCGGCAATAGGCCCAGATGCCCTGCCACAGAAGTTCAACGGTCCGTTTGCTGCGGTACTGCGGCATCACACAGGATCGGCCAAGTTCAAGAATGCGGCGCTGCGGCAAGCGGGCGCGCAGGGCCGCCATGTCAAATTCGCCTTGCGAATAAAAGCCGCCCGCTTTGGCTGCGCTTTCTTCCCGCAGCAGCCGGTAGGTGCCCACGATCATATTGCCACGTTCGGTGTCGAGGACGATCAGGTGATCGCAGAATGCGTCGAAATGGTCTTCATCTCTCGCGCTCGAATTGCGCTCACAATCTGCGTGAAACACGCTCGAACGCAGTTCCTGGGCCGCTCCAATTTCGGATTCACTGACGGCAAGGCGAACTTGCAAATTGGCAATGCGGCCAAGCAGAGTCGGCTGGCTGCTGTCATCGAAGACGTCGCCAATATGAGAACCGGTAAACGATTCGCGGATGCGTGGTTCGACTGTCATGTCACTCTCCCGTCGATATCAATTACGGGGCGGCTGATAGCAATGCAATGCTACAGCTTCATGACGCGATGGTGCCAGGTCAGGCTGCGGCGGCGGCTTCCTCGACCAGAAAAACCAGTCGTGCCGGATCTACCGGCTTGGTGATCATTCCGTCACCGCCAACGGCACGGACTGCTTGCGCCACATCCATCTGACCGTCTGCCGTCAAAGCCAAGATTGGTACATGTTTGCGGCCTTTTTCGTCCTCGGCGGTTCTGATGGCAGAAATTGCGTCAAGACCGTCCATGATGGGCATGTGCAGGTCCATCAGCACGACGTCTGGCGTGTGCTTTGACTTGAACACTTCGCCAACAGCGGAGCGGCCATCACCGACGACCATGACGGTGTGGCCTGCACGTGTCAGGGCGGATTTGACGAGCAAGGCATTGATTTCGTTGTCTTCGGCAACGAGCACGAACAGATTGCGCGATTGATCCCGGATCGCCGCCACGGCATCGCCGTTGGCATGCAAGTCCCGTCTGGAACCTTGCTTGCCCGATAGAACGCGCACAAGGCTCGCTCCTCGGACGGGGCGCACCAGAAAGGATTCGAAGCCAAGAGCCGTAAATCCGGGAAGTTCCCCGCGTTCACCGGGCTCGATGAGAATGATCCGGCGGGAAAAGGTTTGGATGTCTGCGTTAGCTAGCATATCTCTCGCCGACTTCATGTCCAAGAGCAGGATTGATCCGGCGTCAGGCTTGGAAACGCCGTCCCAGCGAGCCGCAGTTCCGCCGTTTGCGGAAATGGTGGCGGCAAGCGCGTTGGATTCCAACACTGACTTCATCTGGATCACGCATTGAATGCCATTGAGCTTTGCCTTGGATGGCGCAGGGCTGGGCGCAAGACTGGAAAGGTCTATGGTAAAGCTTGAGCCCTTGCCTGCCTGGCTTTCAACTTCCAAGCTGCCGCCCATGGCAGTGACCAAACGGCGGGTGATGGACAGACCAAGACCAACACCGCCGTGGCTGCGGGTGGTTCCGGTTTCGACTTGTTCGAACTCTTCAAATATCCGACTGATATTGTCCTGTTCGATGCCCTTGCCGCTGTCTTTCACTGTGAACCGGACGGAGCCCTGCCGAGCGGTTACGATCAGGGATATGCCGCCGGTTTCGGTAAACTTGACGGCGTTACCCAGCAAATTGAGCACGCTTTGGCGCAGCCTGTTGGGGTCCGAGACAATTGTGACCGGCACATCAGCGGCAATATGGGTGGCAATACCAATGCCTTTGCCATGGGCGCGGGCGGCGACCAGTTCCACCAAGCCTTCGCAGAACGGCCGAACCTCGACGTTTTCCGGCCGGAGATCAAATTTTCCGGTCTCAATTTTCGAGAAGTCAAGCAGATCCTCAATGAGATTCATCAATGCATTGCCCGAAGAGGTCACGGCATGAACATAAGTGCGCTGCTCTTCGCTAAGCCCAGTGTCAGCCAGCAGCTTTGCCATGCCATTGATGCCGTTCAGCGGTGTGCGGATTTCGTGGCTGACGGTGGCGAGGAAGCGGGATTTTGCCTGATTTGCCGCTTCTGCGCGTTCGCGGGCCTCAATCAGCTGCGTTTCACCAACCTTGCGCTCATGGATATCACGCGCGACGGCGCGAAAGGCCTTGCCATCTTGGCCTGTCGATGTCGGCAACTCTATCCATGAGTACCAGCGGCTCCCAATGCGCACATCAACGGGCATCGAGGTGCCGCGATTGCGACCACGCGGAACGTCAACGCCTGCCGCGCGCAGCGTCAAACCTTTAAGCTCGTCCAGAGATTGACCCGCAGCGCTGCAGAAACTGGCGTTGGCATGCAGGATAATGCGGCGCGCATCGCAAATGACTACAAGGTCACCGAGTTGATCAAACAGGCTGGACGCGCGCTCTTCGCCTTCGGATGCCTCCCAAAGACGGTCGGCCATGCGTTCATTGTCCATTCTCAGATGTTTCAAGACGTCTGACGCTTCGCGGAATCCGGACGCTGCGACCGTCGCCAAGGCTGCGGTTGTCAACGTCAAGATGACAGCGATGGAGGTCAGGACCGGAGAAAACCCGTCGGTCGTCGCCAGTATCCAGATGCCAAGCGCGACGCCGCACAAAGCGGCTGCGGCCATGGCAAGTTCTGGGACGCGATGATGGAATTTGGCGCCAAGTTTTGACGACCACGACCGCCCTGCCGCCGCGCTGACTGCATCTGTCAAACGTGCGGCGGAGATCATGTTTATTGCTGTTTCGCCTGAATTGCCCATACTTAGGGTGTAGCATGATCGCATTAGGGAAGGTTTTGGCGAATAGTTAGCATTTTAATGATCGTGCAAAAACGCTGGAATGGGTCTGGTTTATTGTTTGTAATCAACGACCAAGCGGCCACGCACTTTACCTTCAACAATTTGCTGCCCAGCGTCGATTAGATCTTCGAAGCCGATGGAGGTTGAGAGCGCTTTCAACTTCTCCAATGGCAGATCGTCGGCCAGGCGTGCCCATGCCTCACGCCGGTAGGGACGTGGCACATAAACGGATTCCACACCGCGCAGCGTGACCGCGCGCAAGATGAAGGGCGCGACGGATGACGGCAGGTCCATCCCCTGCGCCAAGCCGCAAGCAGCTACTGCGCCGCCGTAATTGGTCATGGACAAGACATTGGCAAGTGTGTGCGAGCCAACCGTATCAACGGCTGCTGCCCAACGCTCTTTTCCGAGAGGCTTGGCGGGTCCGGAAAGCTCCGCCCGGTCGATAATCTCTTTTGCGCCCAAGCCTGCGAGAAACGCCTGCTCCTGCGGTCTTCCCGTGGAGGCAATGACGTGAAATCCGAGGTTTGCGAGAATTGCGATGGCAATCGTGCCGACGCCGCCTGCCGCGCCGGTGACCAGCACCGGGCCGGAAGTCGGGGTGATGCCCTGCTTTTCCAGAGCCATGACGCAGAGCATGGCGGTGTAGCCAGCAGTGCCGATGGCCATGGCATCGTGGCCGGTCAATCCTTGCGGCTGCGCTATCAACCATTCGCCCTTCAACCGAGCGTGGCCGGCATAGGCGCCGTAATGCACTTCGCCGACGCCCCAGCCGTTCAGAACCACCTTGTCGCCGGCCTTCCATTCGGCGCTGTCGGAGAAGATCACAGTGCCTGCCAGATCAATACCCGGGATCATCGGCCATCGACGCACAACCGGGGCCCTGCCGGTTATCGCAAGGCCATCCTTATAGTTCACCGTCGTGTGATCGACCCTGACAAGCACATCACCTTCCATCAGTTCATCGTCGCGCATCTCGACGATGTTGACGGACTGCTTCTTGTTTTCGTCGCGGGAAACCAGAATGGCCTTAAAGTCTGAAGACATGTCATCCTCCTCAATGTGACCGTGAGAGGAAGGCGGCCAGACCGGAATGTCAATCCAGCTTTGGGCCACCTTGACTGGAGCGACTGCGAAGCCAATCGAGCAGTTCCTGCAGGATGATCATCGCCGCGCCGACGGAAATGAAGGCGTCGGCAAGGTTGAACACGGCGAACGCCCATGTTTCCGTGTGGAAGAGGATGTAATCGACGACATGGCCGAACATTGACCGGTCAATCAAGTTGCCAATGGCGCCGGCGACAATCAGCGTGAAACCCAGTCGCGCACTGATCTTTTCAACCGGCGTGCGGCTGCCAAGCCAGATGACGAAAGCCGTGATGGCGAGGGTTATGGCAATCAACGCCAGATCATTGAGGCCCCAAAGCATGGAAAAAGCGATGCCTTGGTTCCATGTGCGATAAAGACTGAAAAATGGAATGACATCAATCGCGACCTGAAACGGCAGGCGGGATTCGACAAGCCATTTGACCAGCTGGTCGATGGCTATCAGCACAACTGACAGACCGGTGAGAAAGGGCCAGCGCATCAGATTTGCCCGCCGAGTTTGAGCGCGTGGCGGCGCACTTCATAGAGCGTCACGCCGGTTGCCACTGCCAGATTGAGCGAGTCGGCATTGCCGTCCTGAGGAATGCGAATGAGCTTGTCGCAGGCCTTGGCCAACGGCTCGGTGAGGCCGCTTTGCTCATTGCCCATCAACAGCAGCACCGCCTTGCCGGAGTAAGCCACTGTCCGGTAATCTACCGAACCCTTGAGATGCGTGCCAACTGTGAGGCCTTTGAAGGTTTTGCTGAAGGCCAGGAAACCGGCTTCATCTGTGCGGTAAATCGGAACTGCGAAAACCGAACCCATTGTGGCGCGCACGGTTTCGAGCGCAAACGGGTCTGTCGTGTCACCTACGAGAATGACGCCTGACGCGCCAACGGCATCAGCGGTGCGGATGATTGTGCCGAGATTGCCCGGATCGCGCACGCGGTCGAGCGCCAGCCAGACTTTGTCTGCTTCCGGCCTGATGGACGAAAGCTCAGCATAGCGCTGCTCGAAAACACCGATCACCGCCTGCGGATTGTCGCGGCGGGTGATTGCGCCGATGATCTTTTCATTGGCTTCCAACACAAGTGTGCCTTTGGCGACCGCGCGGGACGCCGTTTTTTGCACCAGCGCATTGTCTTTTGATGCCATGGCGATGACAAGGATGGTCAGCTTCCAGCCCTTGTCGAGCGCGTCGATGATGAGCTTGAGGCCTTCGGCTACGAAGGCTCCAGACTCGTCGCGATGCTTCTTCATCGCCAAAGCCTTGATGTCCTTGACCACCGGATTGGCGAGCGAGGTGATCTCCTTGACTTGACCCACGCGGACTTGGCCAACGCGGCCGGTGCCCTCGCTCATGACGGCACCCAGCGGGAAAAAAGCGACGTCGACAACGCACGCCCACCTGACTGTTCGCGCAGTATCAGCTCGCCGGATTCCACCGTGCCGCCCATGCCGGTGAAACGGTCACGCACCAGTTCGTGGATGGCGAAGAAGGATGCGCGGATTGAATAGGCAGTCAGCACCATGGCCAAGGGCTTGGGCGACAGGATGGCGCGGCAGACTTCAACCATTGCCGGGAGATGCTCAAACAGCTGCCAGACCTCACCGCCCGGACCACGGCCGAATGCGGGCGGGTCGAGCAGGATGATGTCATAGGATGAACCGCGCCGCTCTTCGCGAGCCACGAATTTCATCGCATCGTCCATGATCCAGCGAATCGGCTTGTTTGTGAGGCGTGCAATTTCCTGATTTTCACGCGCCCAGCCGATGGCCTTTTTCGACGCATCGACGTGAGTGACTTCTGCGCCTGCCCGCGCGGCGATCAGTGAAGCGACGCCGGTGTAGCCGAACAGATTCAAAACTTTCACCGGTCGCTTGGCGTTGCGGATCAAGTCTTCCATGAACGACCAGTGCGCCGCCTGCTCGGGGAACACGCCGACATGGCGGAACGACGTGAAGCGGCCAAGATAGGCCATTCCGTCGTGTTCGGTGTTCCAGGTCTCGCCAAGCGCGGATTTGGGGAACAGCCAGCGGCCCATGCCTTCTTCGTCAGTGTTGCCGGTGAAGACGGCATCGGCTTTATCCCATTCGGATTTGGCCAGAGAGGGCAGCCAGATCGCTTGACCTTCTGGCCGCTCGATCCGGTATGGACCGTATTGTTCGAGCTTGCGGCCATTGCCACTGTCGATCAGCGCATAGTCCTTGGTGGGTATGGTCTCGAGTATGATCGGCAGACGCTCGCCGGGACGTTCGCCTTCGCGGCGCGCCAAAGGCCGGGGCGCAGGCGCTGGATTGGCCGGATGCTCTGCGCGAACCGGCCTGTCACTGTTGCGCGGCTCACGGGGTGCGCCTTGCGCCGGTTTGCGCTGGTTGCCGCGGTCTTTCATGCCAAGTGCCGTCAGCCGTTGGGCAAAGCAGGCTGGTTTGCCCGGATGGCCGCCTCGCGCGCCTGCGCCTCTTTGCGCAAGGAGGCAATCTCTGCCGCGGCGCGTCGGGCGTTGGCGCGGTGGCTGCCCTGCGCCAGCCAGGTTATCACCGAACCGAGGATCAGGCCGACGGCAAGGCTGGCGAACAAATACATGAACAATGGGGCAGAGAATGTCAGCACGGGGTTGCCGGGGGTGAATGGATCTATTGTGAACGGCACGACGTTACGGTTGGCAACCGACAGGGCAATCAAAATGATTGCCAACGGGATCATGACGATTATCCAGAAGAACCGGCGGAACATGAACTCACCTCAAAGGTCTTGTCGTGCCGAATTAGGGGCCGGTCACAGCGCGCCGTTTAGCCGGTCCCTGAGCTCTTTGCCAGTCTTGAAAAATGGAACCCATTTCTCATCCACGCTGACGGACTCGCCGGTTTTCGGGTTTCGGCCCGCGCGGGCTGGCCGATTTTTCACCGAAAATGCGCCGAAGCCGCGCAATTCAACGCGGTTACCCTCAGACAGAGCGGTTGAAATCTCTTCGAACACCGAATTGACGATATTCTCTACATCCCGCTGAAAAAGATGCGGGTTGCGGTCGGCAATAAATTGCACAAGTTCGGATTTTATCATGTCGCGTGTCCCTCGCGTCGGATCCCATCATCCGGCGTATTGGCTACGCCGTCTTTTTATCTAATGCTTTCAATCGCGCCCTGAAGGCGAAGAGTCAACGTCCCATTGTGAGACGAGGCCATCGGCGAACAGCCGATCTCTCAAAAATGGAAGATTAAGCCCTGAATTCGAATTATCCAAACCGGCAAATCGCAAAATCAGCGCCGAAATTTCAGATGACAGCCACCATGACGCGCTGTCGGCCTTCGGCGACCATTCGATCACGTCAAGTTTGCCGTCAACGCCCTTGGACACAAGCCACTCTATGGCTGCCTCTTCGCCACCGAGCCCATCGATCAGCCGGTTGGCCAACGCCTGCCTTCCAGTGAACACCGAACCGTCGGCCAGCGCCAATGTTTGCGTGCGGTCGAGCTGCGGGCGGCGTTCGTCAACGATGGAGACAAACCAGTCATAGCTGTCGAGAATCATGCGACGTATCATCGACTTCGCTTCTTCGCTGGCCGGGCTGAAAAAATTTGGTTCGGCTTTCAGCGGGCTCGATTTGATCGTTTCGACTTTTACACCAGCGTTGGCGAGCAACTGGGAAAGGTCGGGATATTGGAACAATACGCCGATAGAGCCGACAATTGAGCTCTTGCGGGCGATGATATGGTCCGAAGCGACGGCGATCATGTAGCCGGCG
Source organism: Phyllobacteriaceae bacterium (assembly GCA_031423755.1). Lineage (GTDB taxonomy): Bacteria > Pseudomonadota > Alphaproteobacteria > Rhizobiales > Rhizobiaceae > JANMEX01. The sequence goes on along the minus strand of JANPGC010000075.1, from coordinate 11,424 downwards.
GAGGCCGCGAGCGTTCCAACCTGCGACACGACAGGCTTTTTGCCGGCGAGTTCACGAACCGATTCGTACAAGGCTTCTCCGCCAGCGGTGGTGCCCCCGGGCGAGTTGATCGTCAAAATTACGCCCTTGACGGCCTCTTCGTCGCCGACTTTCTTGATCAGCGCCATCAGTTTTTCGTCTTCGGAGATGGCACCTTCGATGCGGATCTTGGCGATGTGGGGTGCCGAGTTGCGCGCCGTCAGGCCACCGTTGGCTGCATACCAGCCGATGCCGCCGCATAGAAGCGCCAGAAGGATCGCGACAATGCGCCAGAAGCCGAGTTTGCGGCGAAGGACACGCCGGTCGAGCCAATTGTCCGCTGCCTGTGACATTCACAATCCTCAAATTGCCGCAAAGACGCGTGTATAGACCATGAGAGGCGTGCTCTGACAAGCGCGCTGAAAACCGGGGCCGGGTTGCAATGCGTTGGCAACCCTGCTCCTGTGCTCTGGATCAAAAACGAGAGATCTCATTCACGGATGGCGCAGGCGGAGACCTCACACCCGACCATTGAAGATTTTCACGCCGCGGCAAACAAGCGTGGCGAAGACGTATTTGCGTCTGCCGGCAGGCACTCACGGCGGGTGCGCATCCTGAAATTTGCGATTCCGGGCATTGCGCTCGTCAGCGCGGGGATTTTTGGCGGGGCGACGTTTTTCCGCAATGAGCTGCCGGTGGCTTTGTCGTCGGAGGGCGTGAGCCTTTCGGACGGGCGTATCGTGATGGCCAATCCGAAGCTGGACGGGATGACCGGCGACAAGCGGCCCTACAAAATGCAAGCAGAACGTGCCTATCAGGAAGTCAAGAAAAACGGGCTGGTCGAACTTGAGAAGATTTCTGCCGAACTGCCATTCGGGATAGACACAATGGCGCAGCTCAAGGCTGGCAGCGGATTTTTTGACAATGGCAACAGCTTGCTTGATCTTGGCAAAGGCATAGAATTGACAACCAGCGACGGAATGGTGGCGAAACTGACATCGGCGCGGGTTGATATCGGCAAAAGCGGCTTGAGCACTTCTGAACCTGTCGATATCACGACGGACGGGGCGCATATCACCGCAGACTCCATGCAGGTCAGTGATGGTGGCAAGCTTTTGGTGTTTGAAAAGCGTGTACGGCTGATAATCGATCCAAAGAAGATGAAAACCGCCAACGGCGGGCAAGCGCCACAACAGGCAGAGTGAGACCGGCATGACGCAGAATTTATTGGGTATCGGACTCGCCGTGATGCTGGCTTCAGCGCCAAGCGTTGCGATGGCGCAGGCGGCGTCTGAACGGCTGACCGGGATGAAGCTGTCCAACGATCTGCCAATCCAGATTGAAAGCGACCGGCTTGACGTGCGCGAAGTCGACAGCGTGGCGGAGTTCACCGGCAATGTCAGTGTCGTCCAAGACAAGACGCTGCTGAAGGCTGGCAAACTTATTGTTTATTATGTGAAGAACGGTGGTTCTGCCACAACTGGCTCTGCGGCGATTGACCATCTGGAAGTGTCCGGAAAAGTCTATGTGAAATCGGAAACGCAGGTAGCCACCGGAGATGCAGGCACGTTTGACATGTCTAGCCAAGTGCTTGTCCTGACCGGAGACAAGGTTGTCCTGTCGGAAGGCAAGAATGTGGCCACCGGATGCAAGCTCACGGTTTTCATGAAGTCAGGCAAGGCCAAGTTTGAAAGCTGCAAGAGCGGGAGCAGCGGCGGCCGCGTGTCAATCGTCCTTGATCCAAAGAGCAACAAGTAGCGGTTCGCCCAGTGGGGATGTTCAAGAAACCGCAAGCTGACGAAAGCGCCGCGCAACCAATGTCTTCAAAAAAGTATGAAGGCACGCTGATCGCGCGAGGACTTTCCAAAAGCTACAAGGGGCGGCAGGTTGTGAACGGCGTCTCGCTTGGCTTACGGGCCGGGGAAGCTGTCGGCCTGCTTGGCCCCAACGGCGCAGGCAAGACAACGTGCTTTTACATGGTGACAGGCCTTGTTCCGGTGGACACGGGCACAATTGAAATCGACGGCCATGACGTGACGCAAATGCCGATGTACCGCCGCGCGCGGCTTGGCATTGGCTATTTGCCGCAGGAAGCCTCTATTTTCCGCGGGCTTTCGGTGGAGGACAATATCCGCGCGGTGCTCGAAGTGGTTGAGAAAGACAAGAAACAGCGCGATGAAGATCTTGAAACGCTGCTCAGCGAATTTCACATCAGCCACTTGCGCAAAGCGCCGTCCATCGCCTTGTCTGGCGGCGAGCGGCGGCGGCTTGAAATTGCCCGGGCGCTCGCTTCGCGCCCGAATTTCATGCTGTTGGACGAACCGTTTGCCGGGGTGGACCCGATCTCGGTCTCGGATATTCAAAATCTGGTGCGCCATCTCACGAGCCGCGGTATTGGTGTGCTGATCACCGATCATAATGTGCGTGAGACGCTTGGGCTGGTGGACCGGGCATACATTATCCATGAAGGGCAGCTTCTGACCCATGGGACGCCCAAGGAAATCGTTGCAAACACAGACGTGCGGCGGCTGTATCTGGGCGAGCAGTTCACTCTCTGATTACCTTGTAGGCAGGTTTCATGCCAGTTTCCGGCGAATAGACCGGATTCGGCTTGACTTGCAATTGCCATGCCAGTTTCATCGATTTCGGGAACAGTGGGTCTGGTTGATGGCGCTTGCAGCGAAACTTGCACTTCGGCAATCACAATCGCTCGTGATGACGCCGCAGCTGATGCAGTCGATACGGCTGCTGCAGCTGACGCATGTTGAATTGCAGCGGTTTGTCGAAGAGGAAATGGAGCGCAATCCGCTCTTGGAACCATCTCCCGAAAGCAGTGACACACAACCAATCCTTGATTTTCCGGATCTTCCCGACCGGGAGGAATGGCAGGATGATAGCGACGCTGGCGACTGGGTGCGGCAGGACATTTCGTCGGCCGCCGAGCTTTCCGCGGCATTTGACGCGCCGGTGGACAATTTGTTTCCCGACGATCCCGGCACTGGCCCCGAACTCAGCCCTGACCTTGCGTCACAGTGGAAGTCGGCAGCGACGGGAGGACAGGGCGGAGGCGATGGCGACAGCTTTGACTTTGAAGATGTTCTGGCCATGCCGGTCACGCTGCGCGGCCACGTCGCTGAGCAGATCGCCTTTGGATTTTCTGACAAAGGCGAGCGCGCTCTGGCGAGCGAACTTGCAGATGGGTTGGACGAAAGCGGCTATTTGCGGGCCGATGTGCATGAAGCCGCGCAGAAGCTCGGGCTTTCAGTGGAAACCGGTCAAAGAGTTCTGAAAAAGCTGCAAGAATTCGACCCTCCCGGACTGTTTGCCCGCTCGCTCGCCGAGTGTCTTGCGATTCAACTTGCCTTGAAGGACCGGCTGGATCCAGCGATGAAGGCGCTGATTGCCAACCTTGAGCTGCTGGCGAAGCGCGATTTTGCGCAGTTGAAGCGTATTTGCGGTGTGGATGATGCAGACATTCTCGACATGCTGGCGGAAATCCGCGCACTCGATCCCAAGCCCGGCACCGCTTTTGCCGGCGGGACCATGGAAACAATCGTTCCGGATGTTTCCGTACGGGCGGCGGCCGGCGGGTCTTGGCTTATCGAGCTCAATCCGGCAGCCCTGCCCCGTGTGCTGGTCAATCAATCTTATTACGCAAAGGTATCCCGCAGCACAAAAAATTCTGCGGACAAAGAATTTCTTTCGGAATGTCTGCAGACTGCCAACTGGCTTACACGGAGTCTGGACCAGCGCGCGCGGACGATTTTGAAGGTGGCACAAGAAATCGTCAAGCAGCAGGACGCGTTCTTGATCCACGGTGTTTCGCGCCTCAGGCCGCTGAACTTGAAGACCATTGCCGAGGCGATCAAGATGCATGAATCGACAGTAAGCCGGGTAACCGCAAACAAGTACATTGAGACACCGCGCGGGGTGTTTGAACTGCGGTTCTTTTTCAGCGCGGCAATTGCCAATTCTGACGGCGGCGACCTGCATTCTGCCGAAGCCGTGCGGCATACGATCCGTCATATGATCGAAGCAGAATCGTCCAAAGATGTGCTGTCTGATGACCAGATCGTTGATGAGCTGACCAAGCGAGGTATCGAGATCGCCCGACGCACAGTTGCCAAGTATCGGGAATCAATGAATATTTCCTCGTCTGTGCAAAGGCGGCGTGAAAAGCGGGCGATTGCAGGTGCTTACGTCTGAACCTGCTTTTTCCACAGGCTCCAAACCATATTTGACTTTGCGGACTTCCGCGCCTATACGCCCGCCGACTGTTCGGCAGAGGCGCTATGCCGTGGACCGGACATAATGACAGGCAGCCATAATGTGAATGCCGTAATCCTGCCGGGATGCGGATTGGAATTGCGCCGGGCGCATACCAATATAAACTGAACAAGCCATTCCGGCAGATTCGCAACACAGAGGATGAAACGCCATGAGCCTCCGCATTTCGGGAAAGCACATGGAACTGGGTGACAGCTTCCGCAGCCAGATTTCCAGCCGCATCGGCGACGCCATTGACAAATATTTTGATGGCGGATTTTCGGGTCACGTCGTTGTGGAAAAGTCCGGGTCCCGATATGCGGCAGACTGTAATTTGCATTTGGATTCCGGTGTTTTGCTTCAAGCTGAAGGCGAGGCGCAAGACCCACAGATTGCGTTCGAAAAGGCTTTCGACCGCATCGAAAAACGTTTGCGCCGCTACAAGCGCAAGCTCAAGGACCGCCATGTCGAGCCAGTGGTCGCCACCGACATCAGCTACACCGTGATGGAAAGTGTCTCAGATGATGACGACATCGAAGTTGCGGCAGATTATGCGCCGGCAATTGTCGCTGAATCCACAGTCACGCTCAAAACAATGTCCGTTGCCAATGCGGCGATGGAGCTGGACCTGAAAGATTCCCCCGTGTTTGTCTTTCGAAATTCTTCGAACAAGCATGTGAATATTGTGTACCGCCGCAACGATGGCAACATCGGCTGGATCGATTCGTCAGCCGTCCCCGCCAGCAACTGAGGCAACGTCCACCGGACCCGGCCCAATTAGGTTTTGATGTGATGGATCTCAGCGATCTCGTAACGCAAAAAGCGATCATGCCTTCACTCAAGGCGAGCTCGAAAAAACAGCTGATGCAGCTCTTGTCAGAGAAGGCATCGGAAATAACCGGAATAGGCGAGCGGGACATATTTGATACGATCGTTCAGCGCGAGAAGCTTGGCTCAACGGGTGTTGGCAACGGCATAGCCATTCCGCACGGCAAGCTGAAGAGTATCAAGGCGATAACAGGCGTGTTTGCGCGTCTGGATGCGCCAGTTGATTTCGAAGCCCTCGATGATGAGCCCGTAGATCTTGTATTTTTGTTGCTTGCACCTGAGACGGCCGGGGCCGACCACCTGAAGGCATTGTCGCGCATTGCCCGCATTCTGCGCGAACCGGATATGGTTGCGAAACTGCGAGGGACGAAGGACGCTACAGCCATTTATGCGTTCCTGACGTCGCAACCGGCGAGCCACGCGGCTTAAGAACTTTGAGCTGTCTATAGCGCTTGCGCGCCAGGGTGTTTCACTCATCGAATACGTCGCCGGTCAAGCCTGTGACCGAGCGCAATTTTCGCGCAAGTTTCGATCCGTAGTTTGGTGCCATCCGGAAATGGGATGCCCAATTGCGCCAGCAGCTTGATATGTTTTTGAGGAGCCTGTTGGCTCTTGGCGTACGGCGACTGTTGACGCTGGGTGCCATTCTTGTGACGCTGACGTCACTCATTGGGGTTTCGGCAGCCTATCTAAATAGACCTGCTTTTGAGACGCTCTACGTCGGTCTCGACCGTGATGACGTAAATCGCGTCGGTATAGCACTTTCAGAATCCGGCTTTGCTTTCGACGTTGATAACACCGGAACGAGCGTGCTGATCGCAGCCGGACAGGCGAGCCGGGCGCGAATGATTTTGGCGGAAAAGGGACTGCCGGCAAGCTCCGGCGCCGGTTATGAGCTGTTCGACAATCTGGGTTCCTTGGGCTTGACATCGTTTATGCAGGAGGTCACCCGCGTACGCGCCCTGGAAGGCGAGATCGCGCGTTCAATACAGAGCGTCGATGGCGTGAAGGCTGCGCGTGTTCATATCGTGATGCCAGACAGAACGGTATTTCGCGACCGCGAGAAGAAGCCGACCGCCTCCATTTTGATCAAGGCGGACAAGAACCAGATCGCTGACAAGGCCAACGCGATCCGCCATCTCGTGGCAGCAGCCGTACCCGGGCTTTCAAGCGATGATGTGACGATGACGGATTCAGAAGGCAATCTGCTGGCATCCGGGCAAGACAGGTTTTCCAATGCACTGTCGGGTGCGCTTCACACCCAGAGGAGCATAGAAGCCGATATCGAACGGAAAATCGGCATTGCGCTGGGGCCCCAACTCGGAGCGTTCAATTATCGCGTCAGCGTTCAAGCGCAAATCGACACCGACCGCAGAACCATACAAGAGATGACCTATGATCCGGCAACGCGCGTGGAGCGTTCCGTTCAGGTGGTGAGGGCGGAGGATTCTTCGACGCAAAAATCCGAATCGCAGAACGTATCGGTCGAACAAAATCTTCCAGCGGCGCAACCAGCAAAGTCTTCCGGTCCGGTTACTGACGAAAAAAGCCAGAAACGGGAGGAAACGACAAACTATGAGATCAGCTCCAAACAGGTCGCTACCGAGCGCAGCGGCTACAGCATTGAACGGCTTGCGATATCTGTGGTGCTCAACAAGGCCAAGATTACCAAACTGCTGGGGCCCAAGGCAAAGCAGCCGGACATTGACGCCCGACTGGCGGAAATCAGGAAAATAGTATTGTCCGCAGCCGGTGTTGACACGGTCAGAGGTGACAAGCTCAACATTTCGGCGCTCGATTTTGTCGACGAAGCGCTTGAGCCAATCAACGATGTCAGCGTTTACGACCCGTTGTCCAGATATGCCGGGACGGCCATCAACGCTGGCGCCTTCGTCGTTGTGACATTACTTGTCTTGCTTCTCGGCATCAGGCCCGCGCTAAAGGCTTTGAATCAAGACCAGAGTGTTGAAGAGTTTGCGGCCATCCCATTGCCCGCCGCCACGTTGCAAGAGCCAAAGCAGGTGACTTTTGACTCACTGACAAGACCTGACGACTCCGCTGCAAAACGGCTGCGCGAAATCACGGCGGCTGATCCGCAACGCGCCGCGCAAGTCATCAAAAAGTGGCTTGCGGAGGAGGTGGCGTAGTGTTTGGCGTCGCAGCAAAACCGGACTTCCTGCCGCTTGCAGAAGACATCCCGGACGATCTGGGCGAGTTCGAGCTGCTGTTCAAAGCGCAGGACACAGAGATATTTGCACTCATCGAACCTTCGCGAGACAGCCCCACTAACGATGATCATGGTCTGACTGGTGATGAACTTGCTGATGCAGGCCAGGAAAAGACCTGCGGTGCTCCGGCGGAAATCGGGGCCCGGACGGCAGAAGTCACTGCTCTCAAAGACAAACTGTCGGAATATGAGAATGAAATTGCGGCATTGCGGTTAACCGATGACGCGCGCCACGCGATGATTGTTGAGCATGAGCTTTCAATCGTTCGCCACGCGATGGCAGAAATCCGCGACGGAATGACGACTGCTGTCACAGACGCGATTTGCAGCGAAGTGGCGCGCGTCCTTGAGCCATTTCTGGCGCAATCCGTCGTGAATTTGTCAATTGCCGAGCTTGAGGCAACGATCACAAAAATGGTCGACGGCCGTTCCGACAAGCTGTTCCTGATCAGCGGATCCAAAGAGGCTTTGACAAAATTTTCGCCGCTTTTTGAGGCCAACAATTTTCAATTCAAATTTATCTTGGTGGATTCAAACGAAGTGACAGTAGAGTACGACAATCACTTGCTGTCTACGCGCTTTGATCATTGGGCTAGATTTCTGCGGCCGGAATTGGTCGAATGATCAACGATGGGAAATCGCACCAAATCATCATCATCAAGCGTGGCAACGAAGAAGAAGAAGGCCATCATGGCGGCGCTTGGAAGATCGCGTTTGCGGACTTTATGACAGCCATGATGGCGCTATTCCTCGTCCTTTGGCTTATCAACGCTGCAAATGAAGAGACGAAACGTTCAGTCGCCAGCTACTTCAATCCGGTCAAGCTTGTTGATCGCAACCGAAGCTCAAAGGGAATTAATGACCAAAAAGGCGGCCCGGCTTCCGAGACTGAAAGTGGCAGGGCCGAACCAGCATCGAATTCGACTGCAGACAATCCAACCACGAACTCTTTGAGCGCCAAAGCACCGCGTGACGCGCTAAGCTCGAAAGATGCGGCGAATGAGGCGGCGTTTTTTGCTGCGCCGATTGCCAGCATCGATGCAATCAAGAAAGTCGGGATCGCTTTGAGCGCAGATGAGGAAGCAAGCGACACCGGAGCCAAGTCAACTTCAAACGGCGACTTTGCCGACCCGTTTATGCCTTCCTCATCGGGTAAAGGCGCAACAGCGGGTGTTTCAAATCCTGCGAGTGTTGGGGGCGCCAACATCACGGCGGATGCCAAGACGGGCGAAGTGAGGTCAGATACCGCCGATCAAGATGAAGCTGGCTTGCCTCTGCCGGATGAACGGGAGTAAAGCGCCAAGCAAGAACGCGAGTTGGCGGCCAAGGAACTCAAGAAGGCTATTTATGGTGCACTGAAAAGTGAGACTGAAAACGCCAAGCAACTGGAGGCGGCGATCGACGTTGTGGCGACGGATACGGGTGCGCTCATTTCCGTTTCTGATACCGTCAAGGATCCAATGTTCGAGATAGGCTCTGCCGTGCCCGCGCCTGCAATGGTGCTGGCAGTGGATGCGATTTCACGCATACTGCTTGCCCGCAAGGGCGGCGTTCACATTGTTGGCCATACGGACCAACGGCAATTTCAGAGCGAGGGAGGCGGCAATTGGCGGTTATCCACGCAGCGCGCCAAGGCGACCTACTTCATCCTCCTGCATGGCGGGCTGCCAGATGGCCGAATCCAGGAGATATCGGGCCGTGCAGATCGTCAATTGCGCAATGTTGCAGACCCTTTGTCCGGAGAGAACCGCCGTGTTGAAATAATGCTGGAAGCGTTGTGATGCAGCGGATAATTGCACTTATCACCGCAGTTTTTTGCCTGATTTCGACCACAGGACATGCACAAAACAGCCATTTGGCTGACGTCATGCTCGGTGCGTTGCACCAAGTTCAAGAAAACCTCGCTTACGGCGACCCGGTCGCGGCGGCTACGCAGGCAGAGATACTTGCGCGACTGCAACTTGAACTCGGCAAACCTTTTTCTGAAGAAAGCTCCGACTGGGACAAGGCTGCGGTTGGTTTTGCACTCAGCGGCGGCGATGCAGCGGGGTCGAGAGGCTTGTTGCTAAAAATCAACAAGCAAAGCCGCTTTTACAAAGTTGGTCAGGCGGCACAATTCTACACATCAGGCGACATGGGCGAGGCTGCGCGACGATTTGCGGAGATAGATCCACAGTCGATTGCCGGAGGACTTGCTCCATACGTAATGTTGGCGCTCGGCACCGCAATGATAGACAGTGATGTCGACGCCGCCAGGCGCAGTTTTGAAAAGGTGGTGCTGGAAGCACCTGGCACACTTTTGGAAGAAGTGGCGCTCCGGCGACTTTTGGTACTTGGCAACGAACACAATAACAAAGTCAATTTCAATCGGGCGGCCAATCTCTACCTTCGACGCTATCTTGCATCGCCTTTCGCCGCTCAGTTCATCGACTCCTATGCGGTTGGGGCGGTCCATTTTCTGACCGTCGATGAATTGTCTGAATGGCTCAAGATCATCGTGAGGCTGCCTTCAACCAACCGCCACGCCTTGATGTCGACGCTGCTTATGCAGAGTGCGATCGGCGGACGCCTGGACATGGTTCGGCAAATTGCAAGTGACGGCTCTGCCAATTATTTGAACCAAGGCGAGCCAGTTGAAACCAAGTTCAGACTTTACGGGCTGATTGCCAATGTCAAATCTCTGGAGTCACCAAGGGCGTTTGAAGCCGCCAAGCGAGACAGTATTGGCACACTGAATAACAATGACCGCCTCATCAGGGACAAGGCATTCCAGACGCTTGAACGAATGTTTGATGCACTGACCGGCACCGGTTTCGATGCCAATTCCGACAAAATCTCTGCGTTGCAAAGTGCCGATCGCACTGCTCAGAGTTCGGAGTTTGACGTTGTTATCGGTCAGCTGATTGCCAGTACGGGCAGCAATGGCGCAAGCATTGACGCGAAGGCCATTGCGCAGCCTGCATTCGATCATTGGTTTGAGACGAGGTTTGTAAACAATCTTCGTGAATTGGCTCAGATCGAGCGCGATGTCGGGTTGCTTGGCAAATGAACCAGTTTCAACTGCCGAGATACGGAGGCCCCGCTTTGACGCTGCCTCAATTGTCCAGGCCGACAGCAGATCGAACGAACCAACCGAACTTTCGCGAAACCGTGGAGCAGAGCCGGAAAAATTTGCCAAAATTTGACACCGAGAATGAACCCACGACGGTGGCACCGGCACCTGATCGTGTCCGGACCGAGACCCTTGCCTTAGGCGCAATAGTCCGCAACGACAATGATCCATCAGGTGGCGACTGTATGGAAACGTATCGCGGCAAAGGCAAAGAAGTGCAAGATTCAACTGCGCCCAAGTGTCGTGGCAGCGCGCATCTTATTGATCAAGTCACCTTCAACCGTGGAATTGAATATCAGTCGTGGACGCAATCCGCGTTTGGATTGACAAGACCAACGAGAGCTGAGCCAGTGCGTTCGTCACTTTTGGTAGGTTTGAAGCCGGTTGGAGCCGAATATTCCGGCGAAACCTCGGCCACTAACGGCGGGAACGCTGATAAACAGTCTTTGGTTGCCGGGCCGGATTTTTCATCCACTGAAAATGCAATCTGGCAACATGGTCTGTTCTGCGAGCGTCCCGCCTTCGCACTGCAGCAGTCAATTTTGCATGGCGGCCGCATTGTCCAGAATTTTTCTGCAAGTCTTGGTTCGAGTGTCACAGACCGGCGACCGTCCAATGTTGGTACCCCCCTCACCGACCTAAGCGTAGTTCTTGTTTCAGGCGTCTCTGAAAAAATTACGATCAGGATCAGAAGCATCAGCAAAAATGACCAGATTGGTGTAACTATCTTAACTGCGCATAATGACATGCAAAATAAACTCAATAGTCAAATAATTGCCATCTTGGACATTTTAAAAAATGAAAAAATCAATATCTCATACCTCAGGACACATATAAATTATTGCTATTCAAAAAAAAATCAAAATAGAAATAGATCTAGATATTAATATTTTAGTCAAATAGATTTAATAAATTGAAAAAAGATTTATAATAATTTATAAAATCTAATTTTTGACTATTATTATAATTTATT
>JANPGC010000074.1:0-7460 GCA_031423755.1 Phyllobacteriaceae bacterium | reverse complement strand
TTTGCTACATAAGGCCGCGAAAATGATTCGACGTCCCGCCGAGCGGAAGGGGTGCGCCAATCTTGTTCAAATAGGGAAGCAACCCATGAAAGTGGGCGGCATATTCAAATGCGAACATTCTTGACAGCCAAGACTGTTCGGAGTTTGCAATGTCTAGCGGAGCTTGAAGGCAGGCAAGGTCTTCCGGTTCACTTTGAAACCTGAGACATGCCTCTTTCAATTGAAGCGGATGCGGTCTGTCCTCAGCATCATAGATCACGACAAAATCGCCTGTGCAGCGCTCCAATGCATAATTCAATGCCTTGGGTTTTGTTCTGGGAAGCGACGGTGGAACGCGGATTACGCGGTGCGGCGGGGGCAACCGCAGCCGAGCCAGCGCAGCGAGGGTTTCAGTATCATCGGCTTCACAAACATAAAGAACTTCCAAGCGGGAGGCTGGCCAAGCCAGCCGCGCCATAGAGCGAACAAGTTGCGGAACTACGGCGGCCTCGTTGTGCAAAGCGATCATAACTGAATAGACCGGGAAATTGCTGCAGCTTTCGGTTTCGGGCATCTGCGAGGTGTTCTTGCGCATCGCACACCAGGCTGCGATCCGGATCGTGATGCCAATTCCAAAAAGGGCAACTGCGATAAGATGGACGACAAAAAGCGTTGGCCAGATGGCGACCCACAAGCAAATCGGGAAAAGGGATATGAAAATGCCCAGAGCGAATGCCTGCCATGGGACCAGGGTTTCCTTGGCAGACAGGTGGGGCCAGCGCTGGTGCAATTTGCCAATCGCAATTTCCACATCCTGTTGTTCTAAAGTGACTTCCATCGCATCGCGAATTGTACCGGGTTCGCTGATGCAGAAATTCGCGCGCATTTTCGGGGATCTTTCAAAGAGCCCGGCCAATTGGTTTTCAGATCGCAGGTCTGGTGCCATATAAAGTATCAAGTTTGCATTTTCGCCGCGGCAACATACCAATGCCGTACGTCCGGGCCGGAAATGCGCTGCTGTCAGATTTGGCAGCAGGCGCTTTGGATTGATCGAGGATTCAAACGCTATCCCAAGGTCACTCGCGAGCAGGCAATAGTAAGCGCGAAGATCGAGATGCCCTGCCGACGACAACTCATGCACAAACGTTGCCCCCGTGGTCTTGGAACGGATCATGGCAGCCGTCACGATGTGCTGAGGGATTCCGAGTCTTTCCAGCCTATCAACCGCACGCGCATAGAGCCTCCGGATTTCATCGCCTTCACCGCGAATCCTTGTGAGCGGATTGGCGGCATTCCCCTTCAAGGTGCCAGCACTGCTCTCCAAGCGTTCAACAATACTGCCAAGCTGCTGCGAAAGCGGCTCCAGGCTGTATTCCTGTCCGGACAATAAGTGATCCATCTTGTCAGCCCATACTTTGAGGACAATCCGTAGCCGACAACCGCTTTGGCAAAGTGCAGGCAGATGGGATTTATTGCCCTGCGTGGCACCTTAAGAGTGGGTCAGCGGTTGGAGCAAATATTCACGGGAAGGGAGCGGCACGAGCCAATTCACGCAGCAAACACTCTGGCCCTGCTCTCGTCTTCAACGAGCGCGCGCTTGATGTTCCAAACGCGCTTGAAGGCGTCCAGCTGAATTTGATCAATCTCGAACAGACCTGCATAAGTCTGTACCCGGCCAAAACGCACAGGCTGTCCGACAATTGTCTCAGCACATCCTGTTTGCCTGATGATGCGCCGCAGAAATGCGTCATACACAGTGACAATATGATCGAGACCGGCGAGCAGCCCCACCTCGCCCATACCGGCGATAAGCTCCACTGTCGCCCTTGAAATTAACGTTGATTCCCGCTGATCCCGCTCATCGCAAAAGCGGATACAGAATCTGCTGCTTTCCCAGACCAGAGGATTTTCGACCGGTCCACATCCAGTCGTGATCTCGGAGAAGACATCCCTAAGCATATTTGGGCCGGTGGTTGGCAGCAGCCTCAACGAGCCTTGCAGCCTGCCGGACTCATCAAGCGAAAGGACGTAGAGTGGATTTTCGTCGTCGAACGGGTCTATTTCCCAGTTGCCTCTAACAGGGACCTCCCACTTCAGCCGGTCATAGAAGACCTGCTTGCGCAGCCGATGCATGGCATCGAATAATTCAGGAAATCTTGCTCTATCGTGTCCATACACCAGCTTAATCATTCTACACCCCCAATGTGCGCCTTGATATTGGCTGCGCGTGGAGAGTGTTCATACTAACCGAAAGGACAGGCGTGTCATTTTAGGACTGCGCCAAATACTGAAGAAAAAAAATTATGAATTGTATATAAATTACAAAAAATCTCTATAAATCAAATTATCGTTATGATTCCAAATTTTATCCCTTTTGCAACCGCATGTGTTGTATTAAGTACATCCATCTTGTAGTGAATTTTATTTAGAAAATACTTTATAGTTGATGTGCTAATTTGCAATCTATCGGCTATTTCTGACGCAGTCAGGCCCAAAGCGCAAAGCTGAAGAATCTCCCTTTCTCGCTCACTGAGTTCTGGAGCGACATCAGGAATGCCGCCTCCGATCCTCTTGTGGAAAAAATTTGCCAGTATGACAAAATCGCGAAGATACTACCTGCGCATATCCTGCCAATCGCGATCGTTGTAATCGCCAGTGACACTAAACAAAGCTCGGGCGCCTGATCTGCCTCGAATTGGAATCGTAAGACCTTGCCGCCCGATGCCGTACTCGCGCGCCAGTCCAATCATCATGTCGCTTTCTGGGAGTTTCAATTTCAATCGCTGCCAATCAAACGGCAACATTTCTGATAGACCGGCCAAGAGAACGGGATCTTTGCGTTCAGCGAAGGATCTTTTATACTCCAATTGCCAATTTTCAGGATAGGTGACCAAAAATTTCGGCTTCCTTGAGGCGAAGGATCGCTTATCTACGGTGATATACGCAGAGTGTTTTAACTCATAGATTTCACAAATTGATTTCATAAAGCGGGCATCTGCGAATTCTTGTGCTACTCCATTGTTTTCGGTTTCCTTAGCGTAAAGAGTATCCAGAACGCGTTCCATGGCAAATGATGACACAGCATATCCATTCTACAATTGGCTTTACTCACTAAAACACTTTGTGAGCAAATAATCCATGATCTAAAATTTGAAATTTTTGACTTGAACCAATTTTGCTCGTCAGATTTGAGCGGTGTTGCGCAACTTTTCCCTTCAAATCAAAGTCGTGCTGGTGCATACAAGTTTCATGAAAACAGCAATTTCCGGCATCGCATGCGCATTGCTTATCGTTCTCTCACCGCCCGCCAGGTCGCAGGAGCTTGGAAAAATTCCGAGTTTCCTTGGTCCCAACAACGTGGCAGCTGGTGCTGCCATTGAGCCGCAGCAGGGCGTGCATTTTATCACCACTTTGGATTTTCCGCCGTTCAACTTTCTGGATTCAGCTGGTCGGCTAACTGGCTTTAACGTCTACTTGGCACGGCAGCTTTGCGCTGAGCTTTCACAAACGGGGAATTGCACAATCCAGGGGATGCCGTGGGAGGAAATTGAGTCGGCGATGGCGAGCGGGCAAGGAAACGCTGTCATCGCAGGCGTGGCCGCAACCGAGCGTTCCCGAGAAAAGTATGCCTTTTCGAAACCCTATCTGCGCATTCCTGCGCGCTTTATTGCTTTGAAGACGGCGGCGGGTAAAGCTGCCTTCGGTTCAGGACTTAAAGGCATGAAGATCGGCACGCTCGCTCAATCTGCGTTTGACGCGACTGCAAGATCTCTTTTTCCAGCGGCGGCTGTGATTGGATATGCGAGCGACGAACTTTTGATTGACGATTTGAAGTCAGGCGCTGTCGATGTGATATTTGGCGATGGGGTACGCCTCGCGTTTTTATTGTCCACGGAATCGGGCAGCGACTGTTGCGGCTTTGTTGGCGGCCCCTATTTTTCACCTGAATTTCTTGGTGAGGGCATGCGGATCGCCTTTCCGCTCGAGAATGAAAGACTGAAAAACCAAATTGATCTTGCGCTCATTTCCCTGCAGCGGAAGGGAATGATCGAGGATCTCTACCTGAGGTTTTTTCCAATAGGCTTTTACTGACGCTCAAGTTGCGTTTGGCTTTCATCAATTGACGAGCAACCGCCGCTTCCATAATGGTCCTGCGCGCCTTAGCTGACCCCAAGACCAAGGATAATCATGACTTCCGCGAACCTGCCAAATCTTCATGTCACACCAGAACTGCTGGCAGCTGCCAGAGAGTGCAAAGCCTGGCCGTTCGAAGAGGCGCATAAGATCGTCAAGCGATATGAGAAGACCGGTTTTCCCGATACTGTGCTTTTGGAGACCGGGTACGGCCCGTCCGGACTTCCTCACATTGGGACATTTGGTGAAGTTGCGCGGACGACAATGGTGCGCAACGCGTTTCGAGTGCTTACGGAAGATCAAGTTGACACCAAACTCTTGTGCTTTTCCGATGACATGGACGGGATGCGCAAGATACCTGAAAACGTGCCGGACCGGACCATTCTTGAACCGCACCTTCACAAGCCTCTGACTGTGGTTCCGGATCCGTTTGGTGGCGAATTCGAGAGTTTTGGCCACCACAACAATGCCATGCTGCGGCGGTTCCTTGATACGTTTGGTTTCAATTACGAATTTGCCAGCGCGACCGACTATTATCGCTCTGGTCGTTTCGACAAAATCCTTCTCCACGCGCTGGAGAAGTATGATGCAATCATGGCAGTCATGCTGCCCACACTTGGCGCTGAGCGGCAGGCTACCTATTCTCCATTCTTGCCGATTTCGCCAAAGTCAGGGCGCGTTCTCTACGTGCCGATGAAAGCGGTCAACGCTGCCGCTGGGACCATTACCTTTGATGATGAGGACGGCGTGGAGACAACTCTGGAGGTCACCGGAGGCCGCGTGAAGCTGCAGTGGAAGCCCGACTTTGGCGCGCGATGGGCGGCGCTCGGTGTCGATTTTGAGATGTTTGGCAAGGATCACGGTCCGAACATGAACATCTATGACCGGATATGTGCCGTGCTTGGCGGCCGCCCGCCTGAACATTTCGTCTATGAGCTGTTCCTGGATCAAGAAGGCCAGAAGATTTCAAAGTCGAAGGGTAATGGCCTGACCATTGACGAGTGGTTGCGATATGCGCCGACGGAAAGTCTGGCGCTTTACATGTTTCAAAAACCGCGCACCGCAAAGCGTCTGCATTTTGACGTCATTCCGCGTGCGGTCGACGAATATTTTGCGTTCCTTGATGCTTACCAAAGGCAGGATGTTGCTCAACGCCTCTCCAATCCGGTCTGGCACATACATAATGGCAACCCGCCCCAAGAAGGCATGCCGGTGCCATTTTCGCTGCTTCTAAATCTGGTCAGCGCGTCCAATGCGCAGGACAAGAATGTGTTATGGGGTTTCATTTCGCGATATGCTTCCGGCGTGAGTGCGCAGACGCATCCAAAACTTGATCAATTGGTCACCTTTGCGATCCGTTATTTCGACGACTTTGTGAAACCGGCTAAAGTCTTCCGTGCTCCAGACGATATCGAGATTGCTGCTTTGGCGGCGCTTCAAGAGGCGCTTGCGGCCTTGCCAACCGGAAGCGGAAGTGAAGAAATTCAAAATGCAGCGCTTAACGCGGCACGCAAGATTGAGCGCTACCAGGACCACACCAAACAGAGTCCGGAGGGCGGCCCAGGCGTTTCGGTGGCCTTCTTCCAAATGATCTATCAAGTGTTGATTGGGCAAGAAAAGGGACCGCGTTTTGGATCATTCGCAGCGTTGTTCGGCATTGAGAAGACGCGGGAACTGATCGGTGATGCGCTGGCGGGGAAACTTGCATGAGGTTCAGGGCACCTTGACTTCAACGCCAGCCGGCGGTTGGCCATAAATGCCGCGGTTTGTGGCCTTAGCCTTTTCAGCAATCGCTGCAAGGGGACTGTCCGGACTGGTGCGCGCCCAGCCACGCTCAACCAGCCAAATTGCAGGATCCTGTCCTTGCAACAGGCATTCCGTAACGATGGCCTTGTCATGCCCACCTTCGGGCAAATGGCAGTTCAGCGCGCGCCCCTGCAGATAGTTGCGGAATGCCGTTCGCGCAACCATACCGCAGGGCCAGTAGCCGCCCGCAACCGTAGCACATATTTCGTCAGCAGAAACCACGTCGATACCTGGGAGGATGAGCGCCATATCGCCGGATTGGAGGATGCCCGCAGATGTCGCTATGGCATTGAAGACGAGGCGCCATCGCAGGAATTGCTTCTCAGGAATTGCCGCTTCGGCATCTGCCGTAGTGGGCGGCGTAGGCTGCGGCAAGGACGCTACCCGCTCGAGGGGGCCTTCGCTCAAGAGTGGCGATGCAACAACGCCCCCGCCGACGTTTCGCGACTTCGCAGTTTCCGATTTCACCGGAGTCGCACTCGCGGCCGCTTCACTGGTAAGAGCGGTTGTGGAAACCGACGCGGCAGGCGCACCTGCAACGATGCCGCCCGGCGTTGCTGTGATCCGTCCAGCAACCATGACCGCGCCTATCAAACCGGCAATGCCCAAGGCAAGCACGACTTGCAGCGCCCGAATCATGGCCTACTGGCTCGCCCAGACGATGCGCCCGATCCAGTCTATTTCGCCAGGTGCGAGGGTGCGGTTTGGATGGTCTGCATTTAACGACACCAACTCTAACGCTTTTGCTGTCTGTCTATGCAAGAGTTTTGCCAAAACCTCACCGCCACGGGTACGCACCACAACACGGTCACCCTTGCGGATTTGTGCAGATTTATCGACCAATAGCACATCCCCATCGCGATACAGAGGCATCATGGATTCACCCGAGACCTCCACTGCCATGATATTTTCGCTGTTCGATCCCGGGAATGAGATTTCATCCCAGCCTTCGCCTGCCGGATAACCGGCATCGTCGAAATAGCCACCATCGCCTGCCTGCGCCTGACCAATGAGCGGGATCACCACGCTGCGGGCCGAGCGGATCGCTTGGGTTCCAGCGGTGAGAAGCTCAAAAAACTCATCGACCGACGCGCCTGTCGCCTCAAGAATTTTTGCCAATGACTCTGTCGAGGGCCAGCGCGGGCGACCATCGTTGCTGATACGCTTGGACTTGTTAAACGAAGTGGGATCAAGTCCGGCGCTTTTGGCCAAGCCGGAGGCTGACAACTCGTTTCGCGCAGCAAGCCGGTCGATGGCTGCCCAGACTAGATCATGTGATAACATGGCGACGACTCAAAAAAGGAATATATGCCTTTGTACAGTAGATGCCGAGGGAGGGATTGTCGAGTCTGTTTCAATGGAGCAGCGGTCGTCCAAATTGATCGCGTCTGAAAACCCTATTCTCTGGGCGCGGATTTTCACCGCCACGCCCCGTTTCCGGTCTGGCCATTTCAAAGAACTGGGAAACAGGGTGTGTGGTCCTGTCTTTGGCTGTAGATAAGCATGTGACATCGCCACACACCCTGTCCGGTGGGTTTGCA
>JANPGC010000073.1:0-7035 GCA_031423755.1 Phyllobacteriaceae bacterium | reverse complement strand
CCGCTTGCCCTTGTCGCGGTCGCCGCCACAGCCAAACACCAACACCACGCGCCCTGTCGTGAAGGGCCGCACCGAAGTCAGCACATTCTCCAGCGCCTCCGGCTTGTGCGCATAATCCACATAAATCAGCGCGCCATCCCTCGTCTGTCCCGCAAGATCCAGCCGCCCTGGCGCACCCTCCAGATGCTCCAACGCTGCAAATGCCGTCGCCGCATTCACGCCCGTGGCAATTGCCAAGCCAGCCGAAACAAGCGCATTGGACACCTGAAACTCGCCCGCCAACGGCAGGTCGATCTCATAGATCCTCCCGCCATGCGACACTTCCACCCGCTGCCGCCGACGTTCATGCTCAACCCGCTTGACCGAAATGAAATCGCCCTTGCGCCCGACGGTCAGCGCCTGCAGTCCGGCCTTCTTTGAGGCCTCAACCACCGGAGCCGTAAACGGATCATCGGCGAAAATCACGGCGGGTGTTCCCCGGTCAAGCAGCGTATCAAACAGTCGAAGCTTGGCCTTCAGATACTCTTCAATCGTCGGGTGATAATCCAGATGATCACGCCCGAGATTGGTAAACGCGCCCGCCTTCAGCTTCACACCGTCAAGACGGCATTGATCCAACCCGTGGCTCGAAGCCTCCATCGCAGCATGCGTCACGCCTTCGTCGGCAAGCTCTTTCAAAAGCCGGTGCAATTCCACAGGGTCCGGCGTCGTCAGCGTGCCATACTCATTGCGCCCGGGAGCAACCACGCCAGTCGTCCCGATGGACGCCGCCGCATATCCCCCATGCGCCCAAATCTGGCGCGTGAATCCGGCGACCGAAGTCTTGCCTGCGGTGCCTGTGACCGCAATCATCGTCTCCGGCTGCCGCCCGTAAAACACCGCCGCCGACAACGCCAGCGCCCGCCTCGGATCATCAACCCGGATCACTGGAACACTGAGCGAACCAACATCGGCATCCTTGGCCACGATAACCGCCAGCGCACCATTGGCCGCCGCATCCGCTGCAAACTTCGCCCCATCAGCCTTGACGCCATGCAGTGCGAAAAACAGGAAACCCGGCGCGGCCTTGCGCGAATCCTGGGTGACCCCGGCAACCTCAGTCGCCAGCCCCGAATCCGTTTTCAATATGTCCGCAAATGCTTCCAGTTTCATGTCCGACCAATTCCTGTGCGCTTCTACGCCGCGCCTGAACTACCGCAGCGACTGTGCCAAAGGCGTATTATCTGGGCTAAAATCAGGCTTTACCCCCAGAAATACGGCTGTGCGCCGGATAATTGCCGAAACGGTCGGCGCGGCGTTCGATCCTGCAGTCGCCCCGCCCTTGCCTTTCTCGGCCTTCGGCTCATCCAGAATCACCAGCACCACATACTTCGGGTCGCGAATCGGGAAGGCCGAAAGGAACGCGTTGAACCGCTTGTCTGACGAATAGCGTCCGCGCACCACCTTTTCCGCCGTGCCGGTCTTGCCGCCCACATCATATCCCGGAACCGCCGCCTGACGGCCTGAGCCCTTCTCCACATTCATCCGGAACAGATAGCGCATCGCCTCACTGGTCTGCTCCTTGACCACCGGAACCGCAACTGCATCCGCCTCTTCACGCGTCCTTGGCAGGAATGTCGGCTGGATCAGCTTGCCGCCGTTCATCAGCGCCGCAGCGGCAACCGCGGTCTGCAACGGCGTGGTTGAAACACCATGGCCAAACGAGATCGTGATCGAGTTCAGCTTCTTCCATTCCTTCGGCTCGGATGGCTTGGCGACCTCGGGGATTTCCGTCACCATCTTGTCCAGCAGACCGATCTTGTGCAGAAACGCCCGGTGATTTTCCGTGCCGACCAGATCTGCCTCTTTGGCGGTACCGATGTTCGAGGAAAATATGAAAATCTCCGGCACGCTGAGGACCCGCCGCTTGCCGTGGAAATCGTTGATCGTGAAGCCGCCGATGCGAATGGGCCGCGACGCGTCAAACTTCGAGTGCAGCGTCACCTTGCCTTCATCCAGCGCCATTGCCGTCGTGAAGGTTTTGAAGGTCGAGCCCATCTCGAACGTTCCGGCCGACATCCGGTTCAGCCGGTCTTTCTCCAGCGCGTTGAACGGATTGTTGGGATCATAGTCCGGCAGCGAGGCCATACCGAGCACTTCGCCAGTATGAATATCCAACACCACCGCGCCAGCGGCAATCGCCTGATAGCGCTCCATGGCCTTGCCGATTTCGTCCCGCAGCACATGCTGCACGCGCAAATCAATCGACAGCTTGACCGGCTCAAGTTCTTTTTCAGTCGTGAACCCAGCGTCGCGCAGGTCTGAAAGCCCGCTCTTGTCCACATAGCGCTCCATGCCCGCTATGCCCTTGTTGTCGACATCCACCAGCCCGACAATGTGCGAGGCAGTTGACCCGCCCGGATAAAAGCGCCGCTTTTCCGAGCGGAACCCGATGCCCGGAAGCCCTAGTTTCATCACCATGCTCTGCTGCTTCGGCGTCATCTGCCGCTTCAGCCAGATGAACCCGAGACCGCTCTTCAATTTGCGGTAGGTCTGTTCCTGATCAAGATCCGGAATGACGCTCGTCAGCATTTCCAACGTTTCGTCGGCGTCCACAATCCGCTTCGGCTCGGCGTAGAGCGAAGCGGTCTTGATGTCTGTCGCCAGTATCTCGCCATTGCGGTCAGTCAGGTCAGGTCGAGCGGCAACCGTTTGAGCAATTGAGCCAGTGTAGCCGCTGTCAACATTCTGCATGCCAAAATAGACCAACCGTCCGCCAATCACGCCATAAATGGCGGTAAAGCAGGCCATCGCTATCATCACGCGGTTGCGCGTCCGGTCGGCGCTCTTGCGTGGCTCGTCGATGAGGATCGGCCCGTCTTCAAGCGTCGTTTCCTTGCGTTTGACGAATTTGCCGATCATTCCTCGACACTCCCCGTGGAAATATCGTCCCCGGATATCAAGTCTTCGAGCGAAGCTTGGTCATCTTCCGCTTCAGCCACCGGCTTCTTCTGTTGCGGCTTGGTCTTGGCGACCTTTGCCGTTTCACCATTTTCCTCAGCGGCAATCGCATCCGCAATCGGGTCGCCTTCATCTTCGGCAAGGCCCTTCTCCGGCACAGAGGACAAATCAGTAACCTGATGCGAATCCGTCGCCTGCAAGCCAAGCGCATCCTTGTGCGCGTCCACCAGCCGCTGGATGCGCGATGGCTGCGTCAGCAGGCTCCAGTCGGCCTTGAGAAGATCGATAGAATCCTCCTCTTCAGCAATCTGCCGCTCAATTTTGCGCACCTGGCGCAACTCGTCTTCGGAGTCCGCCTTGATTCTGTAGGTCACCGCCGCAGCAGAAACCATCACAAGGATCATGATGATGTCGATGGTTCTCAGCATCAGGTGCTCCGGTAGATGCGGCTGTCGGGAAGGTTCGGCAGACCGGCAAAGTCTGAATCATGTCTGGCGGGCGCGTCTGTCCGCATCCCGGCACGCAGCTTGGCTGAACGAGAACGCGGGTTTGCTGCAAGTTCAGCCTCTCCAGCATCCACTGCGCCCTTGAACGGCAGCGAGAACGTCGGTGCCTTGAAAACCACTTGCGGCAAATGCCGGGATCCCGTCCCTGCATCTGCGCGGTCAGCAAGAAATTTCTTGACGATCCGGTCTTCCAGCGAATGGAACGACACCACCACAAGACGCCCGCCCGGCTTCAACACCCGCTCCGCCGCCACCAAGGCTTCGGACAACTGGCCAAGCTCGTCATTGACGTAGATTCGCAGCCCCTGAAATGTCCGCGTTGCCGGATGGATGCGGTCATCATGTCGGCGCGGGATCAGCTTCTCAATCGCTGCCGACAGCTGCTTGGTGGTGGTGAACGGCTGCGCGGCCCGCTCGCGCTCAATCATCTTGGCGATGCGGCTGGCATTTTTCTCTTCGCCAAGGATGCCGATGATCCGGATCAAGTCGCCAACCTTGGCCCTGTTCACCACGTCCGCTGCGCTGACGCCATCTTGTGCCATGCGCATGTCAAGCGGCCCATCGCGCAAAAACGAAAACCCGCGTTCCGCCTCGTCGATCTGCATCGACGACACGCCGATATCGAGCATAACCGCGTCAACCTGAGCGCCGCCCGCCGCCTCTTCCAACTCCGCAAACGCACCCTGCCAAAGGCGAAGACGACCGCCGCTTTGGTCAACCAATGCCTGCCCTGCCGCAATCGCGTCCGGATCGCGGTCAATGCCGATGACGTTGGCTCCATCAGCCAGAATGCGCTTGGCATAACCGCCCGCGCCGAATGTCCCGTCAATCACGGTCTCGCCAGGCTTGGCGGCGACCGCTGCCGCCACCTCGTCAAGAAGCACCGGAATGTGACGGGCCGGTCCGCCATCGGCGCCGGCAAGGCCCGCACCGTGGCCCGTCATCATTCCGGCTCTCCTTGCGCTGCGCCAAGTTTTGCTTGTCGCAATCTCAAAAGCCGTGCGCGCACGTCCGCGCTGTAGTCCGAAAGCCGCTCCGGCTCCCATATCTGGAAATGTTTGCCCCTGCCCACAAAGGCGATCCGGTCCGTCACATTCGTGTGGTCGCGGATAAAGTCTGAAACCTGCAGCCGCCCTTCCGAATCCAGCTTCAGAAAATCCCCATCCCCGTGGATGAAAAACGACATATCGTCCGCCGTCTGCAAGAACGGGTCTTCCGCTGCGATCCGCGCCTCGTAGGCGTCCAGCAAATCCGGCCCGCCCACATCCAGAGCCGGAATGTCCAGACAGCGCAGCGCATACAATTCCTGATAGCCGCGCGCCAAAATCACTTGACGGAACCGCCCAGGCACCGAAACGCGGCCTTTCGCGTCGATGTTCATGATTGCTGTTGAAAGGAACCGGTCCATCACTCGCTACAAAGCCCGCTCCCCACGTGAGAAAGCCCCTCATGTCGTCCCCCGCCTGTCCGGTCGTTGCAAACCGCAAGGCATATGTCCCGAAGCCTTTGATTACACGGACTTTTTCAGAGCAGCCTGCGCCACCCTTCCCGCCATTAACGCAGCGGGCAATCCCCCTTGTGTGAAAATCAACGCTTGCCGGAACGCTTGATGATTTGACGGGTATCATGGGCATTATTGGGCGTCAATGGGATTGCAGGGGATTTGATCAGGGAGTCCGGCCATCGTCAGCTCCTCTTGCCGCAGACCCTTCATTTATTGGTTGTTAGGGTTAACAATCCGTTTAGGAGCAGGCCAAACCAGCCATCTCGGCGCAGTCTTGCCCAAACAAAGCGCCACTGTTACGGCTGTGAAATGCCAATGAACGGGGGCCCGCCATGATCCGCCACACTGTCGTTTTCAAGCTCAAACACGCAGCAGGCTCGCAAGAGGAAAAATCCTTCCTCGAAAAAGCAAAAATCCTCGCGGCAATACCCGGCGTAGAAAAATTCGAGCAACTGCGGCAGACCAGCAAAAAGAACGACTACGATTTCGGCTTCTCCATGGAATTCGCTGATCAGGCAGTATACTCAGCTTACAATGATCACGCCGATCACACAGCCTTCGTCCAAGACCGCTGGATTCCGGAAGTGGCGGCGTTCATGGAGATTGACTACGTGCCCTTGGCCTGAACGGCCCGGGCTACCCGGCATTGAGCGCCCGCTCCACCGTCTCCGGTGCGTGATCAATGACCTTCAGCAAACTCGTGGCAATCCTGTCGGGATGGCGGCGCCTTTGCTCCCAATCGCGGACCGTGGCGACAGACAGTCCGAACCGAGCGGCAAATTTGCCCTGACTGAGATGCAGCCGTTTGCGGATTGCCGCCACATCCACAGCGCCAGGCACAATCACCCGCGCAGGAGCAAGCCTGCCTTCTGCTATCGCCAGTGCCTCGTGGGCGCTTTCCAGGAGTTCTTTGCCAAAATCGTTCATAGCTTGCTCCTCATTTTATAGGCCACCGCGATTTTCGGCAGTAGTCCGGCCAATTGATTGCGCTCCGCAGGCGACAAATTAGCCTTCTCGCCTTTTCCGTAGACCGAAAGCAGGAACAAGGGCACGTCGTCTCCGCCAAAATAGTGAATTGTCCGATAGCCACCACTCTTGCCATGCCCTCGGCCCGCGTGGCGCATTTTTCTTGCGCCACCTGAACCCGCAATCAAATCACCGCCCAACGGGTCAGATGCAATCGCACTTGCCATATCAATCAAATCTTCCTCAACAAGCCCACAACGGTCAGCCTGCTTCAGGAAAACTGGTGTCAGGACAATGCCATGCATTGCTGTCATTATACGGCATGGCCGTATATTTTGCAACCACTGCAGATGCAATATCCGCTAGCGAAATCCGCCCACACCCTAAAACGCCTTGAACGTAATCGTCGTCAGCGATCTCTGTATCCCCGCAATGTCCAGTATCTTGTCGTTGACAAACTTTCCCACATCCTCGTCCTTCTCGATATAGACCTTCAGCATCAGGTCGAAATCGCCGCTGGTCGAATACATTTCCGAGACAATCTCGCGATCATAAATCGCATCGGCAACCTCGTAAGTCTTGCCCGGATTGCAGCGCAGCTGGATGAAAACGCAGGTCACGGCTTGATTCTCCTAAGTACGGACGGGCTGCCATTTGACGGACTTTTCGCGCGCCGCGCAATCGCCGATTTGTCCAGTTTCAGACTTTGCCGCGCTGGTCCAATCCGCCGCGCCGACGTTCCAGAAATGCCACGTCAGCCTCCGATGCCGCCAGCTCAATCGCCTTGTCATACGCGCTTCGCGCCCCTGAAGCATCTCCGCTGCGCGCCAGCAAATCCGCATGTGCGGCGTGAAACGGCTGATAATCCGCCAACTCTTCGCGCATCGCCTCCAACATGCCGAGCGCAGCGTCCGGCTGCCCCGCTTCCGCATAAGCCACCGCGCGGTTCAGCCCGACAATCGGCGTCGGCTCAAATTGCATGAGACTGTCATAGAGCGCCGCGATCTGCGCCCAATCCGCCCCGTCCGCGCCAACATGACAGGCCGCAATCGCCGCCTTGATCTGGTATGGCCCCGGCGTGCCTCGCGCTACAGCGCGGTCAAGCAGTGCCACACCCTC
>JANPGC010000072.1:0-8741 GCA_031423755.1 Phyllobacteriaceae bacterium | reverse complement strand
GACGTGAGTTTGCGGCTTGGCTCCAGATAATGAGATTTTCCAGTCGGCGTGCGCTCACGCAGTTCAATGTCGCCTTCGTTGATGAGCTTGTGGATCCGGCGCATCGCACTGGCAAAAGGCACGTTCGCCGCCAGCGCCAATGACGACATGGTCACGCGCTCGCCGCGCAAGTGATGCTTCACCAGATAAAGCGCGATGTTCCAGTTGGCGTCAGGCTCTGCAATTTTCAGCAGACTGTCGTAGGGCGAACGCAGTCGCTCGAGGAAGGTGATAATGCGTAGAAGTTCATACTCCGTCATGGCCATATGGTGTCAGAATATCTGCATTGGTCAATGACTTTGGCACCTTTTCTCCCGGGCGTCCTTCGGGTCCGGATGCGGTATGTTCCTGTTGCGAAACGGCGGTTTCATTATGTCTATTCACAATGAGACCCGGAGCGGTTTCAGCCAAGAACCAGTGCGGAAATTCTGCGATTTGCAACTTCCCAATCAGCCAGAACCATATGGCTTCAGCTGGAATCACACTCAGCGGGTTCTTTTGCGTCAAGACCGGTGAAAAGCCCCTTGAACGCATTTGCGCCCGTTCTAGCGGTTCGACGCGGCAGATTGCAGCCAAGCCTGCCGGTGTCAAATCGGGCGCTTTTCGGCGATCGACGCGTCGCAAATACTCGTTGCGAAGAGGCGCAGAAAAAAGGTTACGTTTCCTGCGCCTCTGCTCGTGGCAACCGGCAAAAATCAATCCGACCATGTCACCGAAATCAACAGGTCCAGACCCTTGCAGGCGTTGCCCTGGTAATTTCAAACGACCACGAAATCCGCGAACGTCAGCACGGTTCCGTTGGCGACATCGGCGAACAGGGTCTGCCCGCCCGCAGTCAGGCCGTTGCTGTCATAGAAAAGATCGCCGGTGCCGCGGTTGTAGAGGATGACATCTGTGGCGTCCTGCGCGCCGAGCGACAGGTCCTTGAACAGGTCCGTCACAAGCGCGCCCGTCGCTGTCAGCAACGTGAAGATGGCGTTCTCCAAACTGATCGTGTCGGCGGCGACATTGAAATCGGTGATCGCATCGTGGTTGGTCACCGCGTTCAGCGCCGTGTTGAACAGGAACGTGTCCGCGCCGCCGCCGCCGGTCAGCGCGTCATTGCCAAGACCGCCGAGCAGAAGGTTTGCACCCGCATTGCCGATCAACGCATTGTTGAACGCATTGCCGGTCAGCCTGATGGCCGCAAGTCCTGCCGTGTTGTCGGTGGACAAGGTCTCGATCTCCTGACCCGCCGCCAGCGTGTAATTGACCGAGGCGTAGACCCGGTCCGCGCCGCCGCCAACCGCTTCGATCACCGCGTCTGCTGCGCTGTCGACCGCATAGGCGTCGTTGCCGCCAAGGCCGGTCATCGTATCAACGCCGCCTGCGCCATTGAGGATGTTGGCGCCGGAATTGCCGATCAGGGCGTTGGTCAATTCATTGCCCTTCAAATTGATCGCGCCAAACCCGGCGTTGTTGTCAGTGGACAGAGTTTCAATCGCCTGCCCAAGGGCGAGCGTGTAGCTGACCGAGGCATAGACCCGGTCCGTGCCGCCGCCGACAGCTTCGATCACCTGATCAAGAGCATTGTCGACCGCATACGAGTCGTTGCCCCCAAGGCCGGTCATCGTGTCGATGCCGCCAGCGCCATTGAGCACGTTCGCCCCCGCATTGCCGATCAGCGCGTTGGCGAAACCGTTGCCTTTCAGATTGATGGCGGCAAGCCCGGCATTGTTGTTGGTGGACAGGGTCTCGATTTCCTGTCCGACGGCCAGCACATAGCTGACCGAGGCATAAACCCGGTCCGTGCCGCCGCCGACAGCTTCGATCACCTGATCAAGCGCATTGTCGACCGCATAGGCGTCATTGCCGACAAGCCCGGACATCGTGTCCGCGCCGCCCGCGCCATTGAGCACATTGGCCCCCGCATTGCCGGTCAGAGAATTGGCGAATTCATTGCCCGTCAAATTGATCGCAGCCAGCCCGGCGTTGTTGATAGTGGCCAGGTTTTCGATCTCCTGCAAAGCCGCCAGCGTGTAGCTGACCGAAGCAAGCACCGTGTCAACTCCGCCGCCAATCGCTTCGTTCACGACATCAAGCTGCGTGTCGACATAATATTGGTCGCTATCGGTCCCGCCGCTCATACTGTCCGCGCCGGTTCCGCCATTGATGATGTCATTGCCGGAGCCGGTGAAAATGGTGTCAGCGCCACCGCCGCCGTCAACCGTGTTGTTGTGGGAGGAGCCTGTTTCCGTGATCGTGATGATATTGGCCAGACTGTTTCCCGTGACGTCAGCGCCGCCGCCGACCGTGATGTTTTCAAAGTTGGAGAAATGCAGGAATGTGCCGCCGCTGTAGGTGGCGACGCCCGTTACGAAGTTGAACCAGGCGTCATCGACGTAGGTGAGGTCCGAGACAAGCAAGTCAATGCCGTCGCCGCCATTGAGATTGTCATCCTGCGAATCATTGTCGACGATCGAATCATTGCCGATGTAGCCATTGATCGTGTTGAACACGGCGCTGCCCGTGATGGTGTCATTCCCTTGTGTCCCGACCACATTTTCGAAATTCGTGAAGGTGGCGCCAAAGTTGACGAATGATCCGGAAGTCAGGTCAATCGTTGCCGTATAGCTGTCATTGGACAAATCGATCGTGTCACTGCCCGCACCACCGTCCCAGGTGCCGCCGGAAACGAAGACGTCGATGAGCGTGTCGTCGCCGTCGCCGCCGCTGACAGTGTTTGCGCCGGTGTCGGTGATTGTGTCATTGTCGTCACCGCCATCAAGCGTGTCGTTGCCGGAACCGCCGGCTATGATGTCATTGCCGCCAAGACCGGAAATCACATTGCCGTTGCCGTCACCGGTCAAATTGTCACTGCCGGTTGACCCCGTGAGGTTTTCAATGCTGATGAACGTATCGCCTAGGGCATCGTTCCCGGAAGCTGCGCCTGTCAGCAGATTCACCGTGACGCCGTTACTGGTGTCAGCGTAACTGGCCGTGTCCACACCGTTGCCGCCGTTCAAAACATCCGCGCCGCCGCCGCCCTTGAGCGTGTCATTGTCATCGCCGCCTTCGAGATTGTCGATGCCGCCAGCGCCCTTGAGCGTGTCATTGCCGGCGCCGCCGAGCAGCGAATTGGCATTGCCGTCGCCGCCAAGGACATCGCCTTCCGCAGTCCCGCTCAAATTCTCGATGTTGACAAGCGTGTCACCTTCGGCGTCGCCGCCAAAGCCTTGTCCCGTGTCAAGGTAAACGGTAACTGCCGTTGAAAGCGCATAGTCGACAGTGTCAACACCGTCACCGCCGTCGAGCGCATCAGCAGCGCCGCCGCCCTTCAACGTGTCATTGTCAAATCCGCCATTCAGGGCATCGAGACCGCCGCCGCCTTTCAGCGTGTCGTTGCCCGAGCCGCCATTCAAAGTGTCATTGCCTTCCAGGCCTGACAATGTGTCCGCCCCGCCATTGCCGGAAAGGACATTGTTCACTTGGTTGCCGGTGATTGAATCAGCGCCTGCGCCGCCGGTCGCGTTTTCGATGATTGAGCGGAGGTCGCCATTGAAGAGCAGCGAATTGTAGACATTGCCAGTGGCCTGGTTGCCGCTGCCGAGATTGGCGCGCTGCGCATCAGACGTGATGGAAGATGAACCCGGAGCAAGATTGATCGTGACTCCGCCGCTGTAATTGGACATGTCATACGTATCAATGCCGCCGCCATCCCAGACGGTCATGAACACCCGGTTCCCGCCTGGTGTGCCTTGGCTGACTCCGTTGATCAGTGTGGAGCCCGTAAATTCGTTCCACGAATAGACAGTGTTGCCGGAGTTTGAGCCATAGTAAGCGCCATACATGGTCTGCAGCGCCAATATGTCGTAAATCATGAATGTCTGCGGGGCATCCCAGGTGCCGTACGTGTAACCACTCGTCGGGCCGCCAACAAAGGATCTGTAGGACATGACTGTCCATTCAATGGAATCCTTGTCGGAGGGCACTGCGACATTGGAGACACCGCCGGTTTCGTGGGAATGTTTCAGGCCCATGGCATGGCCCAGCTCGTGAATATGCGTATGATAGGAATAGCTACCCATCACTGGATTTGTGTAGTCATTATTTGTGCCGAACCACACGTCTCCGCCCTCGCCATTGGCGGCGTTGCTCGGATAATAGCCATAGGCGGTCGGATTGGCGTCGGTTGCCTGGCCGAGGCGGATATCGCCGGCGCCGCTCAGCCCGTTGCCGAGCCCGCCCGCTTCAGAGACCAACACTGAGACAAAGGAATTGACGCTTGTCGCGAGCATGACGTTCGACGTAGCCGAAAATGTCTGACCCGTCATTATTGCGCGGGTGGCTTCACGCTGCTGAAAAGACACCGGGGCGAAGCTGCTTCCCGCATCCGCCTCTTCGTTGCCTGCTTCATACTGAGATGTCAGCTGTGGAAAGCTGAAGGTAAAACTGCCATTCCATCGTGTCCCGGCGAGCAAACCGTCAATGTAGGGATCGCCGGTAGAGGCTTGAGTGACTGCGGTTGTCATGGAAATTCTCCGTCACATTCTGGGTTAATCTTGAAATCCACAAGTCCGGCTCTTTACGCCGAAACATTGAAACCTTTGAATGAGTGCGCTGACTTTGTTTTCGTGCGATGCGCACCCAAGACCGAGACCAATTCTCGACTGTGCTTCAGCAGGATTGCCCAGAATGGCCATGTCGAACGCAAGCCAAAGCCTAGCGTACTGGCCCGGACTTCAGACTAGGCGCATCAAAGCTACTTGCTGTGTATCATAGGCAAAAGAGTTGCGTCCTCATCTTCGCCGTGACGAAAATAAGCCAGATCCAACAATTTCGCGTTTACTGCTGATGGCCCCGCAGCTGCGTTCAACCACCGTTCCTGCCTTTGCTTCGTGCATCAATACGTCCTCACGCGTTGATCGAAGCCCCACCAGCGAAGTTTACACCTTCCGGCGGACCAGTCAACATGCAACTGCTGGCGGATGATCTGTCAATCCGGTCAGTTCAAATCGTGGTGTGGCTGATATACGTTCTGGCCGTTTTTGACGGGGCCGACCGCCTCATCGCGGTACATCTGAAAGCTTTAACTCACCGGACTTCCGTTCGATGTGGTCATTGACGAAATCATTGACATTCAACCTGACAGGTCGGGATGTCCCGTCTTTGTAGTAACGTTTGAAATACATGGTTTCCTTGTCGGCTATCAGTTTTCTGGCTTCGTCAACCATGAAACGATGCGCCCGGAAGTTTTCGGCGGACCAACAGTTGAAGACAAGACATTCACCAGCAAGACTGTCCTGATAACTCAATGGACGCACACCCTCGACCCACGCCTCGGCCTTTTCACGGCTTGTCAGCGCCCATCCGGCGAAGCCCATGATCCGCCGATGTGAATCGATGGCAAAAGCATAATGACGTCGGTTGATTTGCCCAACCAAAACACGCGACCAATCGCCGAAACGCAAATTGGCGAATGCCGGCTTTGTCATCAAATGGTTCACCGCCAGACCAAGCGCGTATTCCGGTTTTTCGGGGATGAAAATCTGGAATTCTGCTTTCGGTGTAACCCGCAGCAGTCCGTTGTCTGCCAATTGGGTGTCTGACATGCTGTCCTCCACTGGAAGTCGGCGCCTGAACCGTTTGGACTGAAGCTTGACTTGCGCTCAATGCGCAAACCGCGCGTCCGCATCATTTTCTGGAAGCCTCCCCTGTCACTCTAGTCCCGAAAAGTGTTCGCAGCAATGCCGGCGCTTGCACGTTGAGTTGAGATCGCCAAGCGTCTGTTTTTGGGCTTGTTCGCTCCTCAGGCAGCAACCCAAACGAACGCAAGTTTGACACACTTTTCGATTACCGCCTTCAACATGAATTTGCGGCCCATTGAGCGCGGCCAAGGTTGGCCGGAATGTGCATCGGTTGGGCCAACAAAAGGTATGCTGATGAAAGCCGGTCTCAATTTGGCTTCCGTGTTCTTCCTGCTTTTCACGGGGGCAGGCTGCAGCGGCGGTTTGACTGCCGACAAAAGTGATCCACCAATCATTTTGGTGGACGACACTCCCAAACCGGGTTGTCGTGCGCAGTTGGACGGCAGTTCCTGCAGGCCCGACAAGTTTCCGCCGCACACTCCAGATCCTGAGATTCCAGTTCTACCGTCCGAAAGGGAGAAACCAAAGCCATTGGCAAATCCTGATCACCAAATCGATGGCCAATCACTGGATTGCAAGTTTGGCGTGGGCAAATGCTTTTGCACCAACGATATGGCGGCTGCCAAAGCGTTGAAATTTGCAGTTCGGGATATCTCCGTCTTTGGTTACTCTGACCGAGTGCTCGTCAAAGCAACCAGGGACGGTCGACAATTTGAGGCGATGCTGACAAGGGAACGCACATGCCCGGTGCTTTACGTCAAGTGACAAGAACTGACAGTTTGATGGCTTATGCCCGGCACAATTCATTTGGAATGAATGGCAGTCAAATCCGGAATTGTTCTACGAAGAACCGTGCCACTTGACCTCCGGATCATGCACCAGGGGCTCAGTTGACCGCCTGCCAAAACCGAGCCACACAAGTCACGGAAATCACGTCGCAATTGGCCGCGTCGCAGGAGAGACGGAACACTCGCCGCAAGATAGAAACGACTGGCTGTGGAACGAAGACTCGGACTAAGAACGACGTTTTATGGGTCATCAATTGTGTTGATTTCCACTCAGAACTGGGCCGGGTTTTCCATCGAGAAGTGAGCCAGCTCTGACTATGGATTCTGGTCATGCTTCGGTCAAAGCATGGTCTGTCTCCTTCTTTCTCTTGGCTGTCGCAGCTGAACTGGCCTTGAAGCGGAAGCTGTCGTTTCCGGTTACCAGAATGTGGCAGCGATGGGTGAGGGGGGTCGAGCTCCTTGCCCCGGCCAACACGATCCACTGCTGTCTTCATGTTGTCGTATATCCCGCGTCCAGAGACGCCACCGAAGACCCTGAACGCGTACCAATGGGCGTCAAACAGCATCTCGTGGGTCTGCAACAGATAGGCAAGCAGCAAAAAGGCCCGGCCATGCGACAGCTTGATATGTGCCATCTGCAGTTTGGTGCGCTCGCTTTGTGGGAAGATTCCCATGGCTCAATTCTCAATGGAAATTATCTGCCTGGCCGGCTCAGTTCTGGGTGGAAATCAACAATCAGTGTACTGGATTATGAAAGGCGGTGCCGCGGCTCCGCTTTTTGCGTTTTGGGGATTCCAGAACGCTCCCTCGGCGGTCTCCGTCTGAGCGCTGGCCGACGCCAGCGTCCCTCCTTTCCGCTTCTTGTTGATCTCACGACAAGCTGGTACTGTCTCGATCCGGGGCAGGAACTGGAGACGGATGACGTCTGCTGCTTGCGAACTGTTACTGCGGCATGGCGCGTTCGTTTGAGAACGGCATGAACGGCATCATTTGCAGACTTAAGTCGCCGAGTTTGGTTGCGGGCTGGCCTTCGGCTGCCGCGCGGTGGCGCATTTCCACGAGGCCGCTGATGCTGAATCTGCGTGATTCTGACCGGATCATGCAGGATGCCACGACTTGGCTTGGAGGATCATCGACATGCCCATAACCGCAAATTTCAATCCATCCAGCGGCGTTCTCAGCATTATCGGCGACAGTCTGCTCAACACGATCGTAGCCAGCCGCAATGCTGCGGGGCAGATTCTTGTCAATGGCGGCGCAATTCCAGTGCTCGGCGGCACGCCGACAGTGGCTAATACGTCGTTGATCCAGGTTTTCGCGCAGGACGGTTTCGACACTGTCACGCTCAGCGAGGTCAATGGCGCGTTGCCGGCTGCCAATCTTTTCGGCGGCGCCGGCAACGATACGCTGACCGGCGGATCGGGCGCAGACCAGATTTTCGGCCAGAGCGATAACGATACGCTCTTTGGCAAGGGCGGCGCAGACTTCCTGTTTGGCGGCGACAGCGATGACACGCTGACTGGCGGCGACGGCGACGACCAGATGTTCGGCGAGGGCGGTAACGACCGGATGATCTGGAATCCGGGCGACGACAGCGACCTCATGGAAGGCGGCGACGGCACCGACACGGCGGAGGTAAACGGCGGCAATGGCACCGAGACATTTACGCTCTCGGCCAACGGCGCGCGCGTCCGTTTCGACCGGATTGATCCCGCGCCTTTTGCGCTCGACATCGGCACGACCGAGGAGATTGTCATATTCGGCAATGGCGGCAATGACAGTTTCAGTGCCACCGGCAATCTTGCAGCATTGATCCACGTGACTTTCGACGGCGGCACTGGCGCGGATACCATTCTTGGAAGCAACGGCGGCGACACGCTGATCGGCGGCGCAGACAATGATTTCGTCGACGGCAATCAGGGCAATGACACGGTGTTTCTTGGCACGGGTGAAGACACGTTCCGGTGGGATCCGGGCGATGGCAGCGATATTGTGGAAGGCCAGGCGGATTTCGACACGCTGCTTTTCAACGGCAGCAATGTCAACGAAATCATCGAAATTGACGCGAACGGCGGGCGTGTGCGGCTGTTCCGCAATGTCGGCAACATCGTCATGGACCTCAACGGGATTGAAACCCTGCAAGTGGCAGCGAGCGGCGGCTCTGACTCAATCGATCTGGGTGACCTGTCCGGCACCGGCGTGCTGACCGCAGGCATAGACCTCAGGCTGGCGGGCGCGGGTGACGGGCAGTCGGACACGGTGTTGGAGGCAGGCACCGCTCTCGGCG
>JANPGC010000071.1:0-9583 GCA_031423755.1 Phyllobacteriaceae bacterium | reverse complement strand
GCGTATGAACGGCCGCGCCCTTCCCCTCTACCGCTTCGCGGGGTCCGAAGGACGGGCGAGACCCGTGGCTCGCCCCGGGCCAGCTGCTTCGCAAAGCGAAGCGGTGAGGGTGAGTCAGCGGGGCACTGGCAATGCAAACCCGAACACATCCACCACCTTCACCCTCCCGCGCCACCTCTATGCCGCCATCATGCTCATCCTGCGCCCATGCGAATCCGCAATCCGCAGGCTGATCATCATCGCCGCACGCGGCCTTGTCTTGAAGCCACGCGCCTCGCGCCCGCTCCCCGCAGGGCTCGCCTCCTTCGCATCAGAAAACCCATCACGTACGCCATCCTTCCAACTCATCGACCCGCTCAAACAGTTCGATCCGGACCTCTGGGACCAAAACATCGACCCCGCCGCAACAATGCACGAAGTCCTGCCGTTCGACGCCACACTGGCCCATCACCAGGCCCAACTCGCCGCCAAACCCGTCAACGCCACACTCCTCTTCAACCGCCTGCGCGCCATGCGCCACGCGCTCAACGACCTCCCGCGCCAAGCCCGCCGCCTCGCCCGCTGGCGCGCGCAGCGCGATCTGTTGCTCGCCGCCAAAGGCCCATTCCGCCCGATGCGCATGTCTCCGTTCCGTCCGGGACCACCGCCCGGATACCGGCGCAAGGACATTCATCAGGTCGATGCGGTGCTGAAGGATGTGCATTATTTTGCGATTGAGGCGTTCAGGGCGGATACGTCGTGAGGCGAATTTGTTGAAAATTTCGCGAGCCGCAAGTGGCTGTAGTTATTACCAAACATCCTGCACACGTTCGTCATCATCGGGCATTTCCCGACCACCTAGACTTGGCTGAATGCGAGCCTCGACGAAGACGGGTGCCCTCATTGCGACATGCACATTTGTGCTCGTCATTGGAAATAGTTATTGCTTTTCAGCAACCAGTGTCGCAAACAGAAAAAAACGACAAAAAAGCTGTTGCCTGTCGGCGACAACGTCGTTCAGAGGAAATGATGAACACCGTGCCGGCACCGAAACGTTCGATTGTCTTCTTTCTCATCCCCGATTTCTCGATGATCGCGTTTGCGACAGCCATTGAGCCATTGCGTCTGGCAAACCGGATGTTGGGGTATGACAGTTATAAATGGCGGTTGTCCTCTGTCGACGGCAAGCCGGTAACAGCGTCGAACGGCGTTGTCTGCGCAGTTACGTCCTCGCTGGACGACGAGCGCCGGATGATGATGGGTCCGGACAAGCCGTCAATGATCTTCGTCTGCTCCGGCATCAACGTCGAAAAATACAACAACAAATCGGTGTTCGCGTTTTTGCGCGAGGAATACAATCGCGGCGTTTCGGTTGGCGGCCTGTGCACCGGCGCGCATATTCTTGCCGCAGCTGGCCTTTTGTCAGGCAAGCGTTGCGCCATCCATTGGGAAAACCTGCCGGGCTTCTCGGAATCCTTCCCCAAAGCAAATGTTTTTGCAGACCTCTTTGAAGTCGATTCCAACATCTACACTTGCGCCGGCGGCACGGCGGCACTGGACATGATGGTCAAGCTGATTGGCGATGACCATGATGAAAATCTCGTCAACCGCGTCTGCGAACAGGCGTTGACAGACAGGGTGCGCAACCCGCAAGACCGCCAGCGGCTGCCCCTGCGCGCCCGGCTTGGCGTGCAAAACTCCAAGGTTTTGACCATCATCGAACTGATGGAGGCAAACTTGTCTGAGCCGCTGTCGCTCATCGACATTGCCGATGACGTTGGCCTTTCGCGTCGCCAGATCGAGCGATTGTTCCGCCATGAAATGGGCCGCTCACCAGCGCGCTACTATCTCGAGATCCGGCTCGACCGGGCACGCCACCTGCTAATCCAATCATCATTGCCGGTTGTGGAAGTCGCTGTCGCGTGCGGCTTTGTTTCTGCCTCGCATTTTTCCAAATGCTACCGTGAAATTTACGGCAGATCGCCGCAGCAGGAGCGCCTCGACCGCAAAGCGCCGCTTGCAGCCTGATATTCCTTGCCGCCGCGACTCGTTTACAACCAGTCGGTGATATTCTGAAACTTTTATTTATAGGTTTAACGGCAATCTAAGCCCGGTGCCGTATGCTTGCAATTCAACTGCACTGTCAGGGACATGAAATGACAGCCCCCGTGTTAGAACGGCTTGCCAAAGAACAGATCCAGTCCGGCATCATCACCGGATTTGCAGCCTTGGGCGCCGCCGCGGTAATGAATATCGCGTCAAACTACATTCTCGGCAGCGCCAGCGCTCCTGGCACAGCCGGGTTTCTTCTTGCAGGAGCGGTCTCCGTCGTTGCTGGAACAGTTGCAGGCTATCGCGCCTCAGTGAAATCCCGTCGTTATGGGTCAGATTTGGAAATGGCGGAAAAGCTGGCCAGTGGCGACTTTTCCTCATGCATTGGCCACGGCGATGTTGAGCTGTCGCCAATGGCGTTTGCCATGACCGCCATTGCCGAACGGCAGCTGCAAATTGACACAAGCCAGGCCCGCATCATCAATGATTCATCGTTGCGGCAGGAACAGCTGTTCTCGGCGCTTGACTGCCTGCCCAACGAAGTGTCCGTTTATGATCGCCAAGGATTGCTGGTCGCAACGAACAAGGCTTTCAGCAGGCGTTGTAACTTGATCGGAGCCGTCGTCGCGCCCGGAATGCTGCAAAGCGAAGTGCTTAACGCACTTGCCAAATCCACCGGCGCAGGTTTGCCAATGAACGAGCGGGAATCCTGGCTGAAAATACAGTCCGAATTGCGTGCCGATTGCCTTCAAACAGGCCTGCCGGTACGCTTCCATCGGTTTGATGGTTCTATAGCCACTTTGTTTGTTGAAAAGACTTCTGAAGGCAACCACGTCGAAATCATCACGAACATCGCCCACGAAGCAGAGTTGGAAGAACGCGCGGCGCGGGCAGAACGCGAGGCGTCTGCTGCCGACCGTATAAAGTCCGTCACCCTCTCCCGGCTTAGCCACACAATTCGCACCCCGATGACGGGTGTGCTTACCGCTTCTGAATTGATGATGAAGTCGGACCTTGATCCCGTTCAGCGGAGCCGCCTGGATATCATAAGGCGATCTGCCAGCACGTTGCTGGGCGTCGTTCAGGACATGTTCGATCTTGCCGCAGACGCCAAAGAAAGCGCAAACGCAAAAGCACCGCCACAGGAAAACCTCGCCCGCCGTGCCATACTGCTGTTCCCGGCAGAGGTCGGCATGCAAGCGATCCGTGACCGGCTGACAGCCGAAGGATATGAAGTGGCGATAGCGGAAAGCGCCCGGTTGGCTGCAGAAGCGGCTGCGCATATGTCTGCGTCGAGCCGCCCAGTCGACTTGATCGTTGTTGCGGACCTTGACCACGCAGATCAGATCAATGCAGCACTTATAGAGCGTGCAACCGCTCCCTATCCAGAAGTGAAGCTTGCAAGCGATATCCTTTCCGGCGGGTTGCCTGCCGAGCCAGCGCAAACTGAAGCGAGTGAAGTCTTCGACGCAAACCCCGACGTGGAAGTCGAAATTCTCGTCGTGGAGGATGATGACGTCAACCAAATTGTGTTCTCACAGGCGCTGCAAAACTCCGGGTATGGCTTCAAAATTGCCAGCAACGGCCAGCAAGCTCTTGAAATCGTTGACGCACACTGTCCGAAACTCATACTGATGGATGTATCCATGCCCGGCATGAACGGCATCGAAGCCACGCGACGCATCCGCGAAATGACGGCAAACATGGTCGTCCCGCCTGTGATAATAGGCATGACCAATCATTTTCTTGCCGGTGACAAGGGCAAATGCCTCGCGGCAGGAATGAATGATTACACATTGAAGCCAGAGGCAGCATCAATTCTGCAAAACAGCATCCAGAGCTGGATGGGCATGGAGCCCATGAAGCAGGCAAGTTAACGACAAGTTTGGCTGACAAAGCGGTCCGTCAATCACCTTTGAACCTTTCGCATCAAGCCCGCGACACATGCCTGACCGGCAATTGTGCCAGCACTTGAAATCGAAAGGTAACCATCGTGTCATTCGCATCACAAACACTCATCGCAACATCACTCGTCGCAACGCTTTTGTCCGCAGTCACCCTCAGCGACGCAATGGCTGGCAAAGGCAGCGCGGCCCGCACACTGGGTTCGCGCGGCGGTGGTTCAGCCCATGCGCAGCCCGGCGACACCTGCCTCGGCGCCTCAGCCTGCAACACCTTGATTGCAGAATGCGCAGGCGAAGGTCTCGACTTCAAAGTCAAACAGACTGACGGCGAAGGCCAGCCGACCTATGGGCATTGTGTGAAGGCTTGGGATTGAAACCTTGCCATCGGGCCAAAGTCAGCTGCGCGGCTTCGAATTCTCCGGATCATAAAGCGGCTTGTAGCCCACACCCGCGACTTTGACCGGATAACGCTCGCCAAAATACTCAATCTCGAACATCTTGCCGTCCACCGCATGGTCATGCGGAAGATAGGCGAGCATGATCGTCTTGCCGATGGTCGGACCATAGGCCATCGAGGTTGTGAACGAGCGGCGCCCAAGTGAATCCATCAGGGTTTCGCCGGTTGCCGGATCAAGGATCGGCGACACCCCCACCGGATAGCGCTTCACGCCCTTGGAATCGACGTTGGCCTCAAGTGTCAACGTGCAGAGCATCGCAGCCTGATGCGGGAGTGCGCGGTGTGCAATATTCGCAGCCTTGCCGCGGAAGTCGGCTTCCTTGACCTTTGGACGCTGCAGGTCGGCCTCGATCAGATTGTACTCGGTCAGAAGATCAGCGTTCTGCAGGCGCAGACTCTTTTCCATCCGGCGGGTATTGGCATAGGTTTCCACACCAAAAGGCATCACGCCAATCGCGAACAGCGCATCCCAGACAGCGAGCGCATCGCCGTACTGCATGTGCAATTCCCAGCCCTGCTCGCCGACATAGGAGATGCGGAAAGCCGTGACGTCTTTCCCTGCAATGCGTAGCGGTTTCAGCGCCGCGAACGGGAAGTTCTCGGGATCAAGCGCCGCCGGATCCTCCACAGCCTTCTTCAAGGTCGTGCGTGCATTCGGCCCCCAGATACCGAGCGTGACGAGGTCAGTTGAACGATCCGTTACGGTGATGTTCCAGCCTTTGTCCTCGGCCAAACGCTTGATGTAGAGCAGGTCGCGCGGTCCGGCGTCGGCGCCGTCAATGACACGGCAGCGATCGGCCATCCGGATGACGGTCAAGTCAGCGCGCACCATGCCGTGGTCGTCGAGGAAGTGGGTGTAGATGCCCTTGCCGATGTTGGCATCGCCGCCGATCTTTGCGGCGCAGATCCATTCCATGGCATCGACATGATCCGGCCCTTCGACATCGAAAATGTAGAAATGCGACAGGTTGACCATGCCGACATCATCGCTCATCGCAAGATGTTCGGCGTTGGAAACGCGCCAGAAGTGGCGATTGTCCCATTCGTTTGTCCGAACCGGAACTTTTTCGCCATATTTTTCAAGGAGATGCTCGTTGGCCGCATAGCCATGCGCGCGCTCCCAGCCACCGAGTTCCATGAAATATCCGCCCAGCGCCTTTTCGCGCTCATAGAACGGCGAACGCTTGATATTGCGGCCATTGCCGAACGGTTCGCGCGGGTGCACTGCCGGATTGTAGACTTTTTGCGCAGTTTCATAGCAGCGGCCGGCGATGAAATCCTCGGTCAGTTGGTGATCATAAAAACGGGCATAGTCCAGCTTGGCGTAGTCAACTTCCGTGCGCCCGTCCGTCATGAGGTCCGCAAGCAATTTTCCGTAGGCCGGGCCATCCTTCACCCAGATCGCAACATTGTACCAAAGCCCGCGCACCTTGCGGCTTTCACCGAAGGATGGCCCCCCATCAGCCGTGACCTGCAAGAGGCCATTGAACGAACGGCGCTCATCATAGCCAAGCTCGGCAAGAATAGGCGTAAGCTCGATGGCGCGCTCGAGTGGTTCAATAATCTGCTCCATATCAAGATCGCGCTGCGACGGCGACCAGCTTGACTGTTCTTTGGAGAGAATGTCGCGCGGATGGACAAGACGCGGGCTCTTCTCCTCATAGTAGCCCCACTCGATCATGCCACCTTCTGACGTGGTCGGATCGCCGGTATCGCGCATGTAGGCCGAGTTGCCTTGGTCGCGCAGAAGCGGGTAGCCGATGTCCTTACCGGTGCCGGCAAATTCCGTGTAGGGGCCGAAGAAGGTGAGCGGATGATCGATCGGCATGACCGGCAAATCTTCGCCTGCCATTTCGGCAATCAGGCGGCCCCAGATGCCTGCACACACCACGACATGGTCCGCCATGATTGTCCCGCGCGAGGTCTCAACCCCTTTGATGCGGCCATTTTCAATGAGCAGGGATTTGGCGGCGGTGTTGGCGAAGGGCTTCAACTTGCCGGTCTTTTCGGCCATGTCGACGAGCTTGCCTGCAACCGTCTGCGAGCGCGGCGTCACGAGACCCGCGTCCGGATCCCACAACCCGCCCTGCACCATCGACTCTTCGATCAGCGGGAATTTTTCCTTGATTTCCTTTGGACCAATCAAGTGCGAGCGCGAGCCGAATGCTTTGGCTGAGGCCACCTTGCGCTTGATTTCATCCATGCGCGCATCATCGCCGACACGGGCAACTTCAAGGCCACCAATGCGCTCGTAATTGCCCATCTTGTCGAAAAAATCGATGGAGTAGAGCGTCGTCCACACCGACATGAAGTCGTGGCTGGCGGTGTAGCAGAAGTCGGAGGCATGCGATGTGGAGCCGACATCGGTTGGAATGCCGGACATGTCGATGCCGACGATATCATCCCAGCCGCGCTCGATCAGGTGATGCGCGACGCTCGCGCCGACGATGCCGCCGAGACCGACGATGACAACTTTGGCCTTGGCGGGAAACTTGGACATGCGGCGCGCTCCTGAATATCGGTTTTACGCACATTAATGTCCGCGAGCCGACAGGCAAAGCCTGTTTGCGACATACGTGTCAAAAAGGCGCGACGGCGTGTGGAAAGGTTGGATCAAGCGGCTTTCGCGGCGGGCCGCAGGCTCTTGGGCCACGCGGTGATGGCCGGCAGCATCGCCATCATGAGCGGCGTCAGATAGGCACCGTGGATGCGCGTATCCGGCAGCGGAAACAGGATGAACCGGCCGATGACGCCTGCGACCAGGGCGATGATCAGCGCATCCTCGCGCGGGCCGAGCAGCGCAGTTCTGGAGCGCAGCCAGACCCAGACTGGCAGCAATAAGCCGATGGCGGCAAGCCATGAAGTCTCGGAAATTGTCCGCACCAGCCCGACAGCAATTGCCCGCATGTAAACGGCAATGGAGAAGGCCGGATGGAACCCATCCATGGTCATCTGCTGCTCGGTCGTCGAAAAAATGAAATGCGCCCAGAAGCCCGGGTGATTGGCCGAATGCGTCACCAGAGGATAGGCGATGAGCGAGGCCGCAAAAGCCGCCATGACAGGCCAGTCCCTGACCCGGAAAAGCAGCATCAACACGGACCACGCAGCCAGAAAAACCACAGTATCAGACCGCACCAGCGTGGCCAAAAGCAGTGCGAGCCCTGCCAGCCAGAGCTTTTTCCGGTCGTAAAGATAAAGTCCCAGCGACAAGAGCGCCATGAAGAAGGCGTCCGGCGAGCCGAGGCGCGCGACGTCGGCATAGCCAGAGATCAACAGCAGCCCGACAACTGCAGGCGCATAGGCAAACGCATTGCGGCGGTAAAGCCACAGCATGAACACGAGCCCGGTCGCGGCTGTGGACAGGGTCGAGATCAATCGCATGGCGCCAATCTCGCCAAACATCGGTGTCAGCGCAGCGGCGACCTGGATGTAGAGCGCCTTGACTTTGTACATGCCGAGCATCGAGACAAACGCATCAGGATTTGCAAACTGGTGCGCGCGATAGGCATCGGGACCGGTCAACAGGGCAAACTGCCCGGCATCAACCGCCTGCCGCACGCTCTCATAGGCATGCGCATGCAGCCCCGCCGCATCGTGAAACCGTGGCTCGGCAATCGCGGCGGTGTAGGCAATCAGGTCCCAATTAGGCAGCGGGTAGATGATCGAGATCATCGTCACGCCAACAATGAACAGCCCAAAAAGCACACCGCCAAGCAGCGCGCCGTTCTGCGACAAGGCAGCAGCCGCCCACCCAGGCAGATTAGCGATCCGCATCATGAGACCACCCGTGCCCGCCGCTCCCGCCACCGTCATGGTTTCAGCCCAGCTTGCTCATGACGAAATCCTTGACGATCCCCGTGATGCCCTTGCCGAGGAGCTTGTCGAGCGCATCAACAAACATGTCGGCCTCTGCCATGGTGCACACCAGCGGCGGCTCAAGGCGGATGACGTTGCGATTATACTCGGTGAACGCCACCAGCACATCATGATCGCGCAGCAGCAGCGCGCCGACAAAGCCGGAAAGCGAACCCTTCAGCTTGTCATCCAGCATCGCAACAACCGGGCGCAAGGCGAGTGGCAGCGTCTGCGAGAAATCGTGGAACTCAAGGCCAACCATCAGGCCAAGCCCGCGCACATCCTTGATGATCTTCGGATACTTCACCTGCAGCGCCTTCATGCGGGTGATCAAATGATCGCCGACGCGGGCCGAGTTTTCAATGAGGTTCTCATCGTAAAGCACGTTCAGCGCTTCAATCGCCGTAACACAGCTCTCGCCGATGCCGCCGAACGTCGCCTGTGCATGGATCATCGCGGTCTTCGGCGTGCCGTAGGCCTTCATGTAGACCTTGCGGCTGGCGATCATCGCGCCAACAGCAGACTTGCCGCCGCCAAGCGACTTGGCCAAAGCGGTCACATCCGGAATGACACCGTAATGTTCAAAAGCGTAGAACTTGCCGGTGCGGCCATAGCCGCACTGCACTTCATCGGCCACCCAGAGAACCCCGTATTTGTCGCACAGCGCGCGCAGTCTCTGCCAATACTCGGCAGGTGCCTGAATAATGCCACCGCCGCCCTGCACGGTTTCGAGCACAATCGTGCCGATCTTCGGATCAGAGGCAAACAGCTTCTCAACAGCATCGATGTCACCAAACGGAACCTTCAGCACATTGTCCACAAGCTTGAAATCACCGCGGTAAAGGGCGCCATCGGTGATCGACAGAACACCCTTGGTTTTGCCGTGGAACGAGTTTTCGGCGTAAACGATCTTCGGCCGGTCAGGTCCGGCAGCGCGCTCGGCGACCTTGATCGCCGCTTCCATGGCTTCAGAACCGGATGAGCCGAGGAACACCATGTCGAGATCGCCCGGCGAGCATTGGGCAATATTATGAGCCAGCGCTGCGGCATATTGCGACATGAAGGCGATGGCGATTTCGTGGCGCTTCTCCTCCTGGAACTGCTTGCGTGCCTCAAGCACACGCGGATGATTGTGACCGAGCGCCAGCGAGCCGAAGCCGCCGAAAAAGTCGAGAATCTTGCGGCCGTTCTGGTCGTAATAATATATGCCCTCGGCACGCTCGATCTTCACTTTGTGGAAGCCCAAGAGCTTCATGAAATGCAGCTGGCCGGGATTGATGTGGTTCTTGAACAGCTCCATCATCGAAACGGCATCAAGCGCCTTGGCATCGGCCAC
>JANPGC010000070.1:0-6738 GCA_031423755.1 Phyllobacteriaceae bacterium | reverse complement strand
TCGATGATGACCTGGTAGCGCGAAACGTCCTTGCGCTTGAGGTAATCCAAAAGCGAGCGGCGCTGCGAGACAAGTGCCAGAAGGCCACGACGCGAGTGATTGTCCTTCTTGTGACCCTTGAAATGTTCGGTCAGATTGGCAATGCGGTGCGAAAGGATCGCAACCTGCACTTCAGGGGAACCG
Organism: Phyllobacteriaceae bacterium; assembly: GCA_031423755.1. Classification (GTDB taxonomy): domain Bacteria; phylum Pseudomonadota; class Alphaproteobacteria; order Rhizobiales; family Rhizobiaceae; genus JANMEX01. The sequence continues at coordinate 6,555 of JANPGC010000070.1, read as the reverse complement.
GTGTCGCCAGCGGCTTGACCAAATTCCTTGATGATTTCCTGTTTCTTTTCAGGCGTAATCGACATCGTATATTCCTTTTGTTTGAGGATAGGGACGCCCAGAGCCGGGATGTCGTCCAGCAAGGGCCATGAAAGCAAACGGCAAAAAGCCGGGTTGCTGCGGGGCGTATAGTGGAATTTGGCGGGAAATGGAAGGGGTGAATGCCCGATGCTGATTTCGAGCCGATTTGTGACATAATGAAACGAACATGGCAGTTTTAGCGTATGGATAGAAGTGAAATCATCGAACGGCTGAAAACTGCTGAACCTGCTTTGCGGGCCACTGGCGTGGGTTCGCTTTGCTTGTTCGGTTCCCACGCACGCGGCGATGCAAATGACGATTCAGACATCGACCTTTTTGCAGAAGGAAAGGGAGGTGAGCGCTTGAATTTAATGCGGATTGCCGAAGGTCAAAATGCCATTCAAGCTTTGTTTCCAGATATGGAAATCAGCTACAGTTCGCGCGATTCTATTTCACCGTTATACCTGCCCCATATTGAATCCAGTTCCATCCGTGTTTTTTGATGGTATCGGCAAAGAATCCTGAAGTTCGTCTCGCGCATGTTTTTCAACAGATTGATATTGTTGCAATAGCCATTCAGGATTTAACGCCTGAGTTGCGTAATCGTTATCAGGATGCGCACTGGCAAGCGATCATCTGCATCTGCAACTTGCTCCGACACGAGTATTGTCGGATCAATCCGGCGGATATGTGAGATATTGCGGCAGTCCACTTTCCGGCATTGCGGTCAGTGGCCGTCCGAATGCTCGCAGACTTGGCGGCGTCACGCTAGACGGCACCCTTCCGCCCCGCCACCATCAACACCAGCGCTCCCAGCACTCCCGACGCCACCGACCCCGCCAGCACGCCGATCTTGACCATGTTGCCGAGCGCCTCATTTTCCGGAAACGCCAGGAGCCCGATGAACAGGCTCATGGTGAAGCCGACGCCGCAGAGGATCGAGACGCCGTAGACCTGGAGCCACGTCGCATCGCGCGGGGCCTCGGTGATGCCGGATGCGACCGCAAGGCGGGTGGCAGCGAGGACGCCGATCTGTTTGCCGACGAAAAGACCTGCCGCGATGCCGAGTGTTACAGGCTCAGCGAGTGAGGCAAAGTTGACACCTGTCAACGACACGCCCGCGTTGGCAAAGCCAAAGATCGGCACGATGAGGAAGGCCACCCATTTGTGCAAACCGTGTTCAAGCCGGTGCATCGGCGAATGGGCGTTTGCGCCGCCGGGTATGGCGAGCGCCAGCACAACGCCGGAGAGCGTGGCGTGGACGCCGCTTTTGAGCATGAAATACCAAAGCACCAACCCAAGCAGCAAAAACGGCTCGAGACGCTTGACGCCCGCCAGATTGAGCGCGGCAAGTGCGACCGTAATCATCGCCACTGCGCCGAGCGAAACCATGTCTATCTGCGCGGTGTAGAAAATCGCAATGATGATCACCGCGCCAAGGTCATCAATGATGGCGAGCGCGGCGAGAAACACTTTCAGCGATGGTGGGACGCGCTTGCCGAGGAGCGCGAGAATGCCGAGCGCGAAAGCAATGTCCGTTGCGGACGGGATCGCCCAACCCGCCAGCGTTGCTGGCGTATGCCGGTTGAACCAGACATAGACCAGCGCCGGGACCACCATGCCGCCAAGCGCCGCAAATGCGGGCAAGGCGCGCTGCGACCAAGATGCCAGTTCTCCGCCCTGAAACTCCCGCTTGATCTCGAGCCCGACCAAAAGAAAGAACACCGCCATCAGGCCGTCATTGATCCAGTGCAGGACTGAAAGGCCGCCGACATAGATGTGCAACGCATGGAAATAGCCATCAGCCATCGGCGAGTTGGCAATGATGAGCGCCAGCGCCGCAACACCCATCAAAACGAGACCGCCCGCCGCTTCGCTGTCGAGAAATTCACGGATGGCTTGGGAAAGGCCTGGACTTGGTTTTGTGGTCTTGTCTGGTTTCTTCATGGTTGCAGAGTTAAGCAGCGCAGGGAAAAAGGGAAGTGCCGTTTGGCAGTTTTCATCTCATATTCCAGCGGCTAGTCTCCGGGCGGGAGACACGCATGAAATCACTTCACCTCGCCCTTCAAACGCTGATTCTGATGGTCGCCGGTTCTTTCCCGGCAGCGGCAATCGCTTCAGATGCAACTCCAGCGCTTGACCTGACGTCGTCCTGGCACGGCCTCGCGGCGCTGCTGATCTTTGCGCTGGCCTACGGTCTGGTGATCTTCGAAGAGCCGCTGAATTTGCGCAAATCCAAACCGGTGCTGATGGCTGGCGGACTCATCTGGCTGCTGATCGGTCTTGCTTACGCCTCTGCCGGCAAGGAGGACACGGCGCACGCGCTTGCCATCTCGATGATCGGCGAGTTCGGCGAACTGTTCCTGTTCCTGCTGGTCGCGATCACCTATGTGAACACGCTTGAAGAGCGGCGGATTTTTGATGTGCTCAGGGTGCGGCTGTCCGGGCGCGGGCTTTCCTACCGGCAATTGTTCTGGCTGACGGGCGTCGCGTCATTTTTCCTCTCGAGTGTCCTCGACAACCTCACTACCGCCTTGGTGATGGGTGCAGTGGTGCTGGCCATTGGCAAGGACTCGCCGAAATTCGTTGCCATCGCCTGTATCAACATCGTCGTTGCCGCCAATGCCGGCGGGGCATTTTGCCCGTTCGGCGACATCACCACGCTGATGGTGTGGCAAAAGGGCAAGCTGCAGTTCTGGGATTTTTTCGTGCTGTTCGTCCCGTCCGCTGTCAACTTCCTGATTCCCGCCACGTTCATGCATTTCGGCATTCCTGACGCACAGCCATCGCCAGCACGCGAGCAGGTGCGCATGAAGCCGGGGGGGCTCGGCGTGATTGTTCTGTTTGCCGCGACCATCATGACGGCCGTGGCCTTCAAAAACTTCCTGCACCTCCCACCTGCGCTCGGCATGATGCTCGGCCTTGGCTATTTGCAGGTCTGGTCCTACATCCTGCAGCGCCGCGGCAAGCGGCGGTCGGACGATGACATGGTGCTGGATTCGTTTGCGCAGGTGCAGCGCGTTGAGTGGGATACGCTGCTGTTCTTCTTCGGCATCATTTTCGCTGTCGGCGGCCTCGGGGTCATAGGCTATCTCGCCCACGCGTCCGAATATCTCTATGACGGCATGGGGCCAACCTATGCCAACATCATCATTGGCGCGCTGTCCGCCATCGTCGACAACATCCCGCTGATGTTTGCCGTGCTTACCATGGATCCTATGATGTCATCGGGTCAGTGGCTGCTGATCACGCTGACCTGCGGCGTTGGCGGATCGATGCTGTCTATCGGCTCTGCGGCAGGGGTGGCCCTTATGGGGCAGTCGCGCGGACAGTATAATTTCTTGTCCCATCTCAAATGGACATGGGCCATCGCTCTCGGCTACCTATCAAGCATAGGCGCGCATTTGGTGCTGAATTCGAGCTGGTTTTGAACGCTATTCGTGCGCGCGGATCAGCTCAGGAATTTCCCTCAAGGTCTCCACCGCGCGAAACCGCGGATGACCTTCGGGCGCGTCGGCATGGTCCAGTTCCCACACCAGCTCATGCGGGACATGCACACCCCACGCGCCGGCTTGCAATGCCGGAATGACATCCGATTTCAGCGAATTGCCGATCATCATCGCGTTCACCGCGCCATCGGCATGCCGGGTGAACACCCGGTCATAGACGTCTGGCCTTTTGTCCGAGACGATCTCGACGGCATTAAAGAAATCGCCCAGCCCGGATTGTGCCAGCTTCCTCTCTTGGTCGAAGAGGTCGCCCTTGGTGATGAGGATAATCCGGTACTTTCCCGCCAGCGCTTCAAGCGTTTCCTGCACATGTGGCAACGTCTCAATCGGATAGTCCAGCATCGCCCGGCCAAGCGCCAGTATCTTGCCGATCACCGCCTGCGGCACAGTGCCGTCCGTCACCTCAAGCGCGGTCTCTATCATCGAAAGGGTGAAGCCCTTGGCGCCAAAACCGTATAGCTTCAAATTGCGGCGCTCGGCTTCAAGCAGGCGTGAGGCAACATGGTGGGTGTCGCCGTGATCGGCAAGAAGCGCAGTGAAGCTTGCTTTCGAGAGCTGGAAGAACTGCTCGTTCTGCCAAAGTGTGTCGTCGGCATCAAAGCCGATTGCTGTAAGTTTCTTCATGACTTGAAAGATGACGCAGCCATATCTGTGCGGTCAACCCTCGTCTTCCTCGCACGCCAAATACGGATCAAACACCCATCCCGCCTTGTTGTCCTCTGCAAGGCGCTCGACGGCGATCCACTTCTTGCCATTGAGTATCTTCTCCTCATATGGCCGGACGCGGACGCCGTTTTCCCATGTGCCGAGAATTGCTCCGGCCGGCTGCTCACGGATATTGAGCGGCGTGCCGGTAGGGTCCGTGACGGTGCAGATTTTGCCCACCTTGTCCGATCCGCTGCATTTCAGATAGTCGGCGAACACGTAACCCCAGGATTCGGCGTATTTGGAGACCAGCGCCCATTTCTTGCCCTTGTGCTCCTTGTGCTCGATGAATTCGACCTTGGCGCCTTTCTTCAAGGTGGAAAGGATCTTGCCGTTCGGCCCCGAGCGCACATTCAGCGGCGTGCCGGTCGGGTCGACCACGGTGCATACCGGCGGGCCGTCGCAGGCGAAGGCCGCTGTTGCCAGCGTCGAAAACAGAATTGCCAAAATTATGCTGCGCATTGCCCAACCTTTCATGACTCAAGAAATCACGCCCAAGGTAGAGAGTTGTCGAGAATGAAGGCAATGTAAAGCGGGCGAGAACGCGGTGGTCAAGCCTTGAACACCCGCTTGGGATGGAACTGCCCAGCGCGGATTTCGCCGATGGCAACCAGCGCGCCGCGCTCGGTGACGTAGGCTTCATCGGCCTCAACCGGCGCGTCACGACCGAGCGCCATGACCGGATTGCCCATGCGCACGCGATGGGCGGAATCGCTGGTCAAGACCAGATGTGGCAGGCCTTCAAGCGCTTCGACCGGATCAATCAGGAAGGCGTCCAATTCTGCAAAGGCCTCCGGGGCGAGCCCATCTGGCGTGGCGAGCTCTTCGAGATGGGCTTTGGCCTTTTCAGCTGCGGCTTCCAATTCTTCCCGCGTCACGGCGTCCTGCTCATCAAACGGCGCGACGACCTCGCGGTGCAGCGCGCTGACATGGCCGTAGCAGCTGAGCAACCGTCCAATATCGCGGGCGAGCGAGCGGACATAGGTGCCCTTGCCGCACTCGACTTCAAAGACGGTCGCGTTGTTGTCCGGCATCTCGACAATGGTGAAGGCGTCGATTTCGATGTCGCGGGCTTCAAGCTCGACAATCTCGCCGCCGCGAGCCAGATCGTAGGCGCGCTCGCCATCGACCTTGATCGCTGAGAATTTGGGCGGCACCTGGCTGATTACACCGGTGAACTGTGGCAGCAGCGCCTCGATGGCGGCACGGGTCGGACGGAGGTCGGATTTGGCTGTGACTTCGCCTTCCAGATCGTCGGTCGAGCGCTCCTCGCCCCAGCTTGCCGTAAAGCGGTAGACCTTGGCGCCGTCCATGACGTAGGGCACGGTCTTGGTCGCCTCGCCGAGAGCGATGGGCAGGATGCCGGTGGCGAGCGGATCCAGCGTTCCGGCATGGCCGGCCTTGTCGGCGCGGTAGATGCGCTTGATAAACGAGACGGCATCGGTCGAGCCCATGCCGTAGGGCTTGTCAAATATGACCCAACCGGAAACCGGCCGCTGCGGACGTTTGCGCTTCTGGTTCATGGGTGAGACTCAGGCGTCCGTGCCGCCGTCAGGGTCGACATCATCATCGGCTTGCGGCGTGTCGATTTTCGACCTGCCGAGATCGCGGGCGACCTCCGGCGAGCGCAGCAGCGCGTCGATCTTGGCGTAATTGTCAAACGACGTATCGAGCCGGAAGCGGATCGACGGCATCGAGCGCATCTGGCGCAGCGCCGGGCCGAGCGCGCCGCGAATGAATTTCTGGTGCCGGTTCAGCGCGTCGATGACCGGCGTTGGCTCCGGGACGCCGAGCGGCGAGATGTAGGCCGTCGCATTGGAAAGGTCCGGTGACATCGACACCTGCGTGACGGAAAGAACCGTGGTTTCGAGCAAAGGGTCAATGATCTCATTGCGCTGCAGGACTTCCGTCAGCGCATGACGCACCATTTCGCCGACGCGCAGCATGCGCTGGGTAGGGCCGCTGGCAGATTTTTTGGCGGGCATGACAGTCTCGCTTGAATTGTTGGCGGAACGGCGGCGGGATCGGACCGGACCATTCTTGAAGCTGGGCGTTTACAGACACGAAGCGCAATATGCCACAAAATTGTGGCGCACACTTCCCCGGCATCGCACCTGCTTTCGCATCCGATTGTTGAACTTGGGAAACAGGGTGTGTGGTCCTGTCTTTGGCTGTAGATAAGCATGTGACATCGCCACACACCCTGTCCGGTGGGTTTGCACTGACAATGCCTTTGCGCGCGCCGTAGTCGCAAGCATCGCTCCAGCATCTGGCGCCTTTG
>JANPGC010000069.1:0-20831 GCA_031423755.1 Phyllobacteriaceae bacterium | reverse complement strand
GCCGCCTGATCCGGCCTGCCGCGCACGCGGGCGAGGCCTGCCTGTGCCGGTTCGTAGTTTGCGTCCAGTATGACCGCGCGCTGGTAGGATTTGGCGGCCTTGGCGAATTCGCCGCGCTGTTCGTAGACCAGAGCCTGATTGGCCCAGCTTTCGGCCAGTTTGTCATTGAGCTTGAGCGCCTGATTGAAGTCGTCAAACGCGTTGTCGACCTGTCCGAGTGCAAAATACGAGACGCCACGTCCATTGTAGGGCTCCGGCGCTTGCGGATCGAGCGAAATGGCGGTTGAAAAATCGGCAATGGCGTAGTCGTGCTGCTTGCGTGACTGATAGATCAGGCCGCGGTTATGATAGGCGCGGGGGTCGGTCGTGTCGAGCCGGATGGCTTGCTCGAAATCCTTGAAGGCCTCGTTGGTGCGGCCCGCTTTGCGGTAAAGATTGCCGCGGCCGATGTAGGCGGTGTCATATTGCGGATTGAGCTGGATGGCGCGGTTGTAATCGCTGGCAGCGTTGCCGAGGTCGCCCATGAAGCGATAGACGAGCGCGCGGTTGGCATAAGCCTGATGGAAATCCGGCTTCAACTGGAGCGCCTGATTGAAATCTGACAGTGCATCGCGGTAACGGCCGGCGCGGCCCAAAGCTGCGCCACGGACATTGTACGCATCGGGGTCGGACGGGTTTTGCGCAATGGCGTCAGACAGCGATGAAATATTCTCGCTGGATCCCTGCGCGCGGTCGATGGAGGTGGCGATTTCGCCGCCGGGATTGGAAACGCACCCTGCCAGCGTGACAAGGGACGCCACAAATCCGTAGCGGAGAGAGGTCATCAAATTTGTCATTCCGCCCGTCCTCAAGCCATTTGCCTGCAAGTTCATGTCACGTTTCCCGCTTTCCGGCACAGTTGCCAAAAAGCAAAAAGGCGGAAGCGGCAAAGCCGCCCCACCTTCGATAACCGTTCAAAAAGTCCAAAAGACGGCAGATCAACGCCCTGGAGCAGCTGTCGCCACTGGCTTGACGGCGATGAGGCCTTCGCGCTGGGCGCGCTTGCGGGCCAGCTTGCGGGCGCGGCGCACGGCCTCGGCCTTTTCGCGGGCGCGCTTCTCGGACGGCTTCTCGTAATGGCCGCGCATCTTCATTTCACGGAAGACGCCTTCACGCTGCAGTTTCTTCTTCAGAGCGCGGAGAGCCTGATCAACATTGTTGTCACGAACGAGTACCTGCACGAGCGACACAGCCTTTCAAAAGAGCGAATTCTTCAATGGTTATCGGGAAATACAATCCCCCGTCGCGGCGGTCTCCCGTCGCAAGCTGGCGGCCAGATAGCAGAATCATACGGGCGTGTCCACACTTGGCGCGTATAAATTGACGCGGCTCCGTCAAGCTGCGTGGACGGCGAGGGACACGCCGGTGGATTTTTGCAGCTGGCTGATGACCGCAAACAAATTTTGCGCCGTCGGATTGCCATTCGGCCCGAACATGCGCATCACGCTCTTGGCCGGCCTGCCGATTTTGGCGGCCAATTCGTCGAAACCGATGGTGGCGTTTATGTAGTCGCGCAGGACATTGCGGCCCGTGGCCACATCATCGGCGAGCAGCAATTTTACGGCCTCGGTGAGCAGGGCGGCGCGGAATGCGGCGTCATGGCTTGCGCGGGCTTTGATCGTGTCTTTGAAATCGCGGGTGAGGGGCATTTCAATTGTCCTTCTTTCTCTTCTTGTAGTCCTGCCAGCGCAGCGACGCGTCGGCTATGTCGCGCTGTTGGCGTTGCCTGGTTCCTCGCCAAGAGTACAACCAACACGTCACCTTCGCGTCCGAAATAAAAACGATATCCCGGTCCCCAATCGATCCGGCATTCCTGCACGCCCAGTCCGACTGATTTCACATTTGACAAGTTTTCCATTTCCATGCGGATCAGGGCAGTGTTGATTTTCGCTGCTGCCTGCGGATCGAGTGGGTCAATCCATTTTGCAAATGGACTGGTTCCGTCTGGTGCAAGATACTCGACAATCTGAATGACCACTAGGTAACATATATGTTACTCAAAATCAAGCATTCAGATATTGCGCCAAATCGCTACCCTTCGTCGCAAACAGCGCAAATTATATGCGGCAAAATGGTTATGGATACCGGTGGCGTCTGCGGTATGGTCGCCTCAGAGCCTGACCGAAAGTTCACTTTGGCGGCCAACTGAAGCGACTTTCTGCGCTTCCGGTGCTCACGTACAAGAGTACGCTCCGCTCCGGTTCTCGAAAGCCACTCCATTTGACTCGCCAAACTGAATTTTGGGCCAGACTCTTAACATCTCAATCCTGAAGGCTCCTGCCCATGCGCAAATATTCTGTCTTTGCTCTCGCCCGCGAGGCGATGCGTGCCCATAAGGGGTGGGACAAGCAGTGGACATTCCCTGAGCCCAAGGCGTCGTATGATGTGATCATCGTCGGGGCGGGCGGGCTTGGGCTGGCGACGGCCTATTATCTGGCCAAGGAGCACGGCATCACCAATGTGGCGGTGCTGGAGAAGGGCTGGCTTGGCGGCGGCAATACCGGGCGCAACACGACGATTATCCGCTCGAATTACCTCTATGACGAGTCCGCGGGCATTTACGATCACGCGGTGAAGCTGTGGGACGGGCTTTCGCAGGATCTCAATTACAATGTGATGTATTCGGCGCGCGGCGTGATGATGCTGGCGCACAATGTGCATGATGTGCAGGTGCTCAAGCGCCATGTGCATGCCAACCGGCTGAACGGCATCGACAATGAATGGCTGACACCCGAGCAGGCGAAAGAATTTTGCCCGCCGCTGAACATCGCCGCTTCCGCCCGCTATCCGGTGGTTGGCGCGACCTTGCAGCGTCGCGGCGGCACGGCACGGCATGATGCGGTTGCCTGGGGCTATGCCCGCGCAGCGTCCGACCGCGGCGTTGACATCATCCAGAATTGCGAAGTGATCGGCATCCGGCGCGAGGCGGATGGTTCGGTTTCCGGCGTTGAGACGTCGAAGGGTTTCATTGGCGCGAAGAAAGTCGGCGTTGTTGCCGCTGGTCACACGTCGGTGCTGATGGACATGGCGGGTGTGCGCATGCCGCTTGAAAGCTATCCGCTGCAAGCGCTGGTGTCGGAGCCGGTAAAGCCGGCATTTCCGTGCGTGGTGATGTCAAACACGGTGCATGCCTATATCTCGCAGTCCGACAAGGGCGAGCTGGTGATCGGCGCTGGCACGGACCAATATACGTCTTATTCGCAGACCGGCGGCCTGCACATCCTCAACCATACGCTCGATGCGATCTGCGAAATGTTCCCGATGTTCGGACGCATGAAAATGCTGCGCTCATGGGGCGGTATTGTTGACGTGACGCCGGATCGCTCGCCGATTTTGGCAAAGACGCCGGTCAAGGGGCTTTATGTCAACTGCGGCTGGGGCACTGGCGGGTTCAAGGCGACGCCGGGATCGGGCAATGTCTTTGCGCACACGATCGCGAGGGATGAGCCTCACAAGATCAATGCGGGCTACACGCTGGAGCGGTTCAGGACGGGTCGGCTGATTGACGAAGCGGCTGCTGCGGCGGTGGCGCATTGATGCACCATTTTTCCATCACTCCAAAACACTACTCCACTCCCACGCCAGCAGGTGTCCCATGCTTCTGATCCATTGTCCCTATTGCGAAGAAGAGCGGCCGGAACTGGAGTTCCGCAACATGGGGCAGGCGCATGTGGTGCGCTCGTCCGACATTGCGAACCAGACGGATGAGGATTTCGAGAAGTTTCTCTATATCCGCGATAATCCCAAGGGCGTGAATTACGAGCGCTGGCGGCATGTGCATGGCTGCGCGCGGTTCTTCAACGCCGTGCGCCATACGGTGTCTGACAAGTTTATCGCGACCTACAAAGCGGGTGAGGCGAAGCCGGTGCTCGATGGAAAACCTGCAAAGAAGGTGGCGAAGTGATGGGTGTGATTGTGACGACTTTGCACTCCACAGGCGCACCCCTCTCTGTCTTGCCGGACATATCCCCTTTGCTTGATGCCGTCATTCCGGGCTCCGCTTTGCGGCCCCGGAATGACGGCCTCGCGAGAGATTTCACCAGTACATCCGACAACGAGGTGCGATCATGAGTTCCGGAGCCAACCGCATCGCCGGCAAGGGGCGGCTCACCCCTGCCAAGACGATCCGCTTCACCTTTGACGGGCGCAGCTATACCGGGCTTGAGGGCGACACGCTCGCCTCGGCGCTGCTGGCCAACGGAGTGCACCTCGTCGGGCGTTCGTTCAAATATCACCGCCCGCGCGGCTTCCTCGGTGCCGGGCCGGAAGAGCCGAATGCGCTGATGGACATTGCGCGTGACGGCGTGCGCCGCCAGCCGAATGTGCGGGCGACTGTGCAGGAACTTTATGACGGGCTCAAAGCCACATCGCAAAACCGCTGGCCGTCGCTGGAGATGGACATTGGCGCTGTGAACAATCTCGGATCGCCATTCTTTGCTGCGGGCTTTTACTACAAGACGTTCAGGTGGCCGAAGGCGGCTTGGAAGAAGGTCTACGAGCCATTCATCCGCCGGGCGGCGGGCCTCGGCGTTGCGCCGACGGAAGCCGACACGGACCATTATGCCAACCGCTTCATCCATTGCGATGTGCTGGTGATCGGCGGGGGTCTGGCGGGTCTTCTGGCGGCAAAATCGGCGTCGGAAGCGGGCGTGGATGTGATCCTTGTTGACGAACAGCCGGAACTTGGCGGTGCACTGAAGCACGAGACGGATGTTATGGTGGACGGCAAGTCCGGCGCTGACTTTGCGACCGCGACGATTGCAACGCTTGCCGCGATGGACAATGTGCGCATTCTCTCGCGCACGACTGCCTTCGGCTACTATGCGCAAAACATGGTGGCACTGGCTGAGCGGGTGACCGACCATATGGCGAGCCCAGACCAGAGCCTGCCGCGAGAGCGGCTGTGGCAGGTGCGGGCGAGCCAAGTCATCCTCGCGACTGGCGCGATCGAGCGGCATATGGTGTTTGCGGAGAATGACAGGCCGGGCGTTATGCTGGCTTCGGCCGGGCGGACGTTCGTCAACCAGTATGGCGTCGCCGTTGGACGCCGCGTTGGTGTCTACACGGCCAATGACTCGGCCTATGCTGTGGCGTTTGAATTGAAGGCGGCGGGCGTTGATGTTCCGGCGCTGGTGGATCTGCGCAAGAGCGTGGACGAGGCGCTGCTGATCAGGGCCAAGGAGCTTGGCATTGAAGTGCAGACCGGCCATGCCGTGATCAAGGCGGGCGGGCGTTTGCGGGTCAATTCGATGCATGTGCAGCCGGTTGACGGCGGCGCAACGCGGCAGATTGCGGTTGACGCGCTGCTCAACAGCGCGGGCTGGACACCATCGGTGCACCTGTGGTCGCAGTCGCGCGGCAAGCTCACGTTTGACGACGCGCGCGGCATTTTCGTGCCGGGCGAGGCGGCGCAGGCCGTTGTGTCCGTCGGTGCCTGCAATGGCACGGAAGATTTGAGCGCGCTGGCGGCGGAAGCTGTTGCGGCGGGCCTTGCAGCCGCTGGCGGCAAGGGCAAGACCAAGGCGCCGAAGGTTACGGGCGGCTCTGTCGCTGGCGGCATGTCTGGTTCCGCGCCGGGTGCCGGGCCGGATGATACGGTCAAGGCATTTGTTGATTTCCAGAATGACGTGACCGCCAAGGACATCCGCATGGCGGTGCGCGAGGGCATGCACTCCATCGAACATGTCAAGCGCTTCACCACCAACGGCATGGCCTCCGATCAGGGCAAGACGTCCAACATGCATGGGCTGGCGATTGCCGCCGAGGCGCTCGGCAAGCCCATTCCGCAGGTCGGGCTCACGACCTTCCGTTCGCCCTACACGCCGGTGACATTCGGCACCATCGTCAACCATGCCAAGGGTCCGCTGTTTGACCCTACACGGCGCACGCCGATGCATGAGACTTCGGCGGCGATGGGGGCGGTGTTTGAGGATGTCGGCCAGTGGAAGCGCGCCTGGTATTTCCCCAAGGCGGGCGAGACGATGCACCAAGCGGTGGACCGCGAGTGCAAGGCTGTTCGTACCACAGCGGGGATGTTTGATGCGTCCACCTTGGGCAAGATCGAAGTGGTCGGGCCGGATGCGGCGAAATTCCTGAACATCCTTTACACGAACTCCTGGGACAAGCTCGGCGTCGGGCGTTGCCGCTATGGCATCATGCTGCGGGAAGACGGGTTCATCTATGATGACGGCGTGGTCGGACGGATGGCCGAGGACCGGTTCCATGTGACGACGACGACCGGCGGCGCGCCGCTCGTGATGAGCCATATGGAGGATTATCTGCAAACTGAGTTTCCGGACTTCAACGTCTGGCTGACTTCGACCACCGAACAGTGGGCGGTGATTGCCGTGCAGGGCCCGAAGGCGCGCGAGATCATTGCGCCGTTTGTCGAAGGCATGGACATGTCCAACGAGGCTTTCCCGCACATGTCGGTGCGCGAATGCACGTTCATGGGCGTGCCCTGCCGCCTGTTCCGCATGACGTTTGCGGGCGAACTCGGCTTTGAGGTCAACGTGCCTGCACATTATGGCCAGGCTGTCTGGGATGCGATCCATGCGCATGGCGCGCCAATGGGCCTTACGCCCTACGGCACCGAGGCGATGCACATTCTGCGCGCCGAAAAGGGGTACATCATCGTCGGGCAGGATACAGACGGCACGGTGACGCCGCAGGATGCGGGTCTGTCATGGGCGATTGCCAAGTCGAAACCGGACTTTGTCGGTATCCGCGGGTTGAAGCGCGTCGATCTTGTCGCCCCGGGTCGCAAGCAGTTGGTTGGGCTCAAGACAAAGGACCCGAAGACGGTTCTGGAAGAAGGCGCGCAGATTGTGCTTGATCCCAAGCAAGCCATCCCGATGAAGATGGTCGGCCATGTGACGTCATCCTACTGGTCGGAAAATTGCGGCCGGTCGATTGCCATGGGTCTGGTCGAGGGCGGGTTTGGCAAGATCGGCGAGACGGTGTTCGTGCCGATGCCGGATCGCGTGATCGAGGCCGAAATTTGCAAGCCCGTGTTCTTTGACGAAGAGGGAGGCCGGATCAATGTGTGACCGACGTTCCGGTAACAAGCGCCAAGGAATGGCGATAAGCCGTCTTCTCCCCATTTCTTCAATGGGGAGAAGATGCCGACAGGCAGATGAGGGGGGCTCTCGCCGCAAACCTCGCAGATCATTCGCCCCTCATCCGGCGCTTCGCGCCACCTTCTCCCCATTGAAGAAATGGGGAGAAGGGGAAATCCGGCCGACAGGAGCCCGAATCCATGGCTGATACTGTATTGAAACCACGCCAGCCGCTGGATGGCCGCGCTGCCGGTTCGGCCCACGTCTCGGTGACGCCCGCTCCGGATGCCTCGCGCCTGTCGCTGCGCGCGCGGGCGGATGCCGTGGGCGCATTGTCCAAGGCGCTCGGCATTGACCTTCCGACAAAGCCGAAGACCAGTGCCACCAAAGGCACGCGCACGGCCTTCTGGCTCGGGCCGGATGAGTGGCTTGTCCTTGATGTGCCCGGCAAGGACCTTGTCGGCGAGTGCGCGAAGTCCAAAGTGCTGCATTCGGCCGTGGACATTTCCCAGCGCAACACGGCGGTGCTGGTCACTGGCCGGAATGCCGAAGCGACGCTGTCGGCAGGGTGCCCGCAGAACCTGTCGGACAGGGCCTTCCCGGTTGGCGCGGTCTCGCGAACGCTGTTGGGCAAGGCTGAAGTCGTCATCCACCGGACAGGCGCTCAGGCGTTCCGGGTGGAATGCTGGCGCTCGTTCTCGGATTATGTGTTTACATATCTGAGCGATGCAGCGCGGGATTCCGCTGCTTAGGCTGCAAATTCCAGCTTGATCTTCTGGCCGGTCGCCTTGGCGTATTTCTGGATCGAGTCGATCGTCACACTGCCCTTGCCGGATTCCATGCGGGCGATGCTCGACTGGGTCGTGCCCATGCGCTCGGCGACCTCGGCTTGTGAAAGGCGCGCTTTCCGCCGGGCGGCGATCAAGGCATTGATAACGGCGAATTTAGGCTCCAAAGAATTGTAAGCCTCAACAAATTTCGGGTCAGCGAAAAGTTCTTTGCGCAGATCAGCGAATTTCATCTTCTTGCTCCTTTCCACATGTCTAGTTGCAGTCTTGCTTTCATGCGCGCTTCCGCCTTTGCAAGTTCCCTTTCCGGCAGCTTCTGCGATTTCTTCACAAATGCTGAAACTACGATTGCGCGTCTTGGATGGACGGTAAAATAGAGTGCCCGTGCGATGCCAGTTTCGCCTTTGACCCGCAACTCCCATAGCTTCCCATCAATTTTCTTGGCCATCTTCGGTGGCAAGTCGTGAGGTCCGTTAGCTTCAAGTGGCTCAAAGCACCGAAACAATTCTGCCTTGAGGTCGTAAGGCAAGAGCCGCACTTCCTTCAGCGCTGAATCATCAATTTCTACAGCCTACATGCACGCATTTATATAGCATCGACGCTATAAATTCAAGCGGCTCTTCTAGATTTTGAGCTATTACCTGCTTGTGATTGCCTGTCTCCGCGCGAAGTATGCTAAGAGTAACAAATGGCTTCGGCTTGTTTGAAGTGTCCTGCGGAGCCCATATGTCCATCGAAACCATCCGCCTTGCCATCTTCCTCAGCGTCTTCGTGCTTGTCGCCGTCGCCGAATGGCGGTTCCCGCAGCATTCGCGCGTGCAGACACGCCGTGAGCGGTGGATGGCGAATTTTGGCATTTTGATTTTTGATGTGATCGCGGTGCGGCTGACGGTCGGCGCAGCGGCGTATGGGACTGCTGTCTACGCACAGTCGCATGGCTGGGGCCTGTTCAACGTGCTCGGCTGGCCGCTGTGGCTTGAAGGCTTGTCCGCCTTCCTCGTCCTTGATCTGGCCATCTACGGACAGCATGTTGCCACGCATGCCATTCCGCTGCTTTGGCGGCTGCACAAGGTGCACCATACCGATCTTGATGTTGACGCCTCGACGGGCATCCGGTTTCACCCGGGGGAGATCATTCTTTCACTGCTCTGGAAAGCTGCGCTGGTTGCTGCGCTTGGCGTCAACCCTTGGGTCGTGATTGTGTACGAAACCGTGCTCAATGCCGCTGCTGTCTACACGCATGGAAACGTCCGCATTCCAGCGCGGCTCGACCATGCGCTGCGTAGGCTGTTCTGCACGCCGGACATGCACCGTATCCACCATTCGGTGATCCCCGTGGAAACCAATTCAAACTACGGCAATTTCCTGTCGATCTGGGACCGGATATTCGGCACAATGCGGCGGGAGCCTGCGAAGGGTCAGTTGGGTGTCGAAATCGGGCTTATCGAGTACCGTGATCCTGCAAAGCTCGGATTGCCGGATATTCTCGCACTGCCGTTCCGGACTTTGGAACGCAGCGCAGAATAGGTTCCAGAGCACCGGGGGTTCAAATGGAATCATTTTCACTTGTCTTTCCGCGCCCCGGACGTCGTCGCGCACCGCTCGCGATGCCTGCATCGCGTCGCGTCACGCTTCTAGCCGGGACACTGAAATCCGGCGTGAAAATTGATCCCATTTGAACGCCCGGCGCTCTAAGTCTCGGCCATCTCCACCATCGCCATTGTCAACCAGGTTGCCTTCAATGCCGGGCTGATGTTGCCTTCGATTTCCAGCGCCACGTCATAGGTGTTCAAGACACGGCCAGACTTGCGGATGTCGGCGTGGGTCAGCGTGAAGCGCGCGCGCACGCGCGATCCCGTCTTCACGGGGATCAGGAACCGCACCTTGTCGAAACCGTAGTTGATGCCCATGGTCGCGCCGACGATGCCCGGCAATGACTCCCACGCCAAAGTCGATAGCAATGACAGCGTGAGAAAGCCATGCGCAATGGTGCCGCCAAACGGCGTTTCGGCTTTTGCTCTTGCCGGGTCTACATGAATGAACTGATGGTCGTCCGTCGCGTCGGCAAAGCGGTCGATCATGTCCTGCGATACGACGCGCCAGTCGGACAGGCCGATTTCAGTACCGACGGCGGCGCGCAGTTGGTCCAGGGTCAGTGACGGTTTCATGCAGCTCCCGCAGCTTGCCTCATGAGGTGCTGATGACGCATGGCACAAAGTTTGTCCAGACCGGAAAATCCCTTGCAGATTTTGTGTTTCTCTATTGCCACAGAGGGGCTTACGACCGAAAGTACTATTGGCCGTCTAAAACTCTTGTGCATTCATCGTTTCACTTACGTGGAGGAGATTTGCTTGGAACTGAGTGGCGAATATGAAATCGCGGCACCGCGCGAACGTGTGTGGGCGATGTTGAACGATCCTGAAGTGCTGAAGGCATGTATTCCCGGCTGTGAAGAGCTCACGGCGGATGGAGACGATGCGTTTGCAGCGACGGTGGTCCTTAAGATCGGGCCGATCAAGGCGCGCTTTTCCGGCGAGGTCACGCTGTCTGAGAAGATAGTTCCGGAAAGCTATACAATCACCGGCGAAGGCAAAGGCGGCGTTGTTGGCTTTGCCAAGGGCTCTGCCAAGGTGCATCTTGCCGAAGAAGGCGGCGGAACCATATTGAGCTACGATGTCACCGCAGATGTGGGCGGCAAGATTGCACAGCTGGGCTCGCGCCTCATCGCGTCAACATCAAAGAAATTGGCAGACCAGTTTTTCGGCAAATTTGCAGAACTTGCAGGCGCGCCTGTCGCATAGAACAAGAATTACGAGACTGTGTTTTTGAGGAGGAACATGAATGTCCAAAATTGAAATGACCGTGAATGGTCGAAAACTTTCCGGTGAATGTGAGGACCGGACACTTCTGGTCAATTTTATCCGTGACAACCTTGGCCTGACCGGTACGCATGTCGGTTGCGACACGTCGCAGTGCGGCGCGTGTGTGATCCATATGGATGGCCGCGCTGTAAAGTCCTGCACACTGCTTGCCGCGCAGGCGAACGGGTCGACGCTGACAACAATTGAAGGCTTGGCTGATGGCACGACGCTGCATGCCGTCCAGACAGCGTTCCATGAAAACCACGGACTGCAATGCGGTTTCTGCACGCCGGGCATGATCATGGCCTCGGTTGACATTATCAACCGCCATCCGGGCGGCCTTGACGAAGTGACAGTGCGCGCGGAACTCGAAGGCAACATCTGCCGCTGCACCGGCTACCACAACATTGTCAAAGCTGTTCTCGACGCGTCAAAGAAAATGAACAAGGGCAAGGCGAAGAAGGCGGCGTGAGGAGCGCACAAGGGGGTAGCGAGTTGAATAATTCCTCCCCCGATTGCCACCTGCTATTTCGCAATTCGCTTTTCTCTAGAGGAGAAAAAAATGGGTATTGAAGGCATTGGCGCTAGCGTTCTTCGCAAGGAAGACCGCCGCTTTATCACCGGCAGGGGCCGCTACACTGACGATATGGTGGTTCCGGGCATGAAGCACGCGCATTTCGTGCGCTCGCCGCATGCGCATGCGGCTATCACCAAGATCGACACCAAGAAGGCCATGGCGATGCCGGGCGTGATTGGCGTTTTGACCGGCAAGGAACTGAAATCTGACGGTATCGGCAATCTCATCTGCGGCTGGATGATCCATTCCAAAGACGGCACACCGATGAAGATGGGCGCTTGGTCGCCGCTCGCTGTTGATACTGTGCGCTATGTCGGCGACGCGGTTGTTGTCGTGGTTGCTGATACCAAGCAACAGGCGCGCGATGCCGCCGAGGCCGTGGAAATCACGTACAAGGTCAAGAAGGCCGTTGTCGCGTCGGTTGACGCCTTGAAGCCCGGTGTTCCGCAGATCCATCCGGAAGCAGCGGGCAATCTTATTTACGACTGGGAGATCGGCGACGCCAAGGCAGTTGAAGCTGCGTTTGCGAGCGCTGCCCACATCACCAAGATGGACATCGTCAACAATCGTCTGGTGCCGAACGCCATGGAGCCGCGTGCTGCGCTCGGCGTTTATGATGCGGCGGAAGACCATTATACCTGCTGGACGACATCGCAGAACCCGCATCTTGCCCGTCTGGTGATGAGCGCGTTCTACAATGTGGCTCCCGAAAACAAGCTGCGGGTCATCGCGCCGGATGTCGGCGGCGGCTTCGGCTCTAAAATCTACATCTATCCGGAAGAAATCGTCTGCCTGTGGGCGTCGAAGAAGACCGGTGTTCCGGTCAAGTGGAATTCGGACCGCACGGAAGCCTTCCTCACCGATGCGCATGGCCGCGACCATGTCACCCATGCGGAGATGGCGTTCGACAAGGACAACAACATCATTGCCTTCAAGACCGACACAATCGCCAATCTTGGCGCCTACATGTCGCTGTTCTCGTCGGTGACGCCGACTTATCTGCATGCAACGCTGTTGTCGGGCCAGTACAATATTCCGGCGATCCACTGCAACATGCGGGCCGTCTACACCAACACCGCGCCGGTCGACGCTTACCGTGGCGCGGGACGTCCGGAAGCGACTTACTCGGTCGAGCGCATGATTGAGACTGCGGCGCGCGAGCTTGGCGTCAGCCCGGCGGAACTGCGCCGCCAGAACTTCATCCGCACCTTCCCGCACCAGACGCCAGTGATCTTCTGCTACGACGCGGGGGATTTTGAGGCCTCGCTCGACATGGCGATGAAGGCGGCCGACTATGCGGGCTTCCCCAAGCGCAAGGCAAAGGCGGCCAAGGAAGGCAAGCTGCGCGGCATCGGCATGAGCTGCTACATTGAGGGCTGCGGCATTGCGCCATCAGCCGCGGTCGGTTCGCTCGGCGCAGGTGTCGGCCTTTGGGAATCGGCAGAAGTACGGGTCAATGCTGTCGGCACGGTTGAAATCCTCACCGGCTCGCACAGCCATGGCCAAGGTCACGAAACGACATTCGCCCAGCTGGTTTCCGAGCGCTTCGGACTGCCCGGTGCCAATGTCACGGTTGTTCACGGCGATACCGACAAGGTGCAGATGGGCATGGGCACTTATGGCTCTCGCTCCGGCGCGGTCGGCATGTCTGCTGTCGTCAAGGCACTGGACAAGGTCGAGGCCAAGGCGAAGAAAATCGCCGCTCATCTGCTCGAAGCCGATGAAGGCGACATCGTTATCGAGAATGGCGAATTGAAGGTGGCTGGCACCGACAAGAAGGTGCCGTGGTTCCAGATGGCGCTTTCTGCCTATACCGCGCACAATCTGCCGGCAGGCATGGAGCCGGGCCTCAAGGAAGGCGCGTTTTATGATCCGTCAAACTTCACGTTCCCGGCTGGCTGCTACATCTGCGAAGTCGAGGTCGATCCGGATACCGGGGTGACCGAGATCATCCAGTTCGTTGCCTCTGACGATTTCGGCAATGTCATCAATCCGATGATTGTCGAAGGCCAGGTGCATGGCGGCATCGCACAGGGTGTCGGGCAGGCGATGCTCGAAGGCGCTCACTATGACGAGAGCGGCCAACTGCAGACGGCGAGCTTCATGGATTACACCATGCCGCGCGCCCAAGACCTGCCGTCCTATAAAATCTCGACCACCGTCACTCCGTCGCCGAGCAATCCGCTTGGCATCAAGGGCTGCGGCGAGGCTGGGGCGATCGGTTCGCCGCCAGCCGTCATCAACGCCATCACGGACGCCATCGGCAACAACAACCTGACGATGCCTGCCACGCCGCTTGCGGTTTGGAATGCGTTGCAGGCAGTGAAATAGGAGAAAGAGCCATGTACGAGACCAACTATCATCGCGCTTCCTCTGTCTCTGACGCCGTGAAGCTTCTGAAAAAGTCCGAGGATCCGAAGATTCTCGCCGGCGGCATGACGCTGATTCCGACCATGAAGCAGCGCCTTGCCTCACCGTCCGATCTTGTGGACATCACGAGGATCGCCGACCTGTCCGGAATAAAAGTGTCGGGCAAAACAGTGACCATCGGCGCGGCGACAACGCATTTCGACGTTGCCACCAGCGAGAAGCTTGCCAAGGTCTGTCCGGCGCTGTGCTCGCTTGCCAGCCATATCGGCGATCCGCATGTGCGCTACCGGGGGACCATCGGCGGCTCGATCTCCAACAATGACCCGGCGGCTGACTATCCTTCAGCGATGCTGGCGCTGGGCGCCACCATCATCACCGACAAGCGGACGATCCCTGCTGACAAGTTTTTCAAGGGCCTGTTTGAAACAGCACTGAAGGAAGGCGAGATTGTCACAGCCATCGAGTTTACCGCTCCGGCAAAGGCGGCATACTCGAAGTTCCCGAACCCGGCCTCGCGCTACGCCATGGCTGGCGTGTTCGTTGTCAAGGACAAGGATGGCGTGCGGGTGGCTGTGACTGGTGCCGGTGAAAGCGGTGTGTTCCGGCACAAGGGTCTGGAGGCTGCGCTCGACAAGAAGTTTGAAGCGGCCTCCGTCGATGCCGTCAAAGTCGATGCCAAGGGCCTGATGAGCGACATGCACGCCACTGCCGACTATCGGGCTGCGCTGATCAAGGTGATGGCAAAGCGGGCGGTTGCGGCTGCGGCTTGAACGGTAATGACAGCAAGACTTTGCGGGGCCTTGCGGGGCCCCGTTACTCTTCAATCCTGATTTGCTCGGCTTTGATCTTGCGGTCGGCGCTGTCGATGTAAATTACCGAGAGCCATCTGGTATCCGGTTTCACTTTTAATGTTGCACGCTTTTGAGTGGCAACAGACGGCAATCGGACTTGACTGTCCTGCGCATTCAGATGGACCACGACAGGCTCCTCGTTGGGCTTGATTTGGCCATAACTGCATATCGGGGCCTGCAAGAGAATTTTGCCCAGTTCATATACATTTCCAGCGCTTGACAGGCGCGCAGTGAAAATTACCCGCTCAGGACCAACGCGGCGGGCGGTAGCAATGCAGGGCGAACCCTGTGCCGTGTCAGTGATAAAATAATCGGCAACGGCGGATTTCAAAAAAGACTTTACGTTCAAAATCATGCGAATGCTCCGGCGTAGACTTTCCGTTTGCCAGACAGAAGATGAACGCATACTGAAAATTAGTGCTCTTTGTTTTATGTACGGTCAAAATCAGCGATGTTGACTTGCAGTTGATGACACGGCAGACCTTCTACTCACCAATCGGGTACGACATTATGGCTTCAAAGACAATCATCTCGCCTTCCATCCTTGCTGCAGATTTTTCAAGGCTTGGCGACGAGGTGGAATCCGTGGTGCGCGCCGGGGCGGATTGGATCCATCTGGATGTGATGGATGGCCATTTTGTGCCAAACATTACCTTCGGCCCGCCCGTCATCAAGGCGCTGCGCAGCCGCACCAAGGCAACCTTTGACTGCCACCTGATGATTGCGCCTGCTGATCCGTATATCGCGGCCTTTGCCGATGCGGGCTGTGACATCATCACCGTTCATGCGGAAGCCGGCCCCCATCTCGACCGGTCGCTGCAGGCGATTAAGAATTTGGGCAAGAAGGCTGGTGTGTCGCTCAATCCTGCAACGCCGGAGAGTGTGGTCGAGTATGTGCTCGACCGGCTCGACCTGATTTTGTTGATGACGGTCAACCCTGGCTTTGGCGGCCAGGCGTTTATCCCGGCGATGGTTGAGAAGGTCGCGCGCGTGAAGGCAATGATCGGCAAGCGGCCCATTCATATCGAAGTCGATGGCGGCATCACTGAGAAGACTGCGCCATTGGTGACACGCGCCGGGGCGGATGTGCTCGTCGCCGGTTCGGCGATTTTCAGCGCAGGCAGCGAAGAGGGCTACCGCAAGGCGATTGCCGATCTGCGTGCGACCGCGTAAAATCTGAGCGATTTTTGTACGCTATCCGAGCGCCGTCCGAGCGTTCCTACCAGACAAAAGCATCCGTATCCGAGCGCCGTCCGAGCATCATGCAATCAGCCACCAGTTCGAGCGGAGAGCCGTCCATTTCGGACTTGCCGGACTTCACCAGCTGCGCAAAGCGGGCGTAGATTTGTTCGTACTCTTCGCTCGGCGCAGCAACCGTCTCAACGCCGTTCACCGACAGTTTCGTGCCGCCAAAGGTGAGCTTGAGTTTGTGGGTCGCAGTATCGACATCAATGTTCCACGACTGCTCGCCCTTTTGACGCCAATCAAATTCGGCAGATAGATCGGCATCGCTGCCATCTGCCGCACGGAATTTGATGCTTGCGGCAATCGGGGTGAAGCGGTTTGACGGGGTGATAATGTTCGCCTCGCTGACGAACACCGGTTCGGGTAGAATTTCAGTGACGATGGACAGCGCATTGATGCCTGGATCAAACACGCCAAATCCGCCCGGCTCCCAGATCCACTCCTGACCCGGGTGCCATTGCCAGACGCTCTCTTTCCAGGAAACATGCAGACGCGTAACTTTTTGACCGGCAAGGATTTTCTTCGCCTCCATCACGGCGGCATTGAAGCGGGAGTGCCATGTCTGGAAGGCGACCTTGCCGGATGCGGCGGCGCGGGCCTTGAGGTCTGCATATTCGGAAATCGTCGGTGTCGGCGGCTTTTCGAGGAGCAGATGAACGCCCGCTTCAAGGCATTCCAGCGCAATATTGCGGCGGACGGACGGCGGCGTGCAAATGGCGACCGCGTCGAGCTTGACCGCTTTCAGCATCTCCGCCGGTGTCTTGAAGGCAGGAACGCCAAGGTCTGACGGGCGTGACGAGACGACGGCGGCGAGTTTGAAATCGCTGTTTTTGGCAATGCAGGGCAGATGCTGGTCCTGCGCGATTTTGCCAAGTCCGATAACGCCAATGGAAATTGTCACGCCCGATCTCCTTTACATTTCCCCGGACGCATAGCAGAAGTTTGCCGGGTTTTGCCAGCGGTGTCGTTGTGTGCGGCGGCTTGTGTTTGGCACTATTTGCATTCGGAGGAGCATTTCAAATGAGCGGTTATATTCTTGCCATCGACCAAGGCACCACTTCAACGCGCGCGATTGTGTTTGACAAGACCATGCATCCGGCCGGCAGCGGCCAGAAGGAATTGACGCAAATCTTTCCGCAATCCGGTTGGGTTGAGCATGATCCGGAGGAAATCTGGAATACTGTGCTGTTTGCAGTGAAGACGGCGCTCAAAAAGACCAATCTGAAATCTTCCGATATTGCAGCGATCGGTATCACCAACCAGCGCGAAACCGTCGTGGTCTGGGACAAGGTGACCGGAAAAGCCATTCACAATGCGATTGTCTGGCAAGACCGGCGCACGTCTGCCTTTTGCCAAAAGTTGAAGAAGCAGGGATTGGAGCCGCTCTTCACCAAGAAGACCGGGCTCCTGCTTGACCCCTATTTCTCAGGCACCAAACTGTCGTGGCTGCTGGACAAGGTTCCCGGCGCGCGCAAGCGGGCGGCAAAGGGCGAGCTGCTTTTCGGAACCATTGACAGTTTCCTCATTTGGCGGCTGACGGGCGGCAAGGTTCACGCAACTGACGCCACCAACGCGTCGCGCACGCTGGTGTACAATATCGGCAAGAATGAATGGGACGCCGAGCTTTTGAAAATCCTCAATGTTCCGGCGATGATGCTACCGGAGGTCAAGGATTGCGCCGACGATTATGGTGTCACCGACGCCAAACTGTTTGGAGCAGCGATCCCTATACTCGGAGTAGCGGGCGATCAGCAGGCCGCGACCATCGGGCAGGCGTGTTTTGAGCCGGGCATGATGAAATCGACGTATGGCACAGGCTGTTTCGCGCTCTTGAACACGGGCGCGGACATGGTTCGCTCGAAGAGCCGGATGCTGACGACCATTGCCTACCGGCTGGATGGCAAGACGACCTATGCGCTGGAGGGCTCGATCTTTATTGCCGGGGCAGGGGTTCAATGGCTTCGCGATGGTTTGAAGATTATCAAGAGTGCCTCTGAAACCGGAAAGCTGGCGGAAAGCGCCGATCCGACGCAGGATGTGATCGTCGTGCCGGCCTTTGTCGGGCTCGGCGCGCCTTGGTGGGATGCAGAAGCGCGCGGCGCTGTGTACGGGCTGACGCGCAATTCGGGGCCGGCGGAAATTGCCAAAGCCACGCTCGAAGCGGTTGCCTATCAGACGCATGATCTGATTTCGGCGATGCGGAAAGATTGGAAAGGCGGCACTACCAAGACAGTGCTGCGCGTCGATGGCGGCATGACGGCGTCCGACTGGACCATGCAACGGCTGTCCGATATTCTGGATGCGCCTGTTGATCGTCCTGTCGTGATGGAGACAACCGCGCTCGGCGCAGCGTGGCTTGCGGGGTCAAGGGCGGGTGTCTGGCCAAAACAGGCGGCATTTGCCAAAGCGTGGAAAGCGCAGAAGCGTTTTGAACCGGCGATGGATGGCAAAGTGCGCAGCGCCAAACTCAAGTCTTGGGCCAAGGCGGTGCAGCGGACGTTGAACTGACAGGGGTCGTCATATCGGAGCGGCTGCGCAGGCGGACGAGCGACGATGGCGTTTATTTTATCCTGACGGTAATCCAATCCAACTCAAGGCTGTCTCGTTAGCAAGTTTCTCAAGTAGGTTCCGTACTCAGTTTTTTCGAAGATTTTTGCGCGATCTTCCAGTTGCTCTGCGCTTATCCATCCGCTGTGGAACGCTATTTCTTCCGGGCATCCCACTTGGAGGCCTTGCCGCTTTTGAAGGGTGCGGACAAAATTGGCGGCATCGATCAGGCTGTCATGGGTTCCCGTGTCAAGCCAGGCAAAGCCGCGCCCGAGCTTTTCCACCGACAAGCTTCCTTCTTCCAGATACGTCTCCAGGAGCGCCGTGATTTCGAGTTCTCCCCTGGCTGACGGTCGTACCTTCGCCGCACGCTCTGGGGCCTTGCTGTCGAGGAAATAAAGCCCGGTCACCGCATAGTCCGAAGCCGGTTTTTCCGGTTTCTCCATGAGTGAATTTGCCGTTCCATTGATATCGAATCCGACGACACCGTAGCGCTCCGGCTCTGCCACCTTATAGCCAAATATGGTCCCGCCGTTCGCCTTATCGCTTGCGTTGATCAGCTTCCCGGGCAGATCATGGCCGAAAAAAATGTTGTCTCCCAAAACCAGCGCAGAAGGTGCGTCATCGAGAAACCTCTCGGACAATGTAAAGGCCTGCGCCAGACCATCAGGAGTTGGCTGGGTGATGTAGGTGAAACTGCAGCCCCATTGGCTGCCATCCTGCATCACGTTCCTGAATTGGTCCTGATGATCAGGTGTAGTGATGATCGCGATTTCGCGGATACCGCTCAGCATCAGCACTGTCAGCGGGTAATAGATCATCGGCTTGTCGTAAATTGGCAGGAGCTGTTTTGAAACGCCCATGGTGGTTGGGTAGAGTCGGGTTCCTGTGCCGCCTGCCAGTAGGATTCCCTTGCGTTGCTTCATCTCAAATTGCTTTCAGTTCGCTGAGAACGTTGGACAGTCCAGCCCGCCAGTCCGGCCGCTTCAAACTGAATTCAGCTTCCAGGCTCGAGCAGTCAAGCCGTGAGTTGGCAGGCCGTGACGAGCGCGCAGGATAGTCTGATGCAGGTATGTCTTGCACGAACACATTCTTTCCTGCCATTGAAAAAACAGTGCGTGCAAAGTCAGCCCACGAGACATCCGGTGTGCCTGAGAAATGGTAGGTTCCGGATTTTTCAGGTTGCCGGATCAGGGCCGCGGCAATGGCAAGACAAGCGTCCGCAATGGCCGCTGCAGGTGTTGGGCCGCCGAACTGATCATGCACAACGCTCAAGCGGTCCCGGGTTTCCGCCAGACGCAGTATTGTGTTGACGAAATTGACGCCGTGCGCGGAGAAGATCCAGGATGTCCGCAAGATGGCATGGACGCCGCCTGCCGACCGGACGCCGATTTCACCGGCCAACTTGGATTTGCCATAGGCGTTGACAGGATATGTCGCGTCTTGCGGGTCCCAAGGGGCTGCGCCCGTTCCGTCAAAAACATAGTCAGTTGAGATATGAACAAACGGAATGTTCAAGAGTGCGGCGGTTCTTGCCATGGCGGCAGGCGCGGCACTGTTGATTAAATGCGCCGCTGGATCATCCTCTGCATTGTCAACTGCGGTGAACCCAGCGGCGTTTATGACAGCATCGGGCTTCATTTCGGCAATGAGCGCTGCGCAAGCGTCCGGCAGGGTGAGGTCGGCGACATCCCGGCCGACTGCCCTGACATCGGCCCTTCGCTGCAATTCCATGCCAACTTGGCCGGTCTTGCCGAAAACAAGTATGCTCATGGTGTTTGGCCGAGACGCTGGCCAACAACGGGCCGCTCCAGCAGAGGCCGCCACCATGCCTCGTTTGCAAGATACCACTGCACAGTCTTGTCGAGGCCTCGCTGCAAAGTGACAGAAGGCTGCCACCCCAATTCACCGCGTAGGCGCGAGGCATCGATGGCATAGCGCATGTCATGACCGGGGCGATCGGGGACAAAGGTGATCTGATCGGAATAGGGTGTCGGCTTTGGGAGCTTATTATCCAGGATGGCGCAGATCATATGCGCCAATTCAATATTCCGCGTCTCGTTTTCACCGCCGATGTTGTAAGTCCGGCCATCGCGTCCTTTCACAAGCACGGTTAACAAAGCCTCGGCATGATCTTCGACATAAAGCCAATCCCGCACGTTTTCTCCGGTGCCGTAGATGGGCAAGGGTTTTCCGGCCAAGGCGTTCAGGATGATAACCGGGACCAATTTCTCCGGAAACTGGAACGGGCCATAATTGTTCGAACAATTGCTGATGACAACGGGCAAGCCAAATGTTTTGTGCCAGGCGCGGACCAGATGATCGCTTGACGCTTTCGAAGCGGCGTAGGGGCTGTTTGGCGCGCAAGGAGAGTCCTCGGTGAATTGTCCGGTCTCGCCCAAACTTCCGTAGACTTCGTCGGTTGACACATGCAGAAATCGAAATCCCGCCTTGCTCGTATCGCCTAATTCGGTCCAATAACCGCGCGCGGCTTC
>JANPGC010000068.1:0-2201 GCA_031423755.1 Phyllobacteriaceae bacterium | reverse complement strand
CACCGGCGAGAGCATGATGCGGTCATAGTTGACACGCGGCTCGGCATTGAAAATGGTGATTGAATAGGCATCCGGAGCGGCTTCTAGCAAATGTTCGAGCATCCGCCCGGGGGCCATGCCATTGCCGATGATGACGAGTTTCTGTGTCATGGATTTACTCCGCAGCTTCCACGAAGCGGTGACGCTCGTAGAGGAATTTGAGGACGGCCTCGCGGCATTTGAGGTAGGTCGCATCGCTCGCCAGCTCGAGCCGGTGGCGCGGACGCTTCAGCGGCACGGTCAGCACTTCGCCGATGGTCGCCGCCGGTCCGTTGGTCATCATCACGATGCGGTCGGACAGAAGCACCGCTTCGTCCACATCATGCGTGATCATGATCATCGTGTTGCCGAGGCGGGCGTGGATTTCCATCACCGCATCCTGCAGATGCGCCCGAGTCAGCGCATCAAGCGCGCCAAACGGCTCGTCGAGGAGCAGTACCTTCGGCTCCATCGACAGCGCGCGGGCGATGCCGACGCGTTGCTTCATACCGCCGGAAATTTCGCCCGGACGCTTGTCCTTGGCATGCGCCATCTGCACCAGGTCAAGATTGCGCATCACCCAGTCGTGCCGCTCAGACTTGGTCCTGGTTGAAGAGAACACTTTCGAGACCGCCAGATTGACGTTCTCGTAAACCGTCAGCCAGGGCAGCAGGCTGTGGTTCTGGAACACCACTGCGCGTTCCGGCCCCGGCTGGTTGACTTCTTGATTGTCCAGAAGCACAGCGCCTGCCGTCACCGGGATCAGCCCCGCAATCAGGTTCAAGAGCGTAGACTTGCCACAGCCAGAATGGCCGATCATCGAGACATATTCGCCCTCGGCGATCTGCAGGTTGATGTCGCGCAGCACATGGCTTTTCACGCCGCCGCGCTCAAATGTCTTGTCGACATGATCGAGTTTCAAATGCGTTTTCAAAGGAGTTGTCATGGTCCTGTCCCTATGCCCCGCGCGTCACAATGCGGCCCACTGCCGAGACAAGCTTGTCGAGCAGGAAGCCGGTGACGCCGATGTAGATGAGGGCGACGATGATGTCGGACAGACGCGATGAATTCCACGCATCCCAGATGAAGAACCCGATGCCGACGCCGCCAGTCAGCATTTCCGCCGCCACAATGGCAAGCCACGACAGACCGATGCCAATGCGAAGGCCGGTGAAAATATAGGGCGCGGCGGACGGCACCATGATCTTGTAGAAGAACTCCAGCGGGTTCAGCCGAAGCACCTGCGCCACGTTGCGATAGTCCTGCGGTATGTTGCGCACGCCGACCGCCGTGTTGATGATCACCGGCCAGACCGAGGTGATGAAAATCACAAAGATCGCCGAAGGACTCGAATCGCGGAATGCGGCGAGAGACAACGGCAGCCATGCCAGCGGCGGCACAGTGCGAAGGATCTGGAACACCGGGTCAAGCCCGCGCATCGCCCAGTCGGATTGGCCGATCACCGCGCCAATCAGCACCCCGACAATCGCGGCAATGCCGAAGCCAATCGCGACGCGCTGCAGCGAAACAAGCACGCGCCATCCCAGGCCGATATCTTGGTCGCCATAATTGAAAAACGGATAGGCGATGAGGTCATAAGCCTCATCAAACACTTGTGTGGGCGGCGGCAGTGAAGCGCCGGGATGCGAGCAGGCAACTTGCCAGATGGTCAGGAGTACCAGCATCACCAGGAGAGGCGGAAGCACGTTGCGTGCCAGTGCGCCGGGAATCCGAGAAAGCCATTCACGCTTGGGCGAAGGACGGTTCAGCACATGAACGGTCGCTGCGACAGCGGACGGAACAGCGTCAATTGTGGTTTCAGTCTTCAATTGTGCAAGGCCCATAGTCAGGTTCTCCGAAGCTCGGGAAGAGGGCCGGCGACAAGCGCCAGCCCTCTGCGTGTCAGGATGACGCCTTGATTGAAAGGCTGTTCAAATAAGCCGAAGGGTCCGCAGGATCGAAGGTCTTGCCGTCAAAGAACGTCTCCACACCGCGCGAGGTGGACGCCGGAATATAGGCAGCGGCAACGCCAAGCTCTGACGCTGCGGCCTTCCAGATGTCTTCGCGGTTGACCTGATCGACCAGCGCCTTGATGTCCGTGTCAGGTGCAAATTTACCCCAGCGCACATTCTCTGCAATGAACCACGTGTCATGGCTCTTGAACGGGTAGGACGCGTTGTCGG
>JANPGC010000067.1:0-1955 GCA_031423755.1 Phyllobacteriaceae bacterium | reverse complement strand
CGCCGCGCGCATTCTCGCCGCCGCCAACGCTTGGTGCGCGCTGACGGAGGCGAGACCGCACCGGCCAGTGCACACGGAGGCGGAAGCTGCGAAAGTCCTCAATGGCTAGGTGAAAGCGGGCCTGCTGGACGGACGCGCCGTGGACGCGGTGCTCTCCGGACAGGGGCAGAAACCACAGGCGCGGCGCACTGCCGCAATATCCCTGAGCGACCGCGAGATGGAAGTTCTGCGCCTTGTCGCCCGCCAGCACTCCAACAAGGCGATTGCGCGGACCCTCGGCATTTCGCCCAAAACAGTTGAGCGCCATGTCACCCATGTCTATGACAAGCTCGGCGTCATCTCGAGGGCAGGGGCGACATTGCACGCTGCTGAAAACGGCTGGCTCTGACAAAATTTCAGTTACCGAATGGGGGATTTGCCGGATGTGCAGGACCAGTTGACCATCTAGTTTCGGGCCATCTCAGCAGAAAAGGAGAGTGAGATGTCCACCGAAACAAATAAGAAATTGGTTGCCCAGCTCTTTCAGGCAATTGATGCGGGCGATATGGCCAAGGTGCAGGGCATTTACAGCAATGATGCCAAGTTTACCATGGCAGGGGTCCCCGGTGCCATGAACTTCAATGGCTTCATGCAGGCGGCGGGCGCATTTCTCAACGCATTCAGTCAGGCCCGTCACGTGATTACATCACAGCTTGCCGAAGGCGACCGCGTCTCGACCTATTTGGAATGGCACGCTGTGCATACCGCTCCGTTCAATGGCGTTCCCGCGAGCAACAAGCCGGTCAAGATCAAATCCATCACCAATAACAGCGTCAGCAACGGCAAAATCACCGAACATGTCGCCATGGTGGATGTAATGGCCCTGATGCACCAGATCGGCGCCATGCCGCTCGCCGCTTGATGCGCGGCCCACAATCGGCCAACAAAAAACCCCGGCGTTTCCACCGGGGTTTCGTATTTCGTAGAGCACGAAAGCGTGGACTTAGAAATCCATGCCGCCCATGCCGCCGCCGCCGCCGCCCATGCCGCCTGGCATGCCGCCGCCGGCTTCCTTTTTAGGAAGCTCGGCAACCATGGCTTCGGTCGTGATGAGCAGGGACGCAACGGATGCCGCGTCCTGCAAGGCGGTGCGAACCACCTTCACCGGATCAACGATACCCATGACGACCATGTCGCCATATTCGCCGGTCTGCGCATTATAGCCGTAATTGGCATTCTTGCTGTCAAGAACCTTGCCGACAACGATGCTCGCTTCCGCACCCGCATTGGTCGCGATCTGGCGGGCAGGGGACTGCAACGCACGGCGGACAATGTTGATACCGGCGTCCTGATCGTCATTGGCACCCTTCACCTTGATGATGGATGAAGCGCGCAAAAGGGCTGCGCCGCCACCGGCAACAATACCTTCTTCGACGGCCGCACGGGTCGCGTTGAGGGCGTCATCGACGCGGTCCTTCTTTTCCTTCACTTCGATTTCAGTCGCACCGCCGACCTTGATAACGGCAACGCCGCCAGCAAGCTTGGCAAGACGTTCTTGCAGCTTCTCTTTGTCATAGTCAGAAGTGGTTTCTTCGATCTGACCCTTGATCTGGGCAACACGGCCGGAAATTTCGGCCTTCTTGCCGGCACCATCGATGATCGTGGTGTTTTCCTTGGTGATCGAGACTTTCTTGGCACGGCCAAGCATGGCAAGCGTGACGCTTTCAAGCTTGATACCGATGTCTTCGGAGATAACCTGACCGCCGGTAAGGACCGCGATGTCTTCGAGCATGGCCTTGCGGCGATCGCCGAAACCAGGTGCCTTAACAGCAGCAATCTTCAGGCCGCCGCGCAGCTTGTTGACAACAAGTGTTGCCAAAGCTTCGCCTTCAACATCTTCCGAGATGATGACGAGGGGCTTGGAGGTCTGAACAACAGCTTCAAGGATTGGCAGCATGGCCTGAAGGTTTGACAGC
>JANPGC010000066.1:0-4524 GCA_031423755.1 Phyllobacteriaceae bacterium | reverse complement strand
TTCGCGACTTTGACATGTCCGCCAGCTGCACGCATTTTTGAACGATAATCGTTCATCTGCGCCACTGTCAGACCGGCATAGTGAGCCACCACCACGGATCCCGTCGTCGTAAAGACTTCGTTCAACGTTGTGACGAGCTCGCGCTTTTCCGCTCTATCCACTGCCACTCTCCAGTTGGCAGACTGCATCTTGCAATCTGCCGGGTTGCCTTTTGCCGCTTCCGGAATATCCGGTTGCGACGCTCTGAGGATCCTGTCCCCCTCGCATCCGCTTTTTGACAAGCGGGCGGCGAAAGGCCGTCTGGGTTCGAACCAATTCGTGACGGTCGCCCGCCTGAATATCGTCATCCCCGTCTCATGCAGGCCCAAATGGATTATGGCGTTAAGCCACCCGCAATCTCGGACAGGACTTCCGGAAGTTTCCCTCCGGAAATCCGGGCTCTTTTGACGAAGCCCGGAATTCTTAATTGAATCAGACGTTTGCAGCCTGATCCGGATTCAATTCATGACGCTGCTTATGCAATCGCCAAGGTCGACGGGTCGATCTTGACGCCAACGCCCATGGTCGAGGAAATCGCCACGCGCTTGACGTAGTTGCCCTTGGCGCCGGTCGGCTTGGCCTTGATCACCGCGTCAGCAAAGGCGCGGATGTTTTCAGCCAATGCCTGCTGGCTGAAGCTCGCCTTGCCAATGCCGCCATGGATGATGCCAGCCTTTTCAACGCGGAACTCGACAGCGCCGCCCTTGGAGGCTTTCACGGCAGCCGTGATGTCCATCGTCACGGTCCCGACCTTCGGGTTCGGCATCATGCCGCGCGGGCCGAGCACCTTGCCGAGACGGCCGACGAGCGGCATCATGTCCGGTGTGGCAATGCAGCGGTCGAAATCGATGTTGCCGCCGTTGACAGCCTCAAACAGCTCTTCCGCACCGACAATGTCAGCGCCCGCAGCCTTGGCTTCATCAGCCTTGGCACCGCGTGCGAACACGGCGACACGAACGGTGCGGCCGGTGCCATTCGGCAAATTCACAACGCCGCGGACCATCTGGTCAGCATGGCGCGGATCGACGCCGAGGTTCATCGCAACTTCGATGGTCTCATCGAACTTGGCCGTTGCACGGTCCTTGACGAGCGACAGTGCCGCTTCAAGGTCGTACAGCTTCTCGCGGTCAACACCGTCGCGGATTTTGGTCAAACGTTTTGCAATTTTTGCCATGATCAACCAGCCACTTCCAGGCCCATCGAACGGGCGGAGCCTTCAACCATCAGCATCGCGGCATCAACGTCATAGGCGTTGAGATCCTTGAGCTTGGCTTCGGCAATCTTGCGAATGTCGGCGCGCGAGACCTTGCCAACCGTACCGCGGCCGGGAGTCTTCGAACCGGATTTCAGCCCGGCAGCCTTCTTGAGATAATAGCTGACCGGAGGCGTCTTCATCACAAATGTGAAAGACTTGTCCTGATAATAGGTGATAACCACCGGAACCGGCGATCCTTTTTCGGATTCCTGCGTCTGCGCGTTGAACGCCTTGCAGAATTCCATGATGTTGACGCCGCGCTGACCGAGTGCTGGTCCGATTGGCGGGGACGGCGTCGCCGAACCTGCCGGAACCTGCAGCTTGATCTGGCCCATGACTTTCTTGGCCATTTCTCTGCCTTCCTAAGTGTGACCGGCTGTTCACCGGTCGGGTTGCAGTTTGGTGGTGCGGTCCGCGAACCGGCCAGGTCCGCCTATCCTCCCACCATGTGACGGCAGCGGGCCACAAGGCCCGTCGCCTTCCGCTTGCGCGGCCTTCCGTCAGCCCTTTTCGACCTGACTGAATTCGAGATCGACCGGCGTGGCGCGGCCGAAAATGGAAACCTCGACCTTGAGGCGCGAACGCTCCTGGTCAACTTCCTGAACAATGCCGTTGAACGAAGCGAACGGACCGTCGGAAACACGCACCTGCTCGCCGATTTCGAACGAAACGCTCGACTTCGGACGCTCAACGCCTTCCTGAATCTGGTTCAGGATGCGCTCGGCTTCCGAATCGGGAATCGGCACAGGCTTGGAATCAGACCCGAGGAAACCCGTCACTTTCGGCGTGTTCTTGATCAGATGAAATGCTTCGTCTGTCAGGGTGGCGCGGACCAGAACATAGCCCGGGAAAAACTTGCGCTCGGCGTCAACCTTGCGGCCGCGGCGGATTTCGACGATCTTTTCAGTCGGCACAAGAATCTTCTCGAACAGATGCGACAAGCCTTTTTGCTTTGCCTTCTCTTCGATAGACTCGGCCACCTTCTTCTCGAAATTCGAGTAAGCGTGGACGATATACCAGCGAGCCGCCATCAAATTACCTCGTATTCCCAATAACTTACTTGCCAATACCAAGGATGAGCTCAACCGCAAGAGCCATCAGCTGGTCTGACACAAAAAAGAACAAGGCGGCGATAAACGCCATGCCCACGACCAGTGCGGACGAGATCATGGTTTCGCGACGGCTTGGCCATGTCACCTTGGCCGTCTCGGCCCGAACCTGCTGGAGGAAGGTGAACGGATTTGTTTTGCTTGCCATCGATTGCCTGCCGGATCTGGGTAAACGCCACCCGAATCGCTTGTTTCTTTTCAAGACAAAAAGGAGCGCGGCACCAATGTTGGCCCCGCGCACCGCGTTTCATGGACGGTATATAGAGGCGGCCCTTGCGATTCACAAGCGCTTTTTTGCCGCGCGAACTGCGCTCGAGTGCTGCATCAAAAGCGCCCGGATCGCGCAACGCCCCGAGCTTGGCGGTGATGACCGGCTGTTTCAAGGTTGCGCGCGCACTTTATACGCATTGACACACTGAACGCCAGCCATATCCTTCGCCCTCTTGATGACAGCGACGCGGTCCAACCGCACAGCGGAGCCAGACATGAACATTCAGCAAGCCATCGACCCTGCGCCGCTCGTCACAAGCAGGTCGAATAACGGCGTGACGCACCTGCGCCTCAACCGGCCCGACAAACTCAACGCCCTGTCAAGCGCTCTGCTTGACGCGTTGCAACAGGCACTGGACAAAATTGCAGCAGACCCGGATGAGC
The DNA here is from genome assembly GCA_031423755.1 of Phyllobacteriaceae bacterium. Lineage (GTDB taxonomy): Bacteria > Pseudomonadota > Alphaproteobacteria > Rhizobiales > Rhizobiaceae > JANMEX01. Next base: position 1,467 of record JANPGC010000066.1, on the reverse strand, counting down.
GGTGCGTGGTTATTTCGGGCGCCGGCAAAGCCTTCTGCGCCGGGCATGATCTGGCCGAGATGCGAAGCAACCCTGAAGAAGCGCATTGCCGCGGCCTGTTCGCCCGTTGCTCTGATGTCATGCAGTCCATCGTCAACCTGCCCGTTCCGGTGATCGCGCAAGTGCACGGCATCGCCACCGCCGCCGGCTGCCAGCTGGTGGCCAGCTGCGACCTCGCCATCGCCGCCCGCTCGGCGCGGTTCGCCGTCTCCGGCATCAATGTCGGCCTGTTCTGCTCCACCCCCGCCGTCGCCCTGTCGCGCAACGTGTCCGCCAAACAGGCGTTCGACATGCTGGTCACCGGCGAGTTCATTGGCGCCGAGACAGCGGTCGCCTATGGCTTGATCAATCAGGCTGTTGACGATGCGGAACTGGAAACAGCCGTGCAGGCCAAGGTCGCGACCATCCTGCACAAAGACCCCGCAGCCGTCCGCTACGGCAAGGCGATGTTCCAGAAACAGCGCACCATGCCCCTGCCCGACGCCTACGCCTTCGCCTCGGACATCATGGTGCGCAACATGTTGCAGCCGGACACAGCCGAACGCATCGACGCCTTCATCGAAAAGCGCGCACCCAAGCTTCGTTAACAGTTTTCCCGTAGAAGTTTAGTCGCGCGAGCATTGGCGACCGCGCACACAGGCGGCTGTGCTGACATGACCGCCGTTTCGAAAAGGTTGGCGGCATGAAGCGCTTGTTGGTTTGTTTGTTCACAGCACTTGTTGCCCTGTCGCTCGCCGGATGCAGACAGTCCTATGAGTGGAACCAGAAGCTCACACTCGTTGTTGAAACGCCGCATGGCGAGGTTTCGGGCTCGGCTGTTGTCAATGAAAAGGTATGGTTTGGACAACAGCCTTTAAGTGGCAATCAAGTTGCGTATGAGCTTGCTGGCGAGGCGGCAACCGTCGAGGTATCGCCGGGACGCTTTCTGTTCGCACTGCACAGCGATCTCAAGACGCTGGCGCTTGCGTCGACACTTTGGCGAAACTTTCCGCAAGAGGCCGCCGATATCGTGTTGGCACGGATAGAAAAGTCACGCGACATCCGCCCGGTGCCGCCGAACATGTATCCGACGCTCGTTACCTTCACTGACCCCGCCAACCCGAAAAGCGGCAAGCTGGTCGACCCCGCCAACCTCGCTGCTGCGTTTGGCTCCGGCTACAGGGTCAAGTCCATCACACTGGAGATCACCGATGAGAAGGTGACGGAGGGGCGGGTGGAGAAGTTGCTGGGGTGGCTTGATGACCGAGACTCAATTGTTGACTTCTGGAAAAGCTTTATGGCTTCCGGCTTCCAACCGAGTGGCTCCACCGAAGTAAAAATCTTGTTTATTGTCAGAGGGTAGTGTGGCTGTTTCCGATATCGCTGGTGCGGCCCCTCATCTGCCTGTCGGCATCTTCTCCCCGCTGGAGAAGCGGGGAGAAGACGGCT
>JANPGC010000065.1:0-3282 GCA_031423755.1 Phyllobacteriaceae bacterium | reverse complement strand
AAACACAACCCAATCAAAATGCTGAGTCATAGTTTGCCTGATCGACCATTTTAACCCCCCCTCCAGCACAATCCGGATCACCCCCAGCGCCGCCCTTCTCAGCGCAAAGGGATCCTTTGACCCTGTCGGCTTCTCGTCAATCGCCCAGAAGCCCACCAGCGTATCCAGCTTGTCTGCCAGCGCCACGGCAATTGCCACCGGGTCGGATGGCACGCGGTCGGACGGGCCTTGCGGCTTGTAATGATCCTCGATGGCCGCCGCGACCGACGGATGCTCACCCTGCAGCGCGGCATACTTGCGCCCCATCAGGCCCTGCAGTTCGGGGAACTCGCCGACGACCTCGGTTTGGAGATCGGCCTTGCAAAGCACTGCCGCGCGGAGGGCCAGCGCGGCTGACTCTCCCTCACCTGGCCCTTCGGGCCGTCCTCTCCCCATGGGGGAGAGGGGAATAGCGGCGACGCGTGGCACCTTCCCCTCTCCCCCACGGGGAGAGGACGGTTCGCGCAGCGAACCCGGTGAGGGAAAGTCAATAGCCGCCGCCAATTCCCCCGCCAATTTCGCAATGCGCGCCACACGCTCGCCCTGTGTGCCGAGCTTGGCATGAAACGTCACATTCATATGATCCAGCCGCGCCATGCGCTGGTCGAGCGGCTTTTTCAGATCAAGGCCGAACTTCTCTGCCGATGCCGTCAGTTGATCCAGATCCGGCACATCGGCCTGATCGGTCTTCCAGAAATGCACCGCATCCGAAAGCCGCGCACGCACCACCTTGCCGTTGCCGTGCACAATCTCCGCGCCGCCATCTGATGCTTCGATGTTGGCGGTCAGGATGAATTTGTTGGAGAGGCTTCCGTCCTTGCCGCGCGTGACGAAACACTTCTGGTTCGCGCGGATGGTCAGCCGGATCACCTCGCCCGGAATCGCCAGATACTCTTCCTCAAACGCCCCCATCAGGACGACCGGCCATTCAACCAGCCCGGACACTTCCTCCAGCAACCCTTCGTCCTCGATCAGCTCAAGCCCCGAAGCAAACGCCAGATTGCGGGCGTCGGCAAGGATCATCTCCTTGCGCCGCTCGGCGGAGAGCACAACCTTGGCCTTCTCCAGCTTCGCTGCATAATCATCGAACCGCTTGACTGTGATCGCATCCGGCGCGTGGAAGCGGTGGCCGTAGGTGATGTTGCCGGAGCGGATTCCGTCGACGTCAAAGTCCACCACCACCGGCTCTTCCGGCTCAGTCGACAACAGGCAGATGATCGACTGCAATGGCCGCACCCAGCGGAGCGAGCCCGGCTTGGCCGACGCTTTGCCCCAGCGCATCGATTTCGGCCACGGAAATTCGCGGATGATTTTCGGAATCGCCTCGGCAATGATCTCGTCCGCCGCACGGCCCGGCTTGACGATGTGGGCGACATAGAAGTCGCCCTTCTTCGGGTCGGAATGCACATGCGCCCCGGCAATGGAGGCCAGCCCCGCCTTGCGCAGGAAGCCCTGCACTGCCTGTTCCGGCGCGCTCACTGCCGGACCCTTGATTTCCTCGCGCACATCTTTCGAGCGGGCCGAAAGGCCGCGGATATCCAGCGCCAAGCGGCGCGGCGTCCAGTAGTCCTGCGCGCCTTCGTACGTCAGCCCCGCCGCGACCAGCGCATCGGTCAGGAGCTTGCGCAAATCCCCCGCCGCCTTGCGCTGCATGCGGGCCGGAATTTCTTCGGAGCGAAGTTCAATCAACAGGTCGGGCATGGCTTCTCACGCAGTCAAAAAAGGATTGGCTGCGCCATAGCAAGCCGCCCCCGGCTTGTCACCCTTGCAAACAGGCGCGGCAGACTATCAAGCCACCGGAACCGCCTTGTGCGAGCCGTCGCAAAATGGCTGGCCATTGGTTTGCTTGCAGGCGCAGAACCATTTCGTGCCGCTGTCTTCCGCATGCCACATTACGGGGCGGAATTCCGAACCCTTGTGCGACCCGTCACAGAACGGCTGGCTTTTCGACTGGCCGCAGGCGCACCAGAAGTAATCCTTGCCCGCCTCCACATCGACCGGCATCGGCTGTCTGCCTGCAACTGCGCCTTTGGACATAGCCTGTCTCCCTGTTGTTCAAAGACAAGACTATCCAACGCGCGCTCAAACGCCAGTGCGATGATTTTTGACAGACCGTCGCTTGATCGTTCAGGCCGCCAACCCAAACCCGCCCGCCTCGGTCTGCAAAAACGCCTCGCCGCACTGGCGGGCAAGGTTGCGCACGCGCAGGATGTAGCTTTGGCGCTCGGTAACGGAAATCACGCCACGGGCGTCCAAGAGATTGAACGCATGGCTCGCCTTGATGCACTGGTCATAGGCCGGCAGGACCATCTGGTGCGGCTTGCCCTCGGCGCGCTCGCCCCCGGCCTTCAGCAGCGCCGCGCATTCCGCCTCCGCATCCTCGAAATGCCGCAGCAGCGTTTCGGTGTTGGCGTGCGAGAAATTGTGCCGCGAATATTCCTGCTCGGCCTGCAGGAACACATCGCCATAGGTGACCTTCTCATCGCCCTCGCGGCCGTTGAAATTGAGGTCGTAGACATTGTCGACGCCCTGCACATACATGGCGAGACGCTCAAGGCCATAAGTCAGTTCACCGGCAACCGGCGAGCATTCAATGCCGCAGACCTGCTGAAAGTATGTGAACTGGGAGACTTCCATCCCATCGCACCAGCACTCCCAGCCGAGCCCCCACGCCCCCAGCGTCGGGCTTTCCCAGTCATCCTCGACAAAGCGGATGTCATGCAGCAGCGGATCAATGCCGATGGCCTTCAGCGAGCCGAGGTAAAGCTCCTGCAAATTCGACGGATTCGGCTTCAGGATCACCTGATACTGGTAGTAGTGCTGCAATCGGTTCGGGTTTTCACCATAGCGCCCGTCCTTTGGTCGCCGCGAAGGCTGCACATAAGCTGCCTTCCACGGCTTTGGGCCAAGCGCCCTCAGCGTTGTCGCCGGATGGAACGTGCCCGCGCCCACTTCCATATCGTAAGGCTGCAGCACCACGCAGCCCTTGTCCGCCCAATACGCGTGCAGCGTCAGGATCAGTCCCTGAAACGAGCGGGTCGGATGCATGTGGGCAGATGTGTCAGTCACGGAGGGCTCCGGTGGCATGAGTGATGGCCGACTGTCTATTGTCGGCGCGTGCACGGGTCAAGGCGGCTCACCAGATCGTCTTGCAGCCGAAGAGCTTGAAGGCGGGGTCAACGGTGATGATGGCGAGATCCTCGACAAGACTTTGCGCGGCGATAAGGCGGTCGAACGGGTCGC
>JANPGC010000064.1:0-7365 GCA_031423755.1 Phyllobacteriaceae bacterium | reverse complement strand
CCAGCATGAATACGGGGTTGCGCACGCCGGCTTTCTTCATCTGCTGAAGAACCTGGCCGGGGAGAGCTCCGATGTAGGTACGGCGATGGCCGCGGATTTCGGCTTCGTCACGCACGCCGCCAAGCGCCATGCGCACGAATTCGCGACCGGTCGCCTTGGCAATCGACTTGCCGAGCGAGGTCTTGCCGACGCCTGGAGGACCAACGAGACACAGGATCGGACCCTTCAGCTTGTTGGCGCGGGCCTGCACTGCCAGATACTCGACAATGCGGTCCTTGACCTTGTCGAGCGCATAATGGTCAGCGTCGAGCACTTCCTGCGCGAAATCCAGATCCGTCTTGATCTTGGAGCGGCGCGACCACGGCAGCGACAGTATCCTGTCCAGATAGTTGCGCACGACTGTCGCTTCCGCTGCCATCGGGCTCATCTGGCGCAGCTTCTTCAGTTCGGCGTTGCACTTGTCGCGCGCTTCCTTGGTCAGCTTGGTGCGCTTGATACGGGCCTCGATCTCTCCGGCCTCGTCGCGGCCATCTTCGCCGTCGCCGAGCTCCTTCTGAATCGCCTTCATCTGCTCATTGAGATAATATTCGCGCTGGGTCTTCTCCATCTGGCGCTTGACGCGCGAGCGGATGCGCTTTTCGACCTGGAGCACCGAAATCTCGGCCTCCATGAAGCCCATCGCCTTCTCAAGCCGCCCCTTGACGGAAAGCGTGGCGAGCATTTCCTGCTTTTCAGGAATTTTTATCGCGAGATGAGAAGCGACTGTGTCGGCAAGCTTGGAATAGTCTTCGATCTGCGCGGTCGCAGCGACGACTTCCGGTGAAACTTTCTTGTTCAGCTTCACATAATTTTCAAAGTCGGCCACGACAGAACGGGCAAGTGCCTCAATTTCCACGCGGTCTTCAACCGGCTCGCCAAGCACGGTGACGTGGGCCTCGTGAAAGTCACCACGGTCCGAAAATGCGGTAATTTCTGCGCGCGCCATGCCTTCGACGAGTACTTTGACCGTGCCGTCCGGCAGTTTCAACAGCTGCAACACGTTGGCAAGCGTGCCAATCGTGAAGATGGCGTCCGGCGATGGATCATCGTCCGTGGCGTTCATCTGGGTCACAAGCATGATTTGCTTGTCAGAGCCCATCACGTCCTCGAGCGCCTTTATCGACTTTTCGCGGCCCACAAACAGCGGGACAATCATGTTCGGGAAGACAACAATATCGCGCAATGGCAGAACCGCATGCAGCCCGTCCCCGCTTTTGCCGAAGGTCTTCTTGGAAGCAGTCATTTTGTTTCCTTTCTCCAGCTTGCGCCGGACCAGCCTTTGCCGCATCGCCACGATCGGCCGGGGCAGCAAAGCCGGCTCACCCTAATTGGAGTGGCCGCATTCCCAGTTCAAGCCGGAATCACCGACATTTTGAGTGGACTGCGCATCACATGCAACCTCAAAGCCTGAAACAAGAAAAAGCGCGGCCTTTAACCGCGCTTTCTTTTAGATCACTACCGATTGCGCTCACGCGCTTGCAGAGCTCTTTTCGTCCTTGCGGTCAGCATAGATATACAGCGGACGGGCGTTGCCGGATACAACTTCTTCCGAGATCACCACTTCAGTCACGCCTTCCAGCGTCGGCAGGTCAAACATCGTGTCTAGCAAAATGCCTTCCATGATCGACCGCAGGCCGCGCGCGCCGGTCTTTCGTTCAATCGCCCGCTTGGCAATCGCCGACAGGGCGCCTTCGTGAAATGTCAGATCGACATTTTCCATCTCGAACAGGCGCTGATACTGTTTGACCAGGGCGTTTTTCGGCTCGACCAGAATGGTGATCAGCGCCGGTTCGTCCAGATCTTCCAGCGTTGCCAAGATCGGAAGACGGCCAACGAATTCGGGGATCAGGCCAAAACGCAGCAAATCCTCAGGCTCCACCATGCGGAACAATTCGCCGGAACGGCGATCTTCCGGCGAAGAAACCAGCGCGCCAAACCCGATTGACGTCTTGCGGCCACGGTCGGAGATGATCTTGTCGAGCCCGGCGAATGCACCGCCACAGATGAAAAGGATGTTCGCGGTATCGACCTGCAGAAACTCCTGCTGTGGATGCTTGCGTCCGCCCTGCGGTGGCACAGAGGCGACCGTGCCTTCCATGATCTTGAGCAGCGCTTGCTGCACGCCTTCGCCCGAGACGTCGCGGGTGATCGACGGATTGTCCGACTTGCGCGATATCTTGTCGATTTCGTCGATGTAGACGATGCCGCGCTGGGCGCGTTCTACATTGTAATCAGCAGATTGAAGCAGTTTCAGGATGATGTTTTCGACGTCCTCGCCAACATAGCCGGCTTCCGTCAGCGTGGTCGCGTCGGCCATCGTGAATGGCACATCGATGATGCGGGCGAGCGTCTGGGCCAGCAGCGTCTTGCCGCAGCCCGTCGGCCCGATCAGCAGAATGTTGGACTTGGCCAACTCGACATCAGCATTCTTCTGCGCGTGGGCCAGTCGCTTGTAGTGATTGTGAACCGCAACCGAGAGCACCTTCTTGGCGTGGCGCTGTCCGATCACGTAGTCATCAAGTACCTTGATGATCTCCTGCGGTGTCGGAACGCCTTCGCGGGACTTGACCATGGAGGTCTTGTTCTCTTCGCGAATGATATCCATGCACAGCTCAACACATTCATCACAGATGAATACGGTCGGACCTGCGATCAGTTTGCGCACTTCATGCTGGCTCTTGCCGCAGAATGAACAGTAGAGCGTATTCTTTGAATCGCCGCCGCTGTTGACCTTGCTCATTCGACTTCCCTTTCAGTGCGGCGCCCCCTTCAAGGCCACCTTGACCGTTGCCGGTTCAACACCGGTATACCGCCCCCGCACGGGTCACACAAGTTTCATGCAGATATTCTCTGCCGCGCATTCAGCTTTCAAGCCGGAAAAGCCGACTCAACACGCTGATTCGTCCAGTCAACCGCATGAAACTCAACATTGGCTTAACAAGTAAAGCCTACTCAGCGGCTATGTGCGCCACGCGGCGCAAAAAGCAAGCGCGCTCAGGCAGCCTGCTCGCGCGATTCAATGACCTTGTCGATCAACCCGAAGTCCTTGGCTGTCTGGGCGGTCATGAAATTGTCGCGGTCGAGAGCGTTTTCGATTTCTTCATACGAGCGTCCGGTGTGATGGACGTAGATCTCGTTGAGGCGGCGCTTCATATTCTCGATTTCGCGCGCCTGGATCAGAATATCGGTCGCCTGACCCTGCGCGCCGCCGGATGGCTGATGCACCATCACGCGGGCGTTCGGCAGCGCAAAACGCATGTCCTTGTGGCCTGCAGCCAGCAAAAGCGAGCCCATTGAGGCGGCTTGGCCGAAGCACAGCGTTGATACGGCAGGCTTTATGAATTGCATCGTGTCGTAAATCGCCATGCCGGACGTCACTACGCCGCCGGGCGAGTTGATGTACATGTTGATTTCTTTCTTCGGGTTTTCCGCCTCCAGAAACAACAGCTGCGCACAGACCAGCGTTGCCATGCCGTCTTCGATCGGGCCGGTGATGAAGATGATGCGTTCTTTCAGAAGGCGCGAAAAAATATCGTAGGCCCGTTCGCCGCGGTTGGTTTGCTCGACGACCATCGGCACAAGGTTCATCGCGGTTTCGACTGGATTTCTCATATTGGTCTCCGGCCCGGCGGGCTGTTTGCCGCGAAAACTCGCGGGGGAATCAGGAAAATTCATTTAATCATCTAAATAGGGCCGACCTGCATGCCAGTTCAAGTGAGGGAATCGGTTTGCCGCAAATCTGAATGAGTCGATTGAAGACAGGGTAAATGGAGGGCATGACGCAAAAGACATTGCGGAAATTGTCGCTGCTGGACAAAATCGCGCCATGACATCACGCCCGGACTATCTCAGTTTTGATGCCTTATCGCGCCGCGTCAGCATTGACCCGCATGATCCAGCATTTTTCCAGAACCCCTACCCGGCTTACGCTTTTCTGCACGCAAACTGCCCGGTGTTTTACTGGGAGGAATTCGGCAAATGGAGCTTCGCTGGTTTCGATGATGTCAACCGGCTGCTGCGCGACCGGGCATTCGGGCGCGAAAACCCGGACGGCCCGCCCGCCCCGCAAACCTCCGGCCCGCGTGCGCATGTGGCCGATTTTGACGCGGTCGAAGCGCATTCGCTGCTTGAGCGCGAGCCGCCCGTGCACACACGGCTGCGCACACTGGTCAACCGCGCCTTCGTGTCGAGGCAGGTCGAGCGGCTGCGCCCGCGTCTTGAGGTGCTTTCGCACCAGTTGACTGACGGGTTTGAAGAGCGGAAACAGATCGACCTGCTGCCCGCGTACGCAACGCCTATTCCGCTGATCATCATCGCAGACATGCTCGGCATCGACCATGCGATGGGTGCGCAGCTGGTCTCCTGGTCACATGACATGGTCGCGATGTACATGCACGGTCGCACGCGTGAGGACGAGCTTCAAGCGGCGAAATCCGCGCGCGAGTTTGCCGGGTTCATCCGTGCAGAAAGCCGCTCAAGGGTTGGCACTGACAAGGACGATCTGCTGACCTTGTTGGCGAAGGCGGGTGCGGACGGTGAGAGGCTCACGGAGGATGAACTCGTTTCCACCGCGATCCTGCTGTTGAACGCTGGCCACGAAGCGACCGTCCATCAGACCGGGAACGCCGTGAAGACCTTGCTTCAGTCCGGTCAAGACCTGCGCCCCTTGTTCGGTGACGACAATTCAAGCGCGGCGACGGTGGAAGAGTGCCTGCGCTTCGACGCGCCGCTTCACATGTTCACCCGCTTCGCCTGCCGTGAAACAGAGATCGCCAACGGCGTCATCTTGAAACCCGGCGACCAGATTGCGTTGCTGCTTGGCGCGGCAAATCGCGATCCGGCGGCTTTTGAAAACCCTGGAATATTCAGACCCGGCCGCACCGACCAGAAAAACGTCTCCTTCGGTGCAGGCATCCATTTCTGCATCGGAGCGCCCTTGGCGCGGCTCGAGATGCAGGTCAGCCTGAAAGTGCTGTTTGAGCGGTTGCCGGGGTTGCGACTGTCCGAACCACCTCGCTGCCGCGACAGTTATCATTTCCACGGGCTGGAAAACTTGATGGTGGAGTGGTAAGCTTTGTATATTCAAACGAGACTGGTCTCATGAACTATCGGCATTTGCAGTCAGCAATAAACAAGATCGTACTTCTTTGCCTTTTGATGTTCACACCATTTTTTGTTTTCTTTGTTTTTAAGGCATTCGGCTTGGATGCCTATTTCTGGCAAGATATTTGCTTCCAGCAGGAAGGCTACAGGACTCTTGGCTGCCGACCGTTTTTTGGAATGATTTGGATGGCAGTTATATCTTTGGCATGCACCTTCTGTGTCCTTGGAATGATCACGAGTATGGCTTTGCGAAATACTGGAAGTAAATTTCTTTTTGGAAGTGGATATCTGGAGGCTTTGGTGCTTTGTATTTTCGGAAGTATCGTCGCCTTGTTTATGATTTCTCTATTCATCGGCAATTTTTTGAGCGGGTCATTGTTCCCATCCATTATGGAAGGTGAGTCTTTCGGCGAGATTTCAATGCGATCAAGCGACTGGGGTAAGCTATGCGTTTGGGCATATATTTTTGGATTTTCTGAACGGCTTGTCCCAAAGTTGGCCGATTCGCTTTCTTCCAATATCCGCATTTCAGAAGGTGAAAATTAACGCGCCGAAAACCTCGCAGAATCAGAGTCGAATGACGTAATCCTTGCGGGTCGTTTCAATCACTTCCCACGTTCCCTTGAAGCCCGGACGCAAGATGAAACTGTCGCCTTCGCGCACAGTCACCGGCGCTTTGCCGTCTTCCGTCACCACCGAAATCCCGGAAAGAACGCGGCAATACTCCCATTCGTCATAGGAAATGCGCCACTTGCCCGGCGTTGACTGCCAGACGCCGCAATAGAGCCCGTCGCGTTCCTCGATATTCCAAGCGGTGTGCACGGGATCGCCCGACAGCACCTTGACAGGATCGGGACGGCTGACTTCCGCTTCCGCCGATTGCGGCATGACCGCGACCAAATGCTCGATGCTCATGGCTTTCGTCCTGTTGTGATTTCCGCCATCAACACGCTTCCTTCACTCGCGGTCAACCTGTTGCTGCTAACGCTGGCTGCAACAAACCGTTTGACGTGAAGGAACACCCCATGGCCGGCAATGAAACGAAGCGCGCGAAAGTGACCATCGTCATGGTTGACGGGTCGGTGCACAAAGGCGAGTTGATCGTCGGCACGTCAGGACGTCTCGAAAGTGTCCTGCTCGTCGATGCGCCATTCCTTGAGTTCCACCCTTACGAAGGCATGCCGAAGTTTATTGCCAAGGCTCAGATCGTCACCGTCGAAGCCGAGAAGTTCGTTCGCGAGCAGCAGGCGGCGTAAAGCGCAAACCATCCTTGACTATTGCTTTCGAAAGCAATCTTGCTAAGGCAATCACAAGTTGCCACAAGTTGACCTGCAATGCCAATGACACCTGTCTTTCACCCGAGCGGGGCACCATCATTTGGCAAGTTGGAGCAGATGCGCGCTCCGGGGCTGTTTATGCCAGCTGGTGAAATCCTGCTGTTTCGCGGAAGGCATACAGGACCAAACCGTGGCTTTGGCATCGAGCATATCTGGTCGGAACATGCCGATGAAATGCGCTCCGCCGGCTTCATTTCATACGAAGAAACAGCGACTTACGTCGCGAGCATCATTCGGCAAGGGACGCCAGTGTATTTTGGCGACCATAGCTGGAAATCGCTGCGTGTGATGGCTGTCCGCTCACGAATTGGAACAGCGATTGTTGAATATCGCCAGCCGCGGGAAGCAAGCGGAATCTGGTCAATTGTGACAGCGTTGGCGGAACAAGAACGCACGGCACCCGCGTGGGTACCGTGCGCTGATCTTTTGTGCCCGCAGTAGCAGCGCGTCCTTAGCCCAAGGGGTCGGAAGCCACCTTTACGTGTCCTGCGGATAGCTCCCTTGGCGGAACCACCATCCAAATGGGCGAAGGGATAGCCAAGGTGCTACGGCCCAAGATGCTCTTTATGACACCACCAAAATATAAGCTGCATTCGTAAAGTGTCAATAAATGGAGACTGGTCGATCACCCCGCCTTCGCCAGCGCCTGCTCCAGATCACCAATAATATCCGCCACGCTCTCAATCCCGACAGAAAGCCGCACAACATCCGGCCCTGCTCCCGCGGCGGACTTCTGCGCGTCGGTCAGTTGCTTGTGCGTTGTGGATGCCGGGTGGATGACCAGCGAGCGCGTGTCGCCGATGTTGGCCACGTGGCTCATGAACTGGGCGTTTTCGATGAAGCGCACGCCGGCTTTAACGCCGCCGCTTTTGTCGCCTTTCACCCC
>JANPGC010000063.1:0-20678 GCA_031423755.1 Phyllobacteriaceae bacterium | reverse complement strand
CCCACCCGGCGTGATGCGGATTTGGTCCGACACCAGCACAAACGGTCGCAGGTCAACATGGCGCGGGGCGAGACCTTTTTCGGTGAAGATCGGCACAGTCGACAGCGCCAGCGTCGGCTGGGCGATGTAGTTTTTCGGCCGGGCCTTGAGCTTCAGCGCAAAAGTCTCGCGCTCGGCCTTGGTCGATGTCGGTCCGACCAGCATCCCGTAGCCGCCCGAGCCGTGCACTTCCTTGACCACAAGTTCGGCCAAGTGTTCCAGCACATATTTCAGGCTGTCCGGCTCGCTGCAGCGCCATGTCGGCACATTCTGCAGGATCGATTGGCGACCCGTGTAGAACTCAACGATTTCCGGCATGTATGAATAGATCGCCTTGTCATCAGCAATGCCGGTGCCCGGCGCGTTTGCAATGGTGATGTTTCCGGCACGGTAGATGTCCATAATGCCGGCAACGCCGAGCGTCGACTGCGGATTGAAGGTCAACGGATCAAGATAAGCGTCATCGACACGCCGGTACAACACATCAATCGGCTGGAAACCTTGCGTGGTGCGCATCACCACCTTGCCGTCCATCACTTTCAAATCCGAGCCTTCGACCAGCTCGACACCCATCTGGTCGGCCAGAAAAGCGTGCTCGAAATAGGCCGAATTGTACGAGCCCGGTGTCAGCACGGCGATCGTCGGCTTGCCCTTGCAGCCTGCGGGCTTCACAGCCTCCAGAGAGTTGCGCAGCAATTTTGGATAGTCTTCAACCGAGCGGACCTTGATCTGCTGAAACAGTTCGGGAAACAGTTGCAACATGGTTTCGCGGTTTTCCAGCATGTACGATACGCCGGACGGCGTGCGGGCATTGTCCTCCAGCACGAAGAAATCATTCTCGCCGGTGCGGACAATGTCTATGCCGATAATGTGCGTATAAACGCCTGCGGGCGGGCGGAAACCGATCATCTCCGGCAGGAATGCCTCGTTCTGGGCGATCAGCTCAACGGGAATGCGCCCCGCCTTGATGATTTCCTGGCGATGATAAATGTCATCGAGGAATGCGTTGATCGCGATCACGCGCTGCTCAATGCCCTGCGCCAGCCGCCGCCATTCCGATCCCGATATGACGCGCGGGACGATATCGAACGGGATCAAGCGCTCATCGGCCTGTTCATCGCCATAGACGCCAAAAGTTATGCCCGTGCGCCGGAACACGTTTTCCGCGTCCGTTGCCTTTTGCAGCAAGTGCTTGTTTTCCTGCCCGTTCAGCCAGTTGCCATAGCTGGAGTAGGCGGGGCGCACACCGCTTGGGCCGGACAGCATTTCATCAAAAGCAATTGTCTTATTCATTCAACACCCTGCGTTAGAGTGCTCCGAACCGCGCAAGTGATGCAAGTGGGTTTTTTGCATATTTTTTGGGCTGGCAGGCGAAGGCGCGGGTACTTGTGCCTCACCGAAGGTAAACATTGGTGCCCATATTCTGCACATCGCTTCCACGCGGCTGTGTTGTTTTTGCGAAAAATCCCGTCAATGAACGCTGAAAAGCTGGACATGGCTTATGAGCATACTGCCGCGCTGGAGAACTGGAGTTTTTCTGCCGGACAGATTGGCGCAGGTTGTTTTTGTTTGTTTGGCGTTCACGCCGTGTGGAAATATCGGCAAAATCATGGTGGGCGCGACAGGGATTGAACCTGTGACCCCACCCGTGTGAAGGGTGTGCTCTCCCGCTGAGCTACGCGCCCGGCTGGCTTTCGCCAAACGTGCGGGCGGTATAGTGGACCGCTGCAATCAAAGTCAAGCTGTGCTCAGCCCAACTCAGCGTCCGCGCGCTGCTTTGAGGATGTGCTCGACCAGCGACAGATCAAGCTGGTCAAAATGGTCGATCACATGGGTTGGCTCATAATCAGCCACCGGCCGGTCGCTGTAGCCGAACGAAACGGCAATTACCGGAATTCCTGCTGCCTTGGCTGTGTCAATGTCAGTCACGCTGTCACCGAGCATGATCGCATTTTCAACGTCACCGCCCGCCATCTTGATGGTTTCGGTCAGGTGGCGCGGGTCCGGTTTTTTGAACGCAAATGTGTCTTGCCCGCAGATCGCTTCAAAGCGGCCCGCAACGCCCAGATTATCAAGCAACTTGCGCGACATGCCTTCGTACTTGTTGGTGCAGATGGCATGGATGTAGCCAGCGTTGGAGAACCGGTCGAGCGCGGCCATCGCGCCGTCAAAAATTCTGGTTTTCCCCGGCATATTTGCTTCATAATCCGCGACAAATGCCGTCATCATCTCTTCGAGAAGCGCAGGCTTTACCGATTTGCCGCGTGCGTGCATCGCCCGCTCGATCATCACACGTCCGCCATGGCCGACGTATTTCATCAGGTCGCGCGGGTCGGCGGACGGCAGGCCCGCGTTCTCCAGACAATGGTTCAGACTGTCCAAAAGATCGGGCGCAGTGTCGGCAAATGTGCCGTCGAGGTCAAAGACGAGAATCGGTTTGGTCATCGCCCAACCTGTCCGTCATTGTGCGCGGCTGCAAGAGCGGGACGCCTTACTGCATCGAAATGAACAGTTCCGGACATGGCATCGGTCGATATTCCATGATAGGACGCGCCCGGTTTCAAACCGGGATCAACTGAGGAACATGGCTTGATGGACGCCCGTCAACTGAAAATAATGGCAGCCTCCGCGGCGCTGGAGCATGTCACACCCGGCATGTGCCTTGGCATTGGCACCGGTTCCACTGCCGATGAATTCATCAGGCTTCTGGCTAAAAAAGTGGCAGCGGGATTATCCGTGACGGGCGTTCCGACCTCTGAGCGTTCCGCCGCCCTTTGCCGTGAACTTGGCGTGCCGCTGGCAACCCTTGAGGAGATGCCCGAGCTTGATTTGACCATTGATGGCACAGACGAAATCGACCCGGACTTCTGTCTTATCAAGGGTGGCGGCGGGGCGCTGCTGCGCGAGAAAATCGTCGCGGCGGCGTCCGCCAAAATGCTGGTTATTGCCGACGAGACCAAGATTGTCGATCATCTCGGTGCCTTCCCGTTGCCGATTGAAGTCAATCTGTTTGGCCTCAAGTCCACGACAATCGCTGTGGAGAACGCTGCGAAATCGCTCGGCCTTCAAGGCACAGTGACGCTTCGGGAACGTGACGGACAAAGATTTGTGACAGACGGCGGGCATCTCATTCTTGATGCATCTTTTGGCCTTATTCGCGATGCATCTGCCCTGTCATATGCTTTGCATGCCATTCCCGGGGTGGTAGAGCACGGGCTGTTCCTGAACATGGCAACAACTGCCGTTATCGCTGGCGCAGGCGGCATCCGCAAACTCGAACGATGAAATTACGGAGACACGACATGAATTTCTCATCCGGCCTTGGCCGCAGCTTCAAGGCAGCCGCAGCAGGCTTGTGCCTATTCACCGCAGGGATTGCCCAGGCGCAGGATGCGACACCAGAGCACTTGGCCGTAGCCCGCGCCGCCATAACCGCAATTGGCGCCACCGATCAGTTCGACGCGATTTTGCCGCAAGCTGCCGCATCGCTCAAGCGTGAGCTCATCCAGAAGGATCCAAATCTGGAAGCGATCATCACAACGACTGTCGATTCTGAAGTTATCGCTCTCGCCGCCCGTCGCGGCGATCTCGAAAAGGAAGCAGCAAATGTCTATGCGAAAGTCTTCACCGAGGCGGACTTGAAGGCCATCGCTGACTTTTATCAGACCGATGCCGGAAAGAAGCTGATCAAGGAAGGCCCCATCGCCACGCGCGGTTTGATTGACGCGGCCAACATCTGGCAGGGCGGCATTGCCCGCGACCTGGCCGTCAACGTCGGCGAAAAACTCAAGACAGCTACACCTGCGCCAGAGGCGCCAGCGGACCCAGCGCCGGTTGAGGGTGACAAAACCCCGGAAGCGCCGAAACAGTAAAACCTGTGCCAAATTGACGATGATGCCAAGCCCGGCCGGTTCTTCCGTCCGGGCTTTGCTTTTGCCGGCCATAACGCCTAATTTCAAGTTCATCATGCCAATGACGGAGCCTTGCCATGTCCACCTACGATTTTGATCTGTTTGTGATCGGCGGCGGGTCGGGGGGCGTGCGTGCCGGTCGCGTGGCCGCTTCAATGGGCAAGCGCGTTGGCGTTGCCGAAGAGCACCGGTTTGGCGGCACCTGCGTTATCCGCGGCTGCGTGCCGAAGAAGCTTCTGGTTTACGCTTCGGAATTCCAGGATCAGTTTGAGGACGCTGCCGGTTTCGGCTGGACGGTCGGTGAATCAACTTTCGACTGGAAGAAATTGATTTCGTTCAAGGATATTGAAATCTCGCGTTTGGAGGGCCTTTACCGGAAAGGTTTGGACAGCAACAAGGCGACCATATTCGACAGCCGCGCCGAACTCGTCGATGCCCATACCATCCGCTTGCTGAACAGCGGCAAGACCGTCACCGCCGACCACATATTGATCGCCACGGGTGGTCGCCCCAATCCGCACAAGGCGCTTCCGGGCAGTGAACTCTGCATCACTTCCAATGATGTGTTTGAGCTTGGCGCTCTGCCAAAAGACATAATCATCGAGGGCGGCGGCTATATCGCGCTGGAGTTTGCCAATATTTTTCACGGCCTCGGCACGGACGTCACCGTCGTCTACCGTGGCAAGGAAGTGCTGTCGCGCTTCGATCAGGATTTGCGGCAGGGCCTGCACAAGGCAATGACGCTGAAGGGCATCCGCATTCTCACCGAGACCATGCTGGAAGGCGTGCGGCGCGGCGATGACGGGCGGCTGCATGTCATCCTTAGCAATGGCGAGGCGCTTGACACCGATCAGGTGCTGCTTGCCGTCGGCCGCATGGCGAACACGGAGGGGCTTGGGCTGGAACGGGCAGGGGTAGCCACAGACAAGCTCGGCGCCATCGTGGTCGATGAACATTCACGCACGTCCCAACCCAACATTTTTGCCGTCGGTGACGTCACCAACCGTGTGCAATTGACACCGGTGGCGATCCACGAAGCCATGTGCTTCATCGAGACGGTCTACAAAAACAATCCTTTGCGCCCG
Source organism: Phyllobacteriaceae bacterium (assembly GCA_031423755.1). Taxonomy (GTDB): domain Bacteria; phylum Pseudomonadota; class Alphaproteobacteria; order Rhizobiales; family Rhizobiaceae; genus JANMEX01. The sequence goes on along the minus strand of JANPGC010000063.1, from coordinate 15,643 downwards.
GATTACGAGATCATCGCCACAGGCGTTTTCACCCGCCCGGAAATCGGCACCGTCGGAATGTCGGAAGAGTCGGCAGCAAAGCGTTTCGGCGATCTCGACATTTTCCGCGCCGAATTCCGCCCGATGAAGGCAACGCTGTCCGGCTCACAGGACCGCATGCTGATGAAGCTGATCGTTGATACGGCGAGCCAGAAGGTCGTTGGCGCACACATCATGGGCCCCGACGCCGCCGAAATGGCGCAACTCATCGCGATTCCGATGAAGATGGGCGCGACCAAGGCCGACTTCGACAGAACCATGGCGGTGCATCCAACGGCGGCAGAGGAACTGGTGACAATGTATGCGCCGACGTATCAGGTCAGGGGCGGGGTGCGGGTATAAAGTTTGCCGACCCTTCTGCCCTCAAACGGCGGGGCGAAGGCAAGGGTCAAGCTGCCTTCTGCTCCGCACCAATCCGCGCCTTGATCGCCTCCACCATCGTCTCGCGGATCACCGTCTCGCCGTGCGTCTCGCGCATGTGCTCGCTCGCCCGGCGGATGATTTCGGCTTCGCTTTCGTTGCGCGTGTGCCACTCGCAGCCGGGCACGAGCGTGCCGCAGTGGAATTCCTTCATGGTCATGACATCGGTCCTTTCCTCGAAAGTTTCAAAAAGATTCTACACCCTGACCGTGCCGCGCCCCAATCACTTTGGCTTACAGGCTGATCATTGCACGCAGGCATCTGCGTGGTAAAAGTTGCAAAACCGGCAGCAGGATTTCGCCATGGCAAACAATGGGAACGGACCCCAAAAACTCCCGTCGGTGACGTTGTGCGAATATCATGTTGCCGTCACCTTCACAGCCATTTTTGCCGTCCTGTCCATCGGCGGCACCTGGTGGTATGAGGTGCCGTTGCGCACCCCCGACACGTCCAGCCCGTCCGTGCTGCTGCCTTTCCTGTGCGGCCCGCTGACGCTCATTGCCGGATTTATCGCGGCGCGGAGGTTCCTGCGCCAGCGCAAGATCGGCACGCCGGTTCTGGAATACAGCCCGGCGCGGCTCGGCAGCATGTTCAGCGGCGCCGTCGTCCTCGACAAGCCGGCAGAGGTGACGGGCGACTACACAATCACCCTCAATTGTTTTGCCTATGGCGAGCGGGATCATAATGGCGAGCGCTCGCGCCTGTCGACCAAGCCCTTCTGGTCCGGAAAAATGACGGTCGCCAAGGAAGCGGCGGCAAATGGCCGGATCAGTTTCACCATGAAACTTCCCTCCGGCCCGCAGCTGCCGTCCAAAAAGCGCGAAACCTACTGGAAGATGGACGTCACCGCGCCGATGCGCGGCGTCAATTTTTTCGCTCGGTTTACGGCAATCAGGTTCTACTGAACTTTTGACTAATTTTATTCACAATGGTTTGACATTCAATTCATGTTGACCTATTTGGGCGTCATAAACGAGATTGACGCCATGAACATACCGCAACTCACCGGCCGCCAGATCAAATATATCCGCTCGATGCTCGACCTGTCGCAGGCTGAGCTTGCAGCCAAGGCAGGCATCAGCCAGCCGACGATTTACCGCATGGAACTGGATCCGGCCAAGGTTCACGAGAGCATTGCGGTGATGAAAATCCGGGCGCTGGCGGATGAGAATCATATTCTTGTCCCCGACCACAGCGCATTCGCCACCAAAACCGCGCCGGCCGAGTTGCCGCGCGCCACGTCCCAACCTTTGAAAGCACAAAGCATGACACAGAACTGGTCCCCGACTTCATGGCGCGAAAAGCCGATCAGCCAGGTTCCGGCCTATCCCGACAAACAGGTTCTCACAGACGTTGAAGGGCGGCTTCGCACCTATCCGCCACTGGTGTTCGCCGGCGAAGCACGCGATCTCAAGAAGGCGCTCGCCGATGTCGCCGAAGGCCGCGGCTTCCTGCTGCAGGGCGGCGACTGCGCCGAGAGTTTTGCCGAGCATGGCGCCGACAATATCCGTGACTTCTTCCGCGTCTTCCTGCAGATGGCTGTTGTGCTGACCTTTGCCGGTTCGCAGCCGGTAGTGAAGATCGGCCGCATTGCCGGCCAGTTTGCCAAGCCGCGCTCGTCCGACAATGAGACCAAGGGCGACATCACGCTGCCGTCCTATCGCGGCGACATCATCAACGGCATCGAGTTTGACAAGGCCTCGCGCATCCCCGATCCCGCCCGCCAGGAAATGGCCTACCGCCAGTCTGCCGCAACGCTCAATCTGCTCCGCGCATTCGCGCAGGGCGGTTATGCGAGCCTTGAGAACGTGCACCAGTGGACCATGGATTTCGTCGCGGATTCTCCGCAGGGCGACCGCTATTCGGCGTTGGCAGCGCGCATTTCTGAAACCATTGATTTCATGCGCTCCATCGGCATCACCTCCAAGACCAATTACGCGCTGCGTGAGACCGATTTCTACACCAGCCACGAGGCCTTGCTGCTCGGCTATGAAGAGGCGTTGACGCGTGTCGATTCGACCTCCGGCGACTGGTATGCCACCTCCGGCCACATGATCTGGATTGGCGACCGCACCCGCCAGCCGGACCATGCGCATGTCGAGTATTGCCGCGGCATCAAGAACCCGATCGGCCTCAAATGCGGCCCGACGCTTGATCCGGATGGTCTTCTCCGGCTCATCGACATTTTGAGCCCGGACAATGAAGCCGGACGCCTGACGCTGATCGCGCGCTTCGGCGCGGACAAGGTCGGCGAACATCTGCCCAAGCTCATCCGCGCTGTCGAGCGGGAAGGGCGCAAGGTTGTCTGGTCGTGCGATCCGATGCACGGCAACACCATCTCTGCGGCCTCCGGCTACAAGACGCGCCCCTACGAGCGCATTCTCAAGGAAGTGCAGAATTTCTTTGAGATTCACCGGTCCGAAGGCACGTACGCTGGCGGCATCCATGTCGAAATGACCGGCAAAAACGTCACCGAATGCACCGGCGGCGCGCGCGCCATCACACAGGATGAGCTTGCCGACCGCTACCACACCCATTGCGACCCGCGCCTCAACGCCGATCAGGCGCTAGAGCTGTCGTTCATGGTGGCGGAATTGGTCAAAAAGGAACGCGGCGTTGTCGAGCGGCGCATTGCCGCCGAATAGGTCTTCCTGCACCCTCGAGTCTTGCTTCGGCACCGGGAAACCGGTGCCGTTTTTGTGATCAGGATTTGAAGTTTCAACACAGGCGTGTGAAGCACGGCTTCGTGTGTGGTAAGTGAAAGCTTAGATGATGATGGTCTCTTCAGACGCGCTGGGCGTCAATCATCAAAGGGAACACTCAAATGCTGAAAACACTCTTCGCCGCCGCCGCCATGACCGTTGCATTCTCCGGCATCTCTTACGCCGCAGAAATGAAGGCCTGCGATGATGCAACCATGAAAATGGTGATGGAGACCGTCGACAAGGCCGAGGGCGAGGCCAAGACCATGGCGATGAAGGAATTCGACATGGCCAAGGAAGCCATGGGCATGAAGGAAATGGACAAGTGCAGCGAACATCTCGGCATGGCCGAAAAAGAAGCCATGAAGGGCGCGATGTAATCTTCGGGTTCTGAATTCAATCCGTTAAAGTTTTGAATCGACGGCGTCAGGCAAGTGTCCGGCGCCGTTTGGTTTTCGGGGGTTTGTTGAAATGGCTGGGAGGCTGTGTTACCAATATCTGGTAACGTGATGGAGATTTTGATGGGCAAGAATACGTCTGTGGTGCTTGGGGCTGCGCAGGAGGCGTTTGTCAAGAAAATGATAGAATCCGGGCGCTTTGCCTCGGCTAGCGAAGCGATGCGGGCGGGCATGGACGCGCTCATGGAACGCGATGCCGCAGTTGACCGTTGGCTGATGAGCGAGGTCGTACCCGTCTATGACGAGATGATGGCAGATCCGGAGTCCGGCCACTCGGTGGAGAGCGTTTTCGACGAAATTCGCGAAATGCATCGCCGCAAGAAGGCACATGCTGCGTGAAGCCTCGCAAGGTAGTAATCTCTTCGCGGGCGCGAACTGATATTCGCGCCATGTATGAATGGATTGAGTTCGAAGCAGGCTCAGTACCCGCACTAGCGTACATCGAGCGGGTCGAAGAGTTTATCCGTTCACTTTCTCGGGCTCCTGAGCGAGGGCGTATGCGTGATGACCTGCGAAAGGGCCTGCGCATTCTGGGTTTTGAGCGAAATTTGACGATTGCAATTGTCGTGGAGCCCTCCAAGGTCAGAGTCCTGCGCGTCTTTCGGCGCGGTAGAAATTGGGAGGCTGCGTTAGGCGCTGACGGGACTGCTTCACCTGACTAGTTGTGAATATTTGGCATGTCACGAGTACGATTCGTTTCATCCGCGATAACCTGACGTGTAGGAGCCCCCGTGCCCACCATCCACTCCGGCCAATGTTCCTGCGGCGCGGTCCGCTTCACCACACGCGGTGCGCTTCGCGGCGTAATCTATTGCCATTGCTCGCAATGCCGCCGCCAGACCGGGCATTTCCTTGCCGCGACTGCCTCCGAGGATGTTGATCTGGAAGTTGAAGGTGCGGAAAAAATCTCGTGGTTCCAATCCTCGCCGGAAGCCAGGCGCGGGTTCTGTTCGGTTTGCGGGTCCGGCCTGTTCTGGAAGAACGCTGACAAATCCTACACATCAATCCTCGCCGGAGCCTTTGACGAGCCGAGCTCATTGCGGGCCGAAGGGCATATCTTCACCGGCGACAAGGGCAGCTACTACGACATCACCGACGGCCTGCCGCAGCACCAGACCGCGCCTTCCGGATTGGTCAGCACGGTTTCAACCGAATCCTAAGTATTGCGATGCATAGCTTTCCCGTACTGCCGGGAGGGACCCCATGACGCGCATGACTGCCGCCTTTTTCAATTCTGTTGCCGCGTGGAACCATCTCATCCGCAGCGAGCGGGCGTTTCAGGAAGAGGCCATTGCGCTGGCAGCCGCCATTCCGGCTGCCTTCGTTGTTTCAAGCGACGGCTGGACACGGCTGTTGCTGATTGCTGTCATCATGCTGGTGATGATTGTCGAAGTGCTCAACACCGCCATCGAAGCGGCCTGCGATGCGTTGAGCCGTGAGTTTCACGCTGACATCAAGATTGCCAAGGATTGCGGCTCGCTCGCCGTGCTGATGTCGATTGCCATTGCCGGGTCGGTATGGTCGCTGACACTTTGGCAGTTGTTGGTTTCCTGAGAGCCTGATCCAAAATTCAACTAGGCGAGTCAAATGGAGCGGTTTTGAGAACCGGAGCGGAGCGTACTTTTGGGTACGTGGGCACCGGAAGCGCAGAAAACCGCTTCAGATGGCCGTCAAAGTGGATTTGGGGTCAGGCTCGGAAACCCATACAATTTTAACCATCCGCTTCTATCCTGAACTCGTTCGCCGCGTACCGGCTCCACGGATGGCTTTTTTCAATGCAAGCAGCACTCAAACATACCGCACCGGCGTCCGCCAACGGACGGCCGATTGATCTGGCGCATCTGACGCGCCAAACCATGGGCGACCGCTCTCTCGAGACTGAAATCCTCGCCATGTTCGCCAAGCAAATGTCCGGCGCGCGGGCGTCGATGGGCAATGCCAACGCCGATGAGCGCAAGCGTCTGGCGCACACGATCAAGGGCACGGCCCGCTCGGTCGGCGCGTTTCCGGTCGCCGATGTCGCCGAGCGCATCGAAAAGGCGCCGCTGAATTCGCGGCTGCTCGCCGATCTGGGCGATGAAATCGCCCACGTGCTCGACTTCATCGCGGCCATCAACCGGTAAGCGGCCATCCGACCTGCGCCGGATTGGCGGATTGACTTGAAATTGAAAACCGCTAGAGCGACGGGGACAAATTTTCCCGAGGTTTTCGCATGACAAAACTGACCTTTATCGCCTTTGACGGCACGCGCATCGACGTGGACGCAGTCAACGGTTCGACCGTGATGGAAAACGCCATCCGCAATCAGGTGCCCGGCATTGAGGCTGAGTGTGGCGGTGCCTGCGCCTGCGCGACCTGCCATGTTTATGTCGATGACGCATGGGTCGAGAAGACCGGCAAACCGGCGGCGATGGAGGAGGACATGCTCGATTTCGCCTTCGATGTGCGCCCGACTTCCCGGCTGTCCTGCCAGATCAAGGTCAAGGACGACTTGGACGGTCTTGTGGTTTCAATCCCCGAGCGTCAGGCCTGAACGCGGCATAATTTTCCGCTGTGCCCCGGCCCTGCAGAAATCATTTCCTTTCGCAGCCATGCCAAGTGCGGTTAATGCGCTGCATCCTTCCAGTTTGCATTCTGATTGATTGAACGGACCCTAGAGCCATGAGCACCCAGATCGAAACCGACGTCGTGATCATCGGGGCAGGGCCTGTCGGCCTGTTCGCCGTGTTCGAGCTTGGCCTTTATGATCTCAAATGCCATCTGATCGACATTCTCGACCGTCCGGGCGGGCAATGCGCCGAGCTTTATCCTGAAAAGCCGATCTACGACATTCCGGCATGGCCGGAGATTTCCGGGCAAGGCCTTACCGACAAGCTCATGGAGCAGATAAAGCCGTTCCACCCGGAGTTCCATTTCAACCGTATGGTCTCAGAGCTCTCGAAGCAAGAAGATGGCCGTTTCCGCACAGTGACCGACGAGGGCGAAGTCTTCCTGTCAAAGGTCGTGGTCATTGCCGCCGGCGGCGGTTCGTTCCAGCCCAAGCGCCCGCCGGTGCCGGGGATCGAGGCCTTCGAAGGCAAGAGTGTGTTCTATTCCGTGCGCCGCATGGAAGAGTTCCGCGGTCAGGACGTGCTGATTGTCGGCGGCGGCGATTCTGCGCTCGACTGGACGCTGAACCTGCATCCCGTCGCCAAAAGCGTGACGCTGATGCACCGCCGCCCGGAGTTCAAGGCCGCGCCGGACAGCGTCAAGAAAATGTTCGCGCTGGTCGAGGAAGGCAAGATGCGGTTCGAGCCGGGTCAGCTCTCATCGCTGCAAGGCGAGGACGGCCAACTGTCGTCGGTCACCATTAAGACAAGCGACGGCGAAAAAGTCATCAACGCCACCCGCATGCTGCCCTTCTTCGGTCTCACCATGAAGCTCGGCCCCGTCGCCGAATGGGGCCTCAATCTCGAGCAGAACCTCATTCACGTCGACACGGAAAAGTTCGAGACCAACGTCTCCGGCATCTTCGCCATTGGCGACATCAACTGGTATCCGGGCAAGCTGAAGCTGATCCTCTCCGGCTTCCACGAAGCCGCCCTGATGACGCAAGCCGCCAAGCGCATCTGCAATCCGGGCGAGCGGATCGTGTTCCAGTACACGACTTCGTCGACCAATTTGCAGAAGAAGCTGGGTGTGGGTCAGGACACGGATTTCAAGATTTGAGGCTTTGGCGACGGCGGCGCTTCTGCATTCAGCGGAATCCGCATTACTGATTTGAGCTAAGCAGTATTTTATTCTATATAGGCGTGCTCACAAAGGACTTGGAAATGCTCGCAATCAGCTTGCCCCCAAAGATTGAGGCCCGCCTCGACACGCTTGCCAAGGAGACGGGGCATACAATGGATAATTACGTCAGAGAGATGATTCTTCAGCACCTCGAAGATGTTCAGGATCTCCGCGACGCAGAGAAGATAATGGAAGACATCCGCTCCGGGAGGAGCAAAACCATACCGCTCGAAGAAGTGATGAAGCGGTATGGCTTGGAAGATTGAGCTCTCAAAATCAGCAGAGAAGAGTATCGACAAACTTGGATCACAGAGTGCAGCCCGCATTCTCTTGTTTCTTCGCCAACGTCTCGCTCAAATGGAGAATCCTCGTGCGCTGGGTGCTGCCCTGAGCGGGGCACGCCTGGGACCGTATTGGAAATATCGGGTCGGGGACTACCGTATCATCTGCGACATTCAAGATGACACCGTAAATATCCTTATCGTCAAAGTCGGACAACGCAGTGAAGTCTACAATTGATGGTCCGCGTCTCCCAATGAACACCCTCTGGCAACTCGCCCACACCCGCACCCTGCCGCTCGGGACGCGCGCTGTGATCATGGGCATCCTCAACGTCACGCCGGATTCCTTCTCAGACGGCGGCCAGCATGCCTCGCTCGATTCTGCCGTCGCGCAAGCCAAGACCATGCTCGCCGAGGGCGCGACCATCATCGACGTCGGCGGCGAATCGACCAAGCCGAATGCGGAAGCCGTCTCCGCGCTTGAAGAGCAGCGCCGCGTTTTGCCGGTCATCGAAGCGCTCGCGGCCATCCCGGAAGCCATCATCTCCATCGACACCTACCGCGAGGAGACAGCGCGTCTGGCCGTAAAAGGGGGAGCCCACATCGTCAACGACGTCTGGGGCCTGCAACGCGAGCCGGGCATTGCCACGGTCGCTGCCGAGACCGGGGCAGGGCTGTGCATCATGCACACCGGGCGCGGGCGGGAGGTGCTTGCGGACCGCATTGAAGACCAGCGCGTGTTCCTGCGCCGTTCGCTCGAAATCGCCGCCAAGGCTGGCGTCCGCGATGAATCCATTGTGCTTGATCCCGGCTTCGGCTTTGCCAAGGAAGTGACCATCGACAATGTCGAACTCATGGTGCGGTTCCGCGAGCTCAAGGACCTTGGCTATCCGCTGATGGCCGGCACATCGCGCAAGCGGTTCCTCGGGAATATCACGGGCCGCAGCGCCCCTGAACGCGATGTCGCCACGGCCGCCAGCTCTGCGATCCTCCGGCTTGCAGGCGCTGACATATTTCGCGTGCACAATGTCGCATTCAACAGGGATGCATTGATGCTCGCCGATGCTATGCTGGCCGTCAAGCGCACGCCGGGCAAACCGTCCGCGCGCGGGTGAGGAGCGGGCCATGTATGTCATTCACATGAAAAACTGCGCGTTTTTCGCCCGCCATGGCGTTCATGCCGAGGAGGAGTTCCTTGGCCAGCGTTTTTATATCGATGCGCTGCTGCAGGTTGAAGCCGGCGATGCGATCGAGCGCGATTCCATTGATGGAACGGTCGATTACGGCAAGGCGTTTCAAGTGATCGAAAAGATCGTCACAGGCGAGCGCCGCTTTTTGATTGAGGCGCTGGCGCTTCGTGTCGCCCGCGCCTTGCGCGAGCGGTTTCCGCAGATCACACGGGCCGAAGTCACCGTCCGCAAGCCGAATGCGCCGGTTCCTGGCGTTCTTGATTATGTCGAGGTGATGGTTGTCGAGCCGCGGTGAAGAGCAGGTCCTGATCGGGCTTGGCGGCAACATCGGCGCCCCGCTGGCGTCAATGCGTTCCGCGCTTCAGGCGTTGGACAAGCACCCGCTGTGCCGTGTCGTCAAAGTCTCTTCCGTCTGGCGCACACCACCTTGGGGCGTCACCGACCAGCCGGATTTTCTCAACGCCTGCGCTGACATCCGGACATCGCTGGAGCCGCGCGCGTTTCTCGAACTCTGCCTTGTCATCGAGCAGGAACTTAAGCGCGTGCGTGATGTGCGCTGGGGGCCGCGCTCCATCGACATGGACATCCTGTTTTTCGGGGACCGCGAGATCAGTGAGCCGGGCCTCATCGTGCCGCACCCGCGTCTTGCCGAGCGCGCATTTGTGCTGGTGCCGCTGGCGCAGATCGCGCCTGAAAAAATGCACAAAGGCAAGCCCGTTTCCGAGCTCGCCCTGAAGTCCGATCAATCCGGAATGACGGTCCAGCAGGGGCCGGACTGGTTCTAGTTCTGAGCGACCGAGCCGGTTGAGGTCTCGTCCACGCGCTTCAGGCTCATGCCGATTACCGGCACCATTTCCTTTTCCACGCGCACGGAAATCGTGACGTTCATGTTGTCTTCGCCATTCATTTTGGCCAGCATCGCGCCGTTCAGCTGCTTGCGGACCAGCGCCATGGTCACCCTGTTTCCAGCGACGTTGCCTGCCGTAATGTCGAGGCCCTTGCCCTTGGACCCGTCAAGGAACGAGCCCTTGTAGCCATTGCCGGAGCGAAGAATCGTCGCCTTCATTTCCTGCGCAAACACGCCAACCCGGCACGTGCCGTCCATGGTGATGCCGGTCGACGCGTCCGGATTGGTGCCGTCAAACTGGCAGGTGAATTTGGTGCCTTTGTATTTGCCGGCGACGATCTCGCCCGGCCCGGACCATTTGCCCGATACCTTTTCAAAGAAATCCGCATCAGCATCGCGCGCGGCGGCAGGCATGGAGCCAGCCAGAACCGCTGTCACGGCAAGAGCAAAAAGGGACGCGGCAATTTTCATTACAAGGCACTCGGCTGTTTGCTGAACAAGCCTGAATCATGACCAGAAATGGTTAATGCTTGGTTCCGTTTCGGGAAAGTGACTGCGGAAAAGGGTCGCGAAAGCGCCGCCGACGGCGATTGTCCGTCTTCTCCCCCATTTCTCCAACGGGGAGAAGACAGAAACCCGCCATGATGCAGATTTGTCGGCTACCCCTCGCTCGAACCCTTGCCGCCAATCCTCGTCAGCTCTGACATGAAATCCCCGATCCCCGGTCGCTTCACCGCGTCAAACGGCAGGGGCCGGACGATGTCCATCGCCGCAATTCCGACCCGCGCCGTCATCAGCCCGTTGATCACGCCTTCGCCCAGCCTCGCGGACAGTTTTGCCGCAACACCGTGACCGACCAGTTGCTGAATAAGGCTATCGCCGACAGCGATTGAGCCCGTAACCGCCAGATGCGCGATCACCCGCCGCGCCAGCCGGAACAGGCCGAGCGTGCCGGGCCGTCCACCATAGAGTTCGGCAAGGCGGCGGATGAGCCTTGCGGATTCGTAGATAACATAGCCGACATCGACCAGCGCGCGCGGCGAGACAGCCGTGACGACAGACACGCGCTTGGCGCTGTCCAGCACCATCGTCCGCGCCATCTGGTCGAGCGGGGCGAGCAGCCCGGTTTCTGCCAGGCGCACGAGGTCCGCGCCATCAACGATTTCGCCGTGCGTTTCCTTCAGATGCGCCCGTCCACGGGCCGTCTTCGGCACGTTTGCAAACAGGATATCGAGTTCGTCGATCAGTTCCCGCGCCGCATTGGTGTCGTTGGCGGCGATGACGCGGGTCGCCTTTTCGCGCAGCCGGCTTGCCGCGTTGAGACGCGAAAGGCCCGCCATCTCGCGTGCCACAATGACCAAAAGCGCAAGCACTGCGACGCCGACCAAGCTAATGGCCGTGTAGCCCAGCCAATCGGCCCGGCTGAACATGTCGCGCACCAGCGTGTCGACCCACAGGCCAATCGCCAGCGAGACAAGCAGCCCCGCTGCTGTGCCAAATACCTTGCCGACTGTCCAGCGGCTCAATGTCACCGGCGCAGGCAATGTCACAATCTCCACAAGACCGGTGTCGGCAAATACGTCCGGCTCCTCAATAATCTCGGCCATAGGCCGTGCCACGGGCGCGCGGCGGTGCTGCACGGGTTTGGACTGCTGATTCACCGGCTTTTCAGCAACATCGGGCGACAGTTTGAACGCTGCGGGTTTGCGGGTTTCACTCATGCCAGCCGGTCTCCGATCAGGAATTGCAGGGCACGGTCGAGCCTGATGTGCGGTAGCGACAGCGTGAGGCCTTCAGCGGTTTGTTCCAGCACCGGCGGGCGGAAGCGGATGAAGCGCAATTCCGCTTCGCTCAGCGCGTCAAGCGGCTGCGAGCCTGATTCAAACCGTTGAAAGATTGAATCTGGCTTTTCGGGCAAGTCGCCGGGAAATATGGCGGTTTCGGTCTTGCCGTCGAATATGTCGTCGCCCATGGTCTCGCCTTTTAGCGGCGTTCCGACGATCACCGGCAATTCGTCCTTGCCTTGTTTGACAGTTGCTTCCCGCGTCGAACGCACGGCGGACATGGCCAGCACCTCGACTTCCGCGCCTGAGAACTCTGCGCTATCGATTGCCCGGTCGGCCAGTTTGCGCACCAGCCTCTCCAGCCGGTCGTGCGCGGTGTGGTGCAACTGGTCGGCCTTGGTGGCGGCGATCAGGATGCGGTCTATGCGGTGAGTGAAAAAGCTTGGGAGCCAGCCGGACTTGCCGAGGCGGAAGCAGGTCAGGATTTCGCCCAATGCCCGCTCAAGGTCTTCCAGCGCGTGCGATCCGGCGTTCAGCGCCTGCATCGCGTCGATCAGCACGATCTGCCGGTCCAGCCGCGCGACATGATCCATGAAGAAGGGTTTGACCACATGCGTCTTGTAGGCCTCGTAGCGTCGCTCCATCATCGCCCACAGCGAGCCGCGCAGCCCATGCTCCGGCGCTGTGCCGGGCAGGGGCGCGAAGGTGAGGGCTGGCGAGCCCTCCATGTCTCCGGGCATCAGGAAGCGCCCCGGCGGCAGCGTGGACATCGCCCGTTCGTCAGCGCGGCAGGCGCGCAGATAGTCCGTGAAGGTTGCAGCCAGGCGCTGCGCCAGCAATTCGTCGGCTGGCTGCGTTGTATCAACGGCGTTTGCCAGCGTCAGCCAGTCGTGGGCGATGTCGTTTCGCATCGGCAATCTGGCCAGATCCAGCGCCTGCGCTGAAAACTCGGCATAGGATTTGGTCAACAGCGGCAGGTCCAGCAGCCATTCGCCGGGGTAATCGACGATATCGATCGAGAGTTTTCCCGGCTGGAACATCCGGCTCCAGCCCGAAGCCGATTGGTATTCGACGGTCAGGCGCAGTTGCGAGATCGCGCGGGTGGATTGCGGCCACAGGCGTTCCTCAACGAGTTCGCGCACATGGTTCTCATAGGCAAATCGTGGCACGGCGTCGTCCGGCTGCGGTTCCAGCCGGGCTGCCGACATGCGCCCGTTGCGCCATGCCTCAAACATCGGCAGCCGTCCGCCATTCAGCAGATTGTGAACCAGCGCCGTGATGAACACGGTCTTTCCCGCGCGGGACAATCCAGACACGCCAATACGCACCGATGGCTCGCTCAGGCCGCTCAGCCTTTCGCCAAGCGTGCCGAGCGACAGCCTGATTTCGTCCTGCAGCGATGTGGGTGAGGCCAAGGCCGGTCTCCGGTTTGCGTTGGCGTCTATCTATGGTCGCGGGCCGCGTGTTTTAATGGCGTCGCGCCAAATACTTGTTCATAGCGCGCCGCCGGTGATGAACATGACCAGATTTCCGTCGCCCCGCCTTGCGTCCGCAAGCGCACCAGGCAGGTCGATGACCGCAAGGCCGCCGGTTGGAAAGCCGTGCAAAAGCTTTTTCCTTGCTTCAAGACTCCCCGTTCCGCAAAGCAAAAGCGCAGCTTCTTCGGTCATCGGATTGTGCCCTACCAGCATGACCGACTTCGCGCTGCCGCCGCGCCGGATTGCCGACAGGTAAGAATTTTCAGGGCCGTCAAAGAGCATTCGATCATATTCCGTTTCGATTTCGAATGGTATTCTAGCGGCGATTGGGGCCAAGGTTTCGCGTGTGCGCACTGACGGTGATGCGATGATCTTGTCCGGGACCAATCCGTTTGCCAACATCTCCATGCCCAGTCTTTCGGCCATCTCGCGTCCGCTAACGTCCAGCGGGCGGTCAAAATCCTTCATCCCGGGAATGGCTTGGACCGCCTTGGCGTGGCGCAACAGGTATATGCGGCTCATGGTCGGACAATTCCTTGGCGATGCTTGCTTACCGATAATCTGCCGCAGGATTTGACGCAATGGCGGATGCCGGAAAGTGTGCCGCGCCGTCACAACGGGCTTCATCAAGGGCGATTCGTGTTCCGTTACGGCAGCTTATGCCGGTTCGTTCAAATCACTGTCATTTTCATGTGTGAGCAAATCAGGTGCTTGTCTGCACTTGAGCGCCGCATTATAAGCCCCGCCCACAGGGAGGACTTTGGAGTGATTCAGATGGTTCGGACGAACGAAACATCCTATCAACCGAACGACGACGAACCGTTCATGAACGACCGTCAGCGTTCCTACTTCCGCGCCAAGCTGATTGCATGGAAGAACGATATTCTGCGCGAGGCGCGTGAAACGCTCGAAGCGCTGCAGGAAGAGAACACCAACCACGCCGATCTTGCAGACCGCGCATCCTCGGAAACCGACCGCGCAATTGAACTTCGCGCGCGTGACAGGCAGCGCAAGCTGATTTCCAAGATTGACGCGGCAATGGCTCGGATTGAGGATGGCACCTATGGTTTTTGTGAGGAAACCGGCGAGCCGATCAGCCTGAAGCGGCTTGATGCCCGCCCGATCGCGACCCTCTCGATAGAAGCGCAGGAGCGCCATGAGCGTCGCGAAAAGGTCTACCGCGACGAGTGACCTTCAGGTGTGGGGACGGCGCCTGTCCCCACATGCTGCATACCCGCTCCTGTCAGGAAATCCGGTCCTTTTTCGTATCGAGTGTTCCCAACAGCGATTCCATCTCCTTCTCAAGTGATACTTCCGGCGAGATTTCCTCATCGTCAAATGACATGCTTTCCGAAAGATCGGCGAGCAGGGAATCGTCCATGTCCTGATCGGCTGTCTTTATCGCGGCGACAGGCCTCACCGTTACGACCGGCACTGGTGCGACGGCGGGGGCGGGTTCCGGGCGCGATGCCAGCGCTGCCGCAGCCGGTTCAATACGCGGCGCAGGCGCAAAGGAACGGGGCGATGTTATTGCCGGGGCAACTGGCTCAGTCACAGGGCTTGCAGGTGGCGTGAAGGGCCGCGCTGGCGAAATGGCCTCCCGCACTGGCATAGGCGACCGAGCGGGCAAGTCCTCGCGCGGGGCCAACACTGGCCTTGGAGGCAGATATGGAGCTGCCGGTGTCTGCGGCGCGGGCCGAGGCTGCAATGGCGGCAGGGGGGCGGCCTGCCTCGACGGCTCGATGCGCGGCGCTTCTGCAGGCCTGGGCATCTCGACAGGGCGCTGTTGCATGACAGGCGCTTGGACCACAGGCGCTTGGACCACAGGCTCTTGGACCACAGGCTCTTGGATTGCAGGCTCCGAAGGTGGCTGAATGTTCTTTGCTTCGCGTGGCCCGTCGATGCGGATGTTTTGCTCGACTACAAGATCCGTCGGGCCGCCGATCAGGATCAGATGTTCGACGTCATCCCTGCGGACCAGAACGAGACGACGACGCGAGTCCACGGGCGTCGCGTCCATCACCGCAAGCCGCAAATGCCGCCCACGGCCGCCGCTCACAAACGTTCCGCCCAACAGCCTCCGTGCAATCCAGATCAGCAGCATCAAGCCAACGATAATTGCGGCGAAAAGCAGAATGAAGGACAGTGTCGGCGACAGGCTTACGCCAAATAAATTGTTGATCCAGTTGCTCATCCCACTCCCCGGATTGATGATCGTCAGGAAAAGACAGTAACCTGCTCAACCGGTCATCACAAGGTTTCTGCATTTTCACCTGAAAGCAGGTCTCTGATCAGACTGCATTGTGGCCAAAGCGCTTTGCGCCCCTTCCTTGCCGGACAGGAATATGATTCAACCAGAATCACAAAAGTGCGAAACAGGGGAAACACGCATGGCTGCGGACACCGGGGAATCTGCAAACCCCTCGCCAGTTGTCGACCGTGAGTCACGTCCGGGCGAAGTGCTGCGCCTGCTCGGGCTCGGCGTTGTGCTCATGGCCGTCGCCGCGCTGTTCTTTCTGTTTGGAGACAGCTTGGGAGAACCGTTCCGGCTTGGTCTGCTTGGCATCTTTGCCATGGTCGGCGTGTTTTATCTATTTGCGTCGGTGATCGGCATCATTCGAATCGCTCCACGGTCCACCGGAAATGAAATGTCCCGCGCCTTGCTTGACGGCG
>JANPGC010000062.1:0-8527 GCA_031423755.1 Phyllobacteriaceae bacterium | reverse complement strand
AGAGGGGACTGCGGCTGGCCATGGTCAACATCGCAAACATCATGGCGACAATCTTGTGGAGCGCCTCGCTGTTCCGCTCGATTGCCCTGTTCCAGTCCATCCTGCCTGCCAGCCTTGCCTCGTGCGCGCCGGAATTGACGCGGGGGCATTGTAGGATCGGGTTTTTGGCAGGTGGATAGATTTATTTTCAGAATCGCGCTGGGCTGCAAGAAGCGTTTGGCGGTGGCAGCCGCTACCCTTGCACCGCCCGTCCCCATGCGCTATACGCCGCCCGTCCGTGCAGACACCCTTGGAGGCAGCGCGGATGGCTGTGTTTCCTTCAACAAGAACCGCGCCGGTTTGACTGCTTCTCGGATGAGGTGCGGTGAGGCCACTCCAGTAACCTGAAAGGTCAACGTCATGAGCAAATCTTACGAGCTCAAGGCCGAGGCGCGTGTTCTGGCTGGTAAGGGGTCCGCCAGGGCTGTACGTCGCAACGGTCGTGTTCCCGCTGTCATCTATGGTGACAAGCAGGCGCCAATCTCCATTTCCCTCGACTACAAGGAAATCTATTACAAGATCCACGGTGGTGGTTTCCTGCATACCGTCGCAACGATTGACGTGAACGGCGACAAGATCCGCGTCCTGCCAAAGGACTATCAGCTGGATCCGGTCAAGGATTTCCCGACCCATGTCGATTTCCTGCGCGTCTCCGCAAACTCGCGCATCAAGGTCGAAATTCCGGTCCACTTCATCAACCAGGACATTTCGGTTGGACTGAAACGCGGCGGCATTCTCAACATCGTGCGCCATGAAGTTGAATTCATGTGCCCGGTCGATGCCATTCCGGATTTCATCACGGTCGATCTGGCCTCGGTGGACATCGGCCATTCTGTCCACATTTCTGCGGTCGCAGTTCCGGAAGGCCTCAAGCCGACCATCGATCGCGATTTCACGGTTGCCACGATTGTCTCTCCGGGCGGCGCGCTCGAAGAAGCAGAAGCAGCCCCGGCGGCCTGATAGAAGGAGCCGGGTTCCATGCTGCTCATCGCAGGTCTTGGCAATCCCGGCGCCAAATACGCTGGCAACCGGCACAACATCGGTTTCATGGCGGCGGACTTGATAGCCCGCCGCCATAATTTTGGGCCATGGCAGAAGAAATTCTCTGCCGAGATTTCCGAGGGCCTGCTGGGCGGCGAGAAAACGATACTCATCAAGCCGCAGACGTTCATGAACAATTCCGGCCAGTCCGTTGGCGAGGCCATGCGCTTCTACAAACTGGAACCGGCGAGCATCGCCGTTATCTATGACGAGCTCGACCTTGTTCAGGGCAAGCTTCGCGTCAAGACCGGAGGCGGCTCCGGCGGTCACAACGGCATCAAATCCATCGACCAGCACATCGGCAAAGACTATCGCCGCATCCGCCTCGGCATCGGCCATCCGGGTGAAAAAGATCTGGTTTTGAACCACGTACTTGGCGACTTTGCCAAGGCCGACAAGCTCTGGCTGGATGAGTTTCTGGACACCATAGCCGAAGCCGCACCTCTTCTCGCCTCCAAAGATGAAGGCGCTTTTGCCACCAAGGTGGCACTGCTGCTCGGCAAAAACGAACGTGAAGAAGCGCCAAAGCCCGCCGCGCAGAGCCATATCCGTCAGGCCCGGCCGCACAGGCCGGATATCAAGATTCCGGAGACCGGGCCCATGGCCGCTATGCTGAAACGGCTGTTCGGCAAGGAGTGAGCTGGTCGCTGCATTCTTGAAAATTGTCTCAATCACGGTTACACTGAAACACGAACTTCGTGTTTTCGTGAGGCTTTGATGAAGAATGTGACGATATCTGTCGAAGAAGACCTCTATCGCTTGACCCGTATTGAGGCGGCAAAGGCGGGCATCAGCATGTCAAAGTTCATGGCTTTGGCAACGCAGGAAAAGATTGCCGCTGGACAAACCGGCAAAGCAGCACCGGAGCGTAACCTTCAATTGGAAGCAATTGATGCCTTCCTGTCCGGCCCCAAGTGGCAAATCATGGAAAACGGGCGGATGCCAACAGCAGACGAACGCAATGCACGCCGTTAAGATTTTCATTGATACAAATGTCGCGTTTTATAGCCGGGAAGACACCAACGATTTAAAGGCAGTTACAGCACAGCATTGGATGAGAGAAGCAGCGGCACGACGACATTTGTGCCTGAATCTCCAAGTGCTGAACGAGCTTGCCAACGTGCTGTTCCGCAAGAGAAAACAATTAAGCAACGAGCAGGTGTTCGACGCAATTGACAGGCTGGCTGTATTGGGTTCGGCGCCGGTGTCGATTCAAACTGTAAGTGCGGCCCGCAGCTTGCGCCAGGCAACAGGCTATTCCTGGTGGGACTGCCTCCTCCTCGCCTCCGCCCTTGAACTTGGCTGTAGCCATTTCCTCTCGGAAGATTTACAGGACGGCCAAGAAATTGCTGGTCTGACGATCATCAATCCATTTTTGCACGCGCCCGAAACCATTCTCGGGCCGCTTGGGGACTGAATTTCCATGGGTTTCAAATGCGGTATCGTCGGACTGCCGAATGTCGGCAAGTCCACCCTGTTCAACGCGCTGACCAAGACGGCGGCGGCGCAGGCTGCCAACTATCCGTTTTGCACGATCGAGCCGAACACCGGCGAGGTTGCGGTGCCGGACCCGCGCCTTGATGTGATCGCCAAGATCGGCAAGAGCCAGAACATTGTGCCGACCCGCATTTCATTCGTTGACATTGCCGGCCTCGTTCGCGGCGCGTCAAAGGGCGAAGGGCTTGGCAACCAGTTCCTCGCCAACATCCGCGAAGTGGACGCCATCGTCCATGTTCTGCGCTGCTTTGAAGACGACGACATCACGCATGTCGAAGGCCGCATTGACCCCGTCGCCGATGCCGACACGGTCGAAACCGAGCTGATGCTCGCGGACCTCGAATCCATCGAACGCCGCATCGTCCAGTTTCGCAAGCGCGCCCAGCTGAAAGACAAGGAAGCGGTGACTGTGCTGCCGGTGATGGAGCAGGTTCTCACGCTTCTGAACGACGGCAAGCCTGCACGCCTGCTGCTGAAGACGCTGGAACCGGAAGACTTGGCTATCCTGCAAGGTCTCAACCTCCTGACCTCCCATCCGGTGCTCTACGTCTGCAATGTGATTGAGAGCGAAGCCGCGACAGGCAATGCCCACACCAAAGCTGTCGAGAAGATGGCCGCGGCGCAGGGCGCTGGCTGTGTTGTGATCTCGGCCAACATCGAGTCCGAAGTGGCGCAGATGCCCGATGAAGATGCGATGGAATTTCTGAAGGACCTCGGTCTTGAAGAACCAGGTCTCGATAAGCTGATCCACGAAGGCTACAAGCTGCTCGGCCTGATCACCTATTTCACGGTGGGGCCGAAGGAAGCCCGCGCCTGGACCGTTGACAAAGGTGCCAAGGCCCCGCAGGCGGCTGGCGTCATCCACACCGATTTCGAGCGCGGCTTCATCCGCGCCCAGACGATTGCCTACAATGATTTCGTCACGCTCGGCGGCGAAGTTCCAGCCAAGGAGGCTGGCAAGGCGCGCGATGAAGGCAAGGAATATGTTGTGCAGGATGGTGACATCATGCTGTTCAAGTTCAACACTTAGAGCCTAGCCCTCAAGCTTGAACCGCAACTGGCGGCACCAAATCCTGGATGGCTTTGGGCAGCATGGCGACCACGCGCGCCCGGATCGGCAGCCAGCCGGTGCCGATCACCAGAACAATGATGCCGACCGCCAATGCCGAGATGGCGAACAGATTGTTGGACTCGAAATTCACCCCCTTGATCAAGGTGCTGATCACATAGCCGAGCGACAGAATGCCCGCAGTCACGAAGGCGCGCCGGTCTATGGCAATGCCTGTCAACATGAACAGCGTGATAATCAACAAGGCGACGATGGCCTGGCCGGATGCAAGGTTTTGCAACCAAAGGCCGCGTGAACCGCTGTTCCACAGCGCCAGTCCCAAGGCCGAGTTCAACAGCGCAGGCGCCGCGCCAAGGTGCAGCCAGAACGCAACGTCCGAGCGACGGGTGACGCGCAGCCGGTCTCGCACGTCAAAATACATCGCCGCGCCAAAGGCCAGCAGTGAGAACACAAGTCCCGCCAACAGCGCAGGCAAGGCCACAGCATCGCTATCCAAGGACGTTTGGCCAATTACTCCGAGCGTTGCAAAAAAGCAAAATCCTATCGCGGACAGGATCAACGCGGCGAGCGAAACGGGAACACGGTAACGCCAGTAGTACGGCACCAGCGCCGCCGCGCTTGCAGCATAAATGGAAATCATTTGCGACAGCGTGCCGGCGGTGGCATTGCCAAGAGCAGAAAACACCAGCCAGACAACGCCGATTACATAGGCATTGGTCAGCGCAAACGCAGGCAGTGCCAGCCGCTGCCGCTTCACCAGAATTTCGGCAAGAAGGATTACGGCAGGCACAAGCACCAGAGACGACATCAGCGCCGCCGCACCCGTGAGCGCAATGACAATGCCCACCGTGATCAGCACATCATGGAAGCCGCGCACGAAACGCGGCGCTTCGCTCTCTTCGGAAGGCAACTGCGGCCCGCCATCTTTCGGCAGCGACAGATCAGCAAGGATGCCACCATTACCGAGCGATCCGGTTGGCATCGCAGCGTAGCCGCTCTCGGTCAAATGTCCGGCAAGGGGTTCAATTTGCCCCGCGCTGATGATGCCTTTGCTTGCAGCCTGTTCGAGGAGTGTCTTCAGAGATTGAGCCAAATCAGCCACCAAAATATGTTTCGGATCCAATAATATCGCACAGGTTGCAGATTGCTCGCGCTTTGTAAACTGCCAAACTCCGGACACCGCCGTTGCTCCGCCCGGCACAACACCGGGAATTCCGGACGGGTGGCGCGCAATCTGCCTCTTTTCAAAGCCACGAATCAGGCGCATATCTGCGTTGCAGGGCAAAAATCCGCACTTAAATCGATTAATGTTGCAGTGCACAATAAACCGTGCTAGCGGCGTTTTTCAGAGAATGAACGCTAGGGCAGGAGACACATGATGGCCGCCAGCAAGTCCGCAGTCGCAGTCGTATCTGAAGAAAAAATCCGCGAAATCGCTCACCAGCTTTGGATGGAGTCCGGTCAGCCGGAAGGCCAGGCTGAAGACCATTGGTTCAAGGCCATCGAACTCGCCTCCGCAAAGGCTGCAAAGAAGGCAGCTGCGCCGAAGGCTGCTCCTGCCGCCAAAGCCGCAGCGCCAAAGGCCGCCGTTGTCGCAAAGCCTGCCGCCAAAAAGGCAAAGTAAGGACACCAAGCCGTATTGCCGCAGTTTGTGGCACCGGCAGTTTCACAGGCGCGGGCAAGTCCCGCGCTTTTGTCTTGTTGAACTCTCCGGCATTTCACCACACACTTGGGCGATGAACACCCAATCCCATATCCTGATGGGCACTGTCCTTTTCGGCGGCAAAGTTCCGCGCACCGCTTGGGCCGCAGCGGCGGGCGGCTTTACACCGGACCTGCCGATGCTTGCCATCGTCGCGGTCCTGCGTTTTTCGGGTTACGACCTTCAGGATATTTTCGGCAGACTGTACTGGTCGCCATGGTGGCAGGCAGCCAACGCCATCGGCCACAACTTTCTCCTCTGGTCGATAGTGGTTGGCCTCAGTCTGATGCTTCGCAACTCTGCCAATGCGAAGGCAGCGGCGTGGTCGGGGCTCGCCATTCCCTTCGGCGCAGCAGCCCTGCTCCACTCCGGAGTTGATTTCCTCGTACACCGCGAAGATGCGCACATGCATTTCTGGCCACTCAGCGATTGGCGTTTTGTCTCGCCGGTCTCCTACTGGGACACGAGCCACTACGGCACAGCATTCAGCCTGTTCGAGGCCGCATTGGGAATAGCGATGGCGCTGATCTTGTTCGCCAGATTCCGGCGCTGGCAGGTGCGCACGGCGCTCCTGATGTGCATTGTGCTTTACGTTGCCATACCGGCATTCTTCATTTTCGGCATATCACACGGGTGACCACTGCGGTTGAGACTGCGCAGTCAATGCCCGGCATATTCAATGAGGGTGCGAACAGGCACATTCAATGCCTCAAGCTTTTTGCGTCCGCCAAGGTCCGGCAAATCTATGACAAAACAGGCCGCGACAATCTCCGCGCCGATCTGGCGCAAGAGTTTGACCGCCCCTTCCGCCGTGCCGCCTGTGGCAATCAGATCATCGACGAGAATGACCTTCTCGCCCGGACGGATGGCATCCTTGTGCACTTCCATCTCATCGACGCCATACTCGAGACTGTAGGCAATCCGCACCGTCGCGTGTGGCAGCTTGCCCTTTTTGCGGATCGGCACAAACCCGGACGAAAGCTGATGCGCCATCGCGCCGCCAAGGATGAAACCGCGCGCCTCTATGCCGGCAATCTGATCAACTTTGGTCCCCGCGTATGGATGCACCAGCTCGTCAATCGCCCGCCGGAAAGCGCGGGCATTGCCGAGAAGCGTGGTGATGTCGCGGAACAGGATGCCCGGTTTTGGATAGTCCGGAATGGTGCGGATGGCGTTGCGCAGTGTGTCTTCAAGCGTCGTGTTCATGGCATGTCCCGGGCGAATTGAGCGTGACCGTAGCAAACAAAAAGGGCAGCTGTCGCCGCCCTTTTGAGTTCATTATGCGTCTAAAGCCGGATCAATCAGTGCTCGACGCCGCTCCAGACCTTCTTCTTGGTGAGATAAACTATCGCGCCGAACAGCGCCAGAAAGATCATGACCGAAAAGCCAGTCTGCTTGCGTGTGTCCAGATGCGGCTCGGCAGTCCACATCAGGAACGCCGCCACGTCGCGGGCATACTGATCGACGGTTGCAGGCGAACCATCGTCGTAGGTGACCTGACCGTCGGTGATCGGCTGTGCCATGGCCAGCGACTTGCCGGAGATGAAATATGGATTGTAATGCGTGCCCTCGGCAATCTCCATGCCCTCGGGCGGAGTCTGGCCATAGCCGGTCAAAAGCGCGTGGATATAGTCAGGACCGCCTTCGGCATATTGCGTGGCAATATCGAACACGAACAGCGGGAACCCGCGCTCGACGCCGCGCGCCTTGGCGATCAGCGAAAAATCAGGCGGGGCAGCGCCGTTGTTTGCAGCCGCCGCTGCCTCAGTATTGGCAAACGGTGACGGGAAATAGTCGGAGGCTCCGGCCTTGCGCGTAAACATCTCGCCGTCGGCATTCGGCCCGTCCTGCACTTCATACTCGGCGGCAAACGCCTTGACCTGCTCTTCATTGTAGCCAAGTTCATCAAGTGTGCGGAAGGCCACCTGCTTCATGGAGTGGCAGGCCGAGCAGACTTCCTTGTACACCTTCAGGCCGCGCTGCAATTGCGCCTTGTCATAGGTGCCGAACGGGCCGGAGAAACTCCAGCTCTGTTCCGCAGGCTTGTGGATCGGGAAGTGCGTCGGCTCAGCCGCGTTGTGCGCCGCTTCTTCGGCAAACACTGCGCCGGAGGAAAGAACAAGGCTGAGCGCCACGCTTGCGAAAATCTTCTTCATGGGACTGAACCTTGTCATATCAGGCGGCAACCGGGACTTTGGCGCTCTTATCCTTGTTCTTTTCAAGCACGGCTTCCGTGATTGAATTTGGAATCCGGCGCGGGGTCTCAAACAGACCGAGCAGCGGCAGAACAACAAGGAAGAACGAGAAGTAGATGATCGTTCCGATCAGCGACATCAGCGGATAAATGCCTTCCGCCGGACGCGAGCCGAGCCAGCCAAGCATCACAGCATCGGCGACAAACAACCAGAAGAACAACTTGTACCATGGCCGATAGACAGCCGAGCGGACCTTCGACGTGTCGAGCCATGGCATCACAAACAGCACAGCAATCGAGCCGAACATTGCCAGCACACCGCCGAGCTTGGAATCAATCGGCCCGATGTTGAAGGTGATGGCGCGCAAGATCGCGTAGAATGGCAGGAAATACCATTCAGGCACAATGTGCGCCGGTGTCTTCAGCGGATTGGCTTCGATGTAATTGTCGGGATGGCCGAGATAGTTCGGCAGGTAGAAGACGAAATAGAGATAGATTGCCAAGAAGACGATTAACGCAAACGCATCCTTGACCGTGGCGTAGGGCGTGAAGGCGACGGTGTCAGTCTTCGACTTGACCTCAATGCCGGTCGGATTGGTCTGCCCCGTCACATGCAGCGCCCACACATGCAGGATCACCACACCGAAAATCATGAACGGCAACAGATAATGCAGCGAGAAAAAGCGGTTCAGCGTCGGGTTGTCCACCGCAAACCCGCCCAAAAGCAACTGCTGGATGGGCTCGCCGACAATCGGGAAAGCAGTGAAGAAGCCCGTGATGACGGTCGCGCCCCAGAAGGACATCTGGCCCCATGGCAGAACGTAGCCCATGAAGGCAGTCGCCATCATCAACAGGAAAATCACGCAGCCCAAAATCCACACCAGCTCGCGCGGCTGCTTGTAGGAGCCATAAGACATGCCGAGGAAAATATGGATGTAGACGGCGATGAAGAAGAAGGAAGCGCCGTTGGAGTGCAGATAGCGCA
>JANPGC010000061.1:0-3730 GCA_031423755.1 Phyllobacteriaceae bacterium | reverse complement strand
CCGCGTCGGCTCGAACGTGAACGACTTTCACCCCGGCGAGATCATCAGCGCCGAGGGCCACGTTGTCTGTGGTCGCTGTCGTAATTGTCTCGCTGGGCGCCGCCATCTTTGCAAAGACACTGTCGGCATCGGCGTGAATCGCACCGGTGCCTTCGCTGAATACATCAGCGTGCCGATGACCAATGTCTGGCATCACCGCGAAGGCGTGGACGAGGAGGTCGCGAGCATCTTCGATCCCTTCGGCAACGCCGTTCACACCGCGCTGAGCTTCGACTGCCTCGGCGAAGATGTGCTGATCACCGGCGCAGGGCCCATCGGCATCATGGCAGCAGCCGTCTGCCGCCATGTCGGCGCGCGCCATGTCGTGATCACAGATGTGAACGATTACCGGCTCGCCCTCTGCAATGAGGTCTGCGATGCCGTCACTGTCAATGTCGCCAACGAAGATTTGCAGGACGTCATGCATCGCATTGGCATGCGCGAGGGTTTCGACATCGGCCTCGAAATGTCCGGTGCACCCAAGGCCTTCGACCAGATGGTCGACCGCATGATCATGGGCGGCAAGATCGCCATGCTCGGCATCCCCGCTGTTCCTGTCCCCGTTGACTGGAACCGTGTTATATTCAAAGCCCTGACCATCAAGGGCATCTATGGGCGCGAAATGTTCGAAACCTGGTACAAGATGATCGCGATGCTGCAGTCAGGGCTGGATGTGAGGAAGGTGATCACGCACCGTATGAAGGCAAAGGATTTCGCGCAAGGGTTTGCGCTGATGAAGCAGGGGAGTTGCGGGAAGGTTGTGTTGGATTGGTCCTAAACCAGGCCGTTATCCACCAGACTCTGCGCCATTGCCGGAGCGGACTCGCTGACGGGAATGAACGTCATCCCTAGCGCCGTGCGCGTGCGGCTGTTGTCAACCTGCATGATCCGTCCGAGTTCCGGCACGATGCCGCGCGCGGCGGGGTCGAAGATGCCGATGAGCTTCACGACAATATTCGGCAGCTCCCGCACGGGAACCTTGCGCGCCTTCTCGCCGAGCCTCGCCTTGATCGGGACCATCATGTCCTTGAACGACGCCACTTCGGACACCCCGAGGTATCGGCCCCCGGAAGGCTCGGCAGTTTCCAGCGCCAGCCTGTGCATTTTGCCGATGTCCCTCACGTCGACGCATGGGAAGTAGAGTTGCGGACAGCCGGGATATTTACCGCGCAGGAACAGTGCGATGGCTTCGGCGGACGTGCCGGCGTCATTGTCCAGCAGCGGGCCAAGCACAAAACCGGGATTGACCGTTGAGTAATGCAGGGCCTTGCCTTCGCCCGCAGCAAAGTCGCGGGCCGCGCGCTCGGCCAGCGTTTTCGATTTGGCATAGGCCGAGACATGGCTGTCGCTGAGATCTGACCAATCATCTTCGGTGTAGGGCTGCGGGTGGCCACCGCCGTGGCCATACATGACGGCGACCGTGGAAGAGGTCTGCACGAAGCGCTTGACACTTGCAGCAGTTGCCATGCGCAAGACCCGCAACGTGCCGTCGACGGCGGGGCGGATGAGTTCATTCTCGTCCTTCGGCTGTGTCAGCGGAAACGGCGATGCGACATGCAGAACGCCATGAGCGCCCAAAGCCGCTTCCGCCCAACCGGCATCAGATGTCAGATCCGCTGCCGCGAACTCGAGCTTCGAGACATCGCAGTGTTTCGCCAGCGTGGCACGAACGGCATCCGCTTTGCTGAGCGAGCGCACCGTGCCGCGCACGCGGTATCCGGCCTTGAGAAGCTCGACGGCACAATGCTTGGCAATAAAGCCGGAAATACCGGTCAACAGGATCAAATGGTCAGCCATGGTGGGCTCCTTGGGTTCCTTTACACTGTCAAGATAGCGTATTCGCCCGCTATGGAAAGGCGCAATCGGCGCGTCGCTCAGGCGTTGATGATAGTCGCATCAATGGCTGATTTTGCGGGGTTAATCCTTGACAAATAGAAGATGAAATCACGCCCGGAAGTGTGCTGCCCATGAGTGACGTGTCTCCCGATCTGGAACCGGCGACAGCCCCTGCCCGCGCGCGCGCCGGTGGCCGCCAAGGCAAGCGCGACACGCGCGCAGGTCCGTTCGACCAGCCGCCATTCCGCCAGCTGAAACGCCCGTTCGAACCCGTCAAATATGTCTCGGACGATCAGCTGGAATCGATCCACCTCGCCTCGCTGCGTGTGATGAAGGAAATCGGTCTCGACGTACTGCACGAAGGCGCGCGCGCCATCATGAAAAAGGCCGGCGCTGATGTGAAGCCCGGCGTCGAGCGGGTGCGCTTTGACAGCGATCTGGTGCTGGAAACCATCGCCAGCGCGCCATCTGAATTCACGCTGCATGCCCGCAACCCCGAGCACAATGTCCGCTTCGGCGGCAACAATGTCATCTTCGCGCAGATGGGCTCCGCGCCGAATGTCACCTGCATGGACAAGGGCCGCCGCGGTGGCAATCAGGAAGACTTCCGCAACCTCATCAAGCTGGCGCAGGTGCACAACATCATCAACACCACCGGCGGCTATCCGGTCGAGCCGATCGACATCCACCCGGGCGTGCGCCATCTCGAATGCCTGCGCGACCTGTCGCTGATGACCGACAAGGCGTTCCACGTCTATTCCCTCGGCGCGGACCGCAACATCGATGGCATCGAGATCGCCCGGCTGGCGCGCGGTGTTTCGGAAGAGCAGCTTCTGAACGAGCCATCGATCTATTCGATCATCAACACCAACTCGCCGCTGAAGCTGGATGTACCAATGATGGAAGGCATCATCCAGATGTCGTCCAAGGGCCAGATCATCATCGTCACGCCGTTCACCCTGTCCGGAGCGATGGCGCCCGTGACCATTGCGGGCGCGTTGGTGCAACAGAACGCCGAGGCGTTGGCAGGCATCGCTTTCACCCAGATGGTGCGCAAGGGCGCGCCGGTCGGCTATGGCGGGTTCACCTCCAACGTCGACATGAAGTCCGGCGCGCCTGCATTTGGCACGCCGGAATACATGAAGGCGCAGCATGTTGGCGGTCAGTTGGCGCGGCGCTACAAGATACCCTACCGCACCTCCAACGTCTGCGCCGCCAACACGATGGACGCGCAGGCGGCCTATGAAAGCGTCTTCTCGCTGTGGGGCGCGATCAACGGTGGCGGCAATTTCCTGCTGCATGGCGCAGGCTGGATGGAAGGCGGGCTGTCCTGTTCCTACGAGAAAACCATTCTCGACATCGACCTGTTGCAGATGGTCGCCGAATTCATGACACCGCTGGATTTGAGCGAGGATGCGCTCGGTTTTGAGGCCATGCAGGACGTCGGCCCCGGCGGCCATTTCTTCGGCACGCCGCACACACAAAGCCGCTTCAAGAATGCCTTCTACGCGCCGGTCCTGTCCGACTGGCGCAACTATGAAACATGGGTTGAAGCTGGTTCGCCGACCGCTTTGCAAAAGGCAAACCGCGTCTGGAAAGAGCGGCTCGCGGCCTGGGAAAAGCCCGCCATTGACCCCGCCACAGAAGAAGCCGTCAACGACTTCGTCAACCGCCGCATCCGCGAGGGCGGCGTGAAGACGGATTTTTGAGATGTTGGCAAGGCGCGCGCAATCGCGTTCCCTCACCAACATCTCAAAAATCCGTCTTCACGCCGCCTTCGCGAATGCGGCGGTTGACGAAGTCGTTGACGGCTTCTTCGGTGGCGGGGTCGATTGCCGGTTTTTCCCAAGCGGCC
>JANPGC010000060.1:0-2841 GCA_031423755.1 Phyllobacteriaceae bacterium | reverse complement strand
CGACGAAGTCCGGGGCACGGAAAGACAAGTCCAATCCGATCCCATTTTGACGCCCGACGCTCTAATTCACATCGAACCACGCAGCGCCGGCTCCCTGTCCCATTGACGGGTGCTCGCGGCATCCAGAAATGCGGTGTTTTTTCCCGACAGCGCGATGGTTCCCACGTCCAGCTCAATCGCCGCTTTCTGCAAGAGGGGAAGCGCCTCTTCGGTGAATCCGATGGCCTTCAAATGCCCATAGGCATCCCGAACGAAATCGACCGCCGCTGCTTGCTTGAGCAGTTCTGCGCAACCATCCTTCGATAGAACAAGGGCAACCGCGTCAAACAGCACCGATGGCGTTCCTGCCAGTTGGCCATCTGCCTTCAGCAGCGACCCGTCCTTGAGCTTCACGCCGCCGATCTTCGGAGCGACGATCTTGACACTGGCACCCTCACCTTCAACGGCAGCCTTGACGGCCTTGACGAGCGCACCATCCGACCCGTCAGTGACAAGAATGGCCACGGCGCGGCCCTTGAGTGTCGGCGGATATTTGTCGATCAGCCGCAGCGCAGGCGACGCATTCATGTCGATCGGTTCAACCGCTGAACGCGACCGCTCGGGAAGACTCATATTCAGCCCCTTGGCAACGCGCGCGGCGAGCGCGTCATCGACATTGAGCAGATTGGCCAAGACACGAAGCCGCACATGCTCAAGCGTCACTTTTGAAAGCTCAAACACGAGGGCACTGGCGATATGCGCCTGCTCGGTTTCAGACTGTGAGCGGTAAAACAGGCGGGCATGGCTGTAGTGGTCGGCGAAAGATTCGGCGCGAAGGCGCGCCTTGCCAGCCTCCACTGGTGCCGCAAATGTGCGGAACCCGTGCGTCGGGTCTTCGCGCGGGCCGCCGTCTTCGCCTGCTTCCGACAGGCTGTTCGGCTCATAGTTGGCCCGGCCCGTGAAAACCTGCGTCTGCATGTGACCGTCACGCTGCATGTTCTGAAACGGGCACCCCTTAGGCTGATTGATCGGCAGTTGATGAAAGTTCACGGTTCCAAGGCGCGAGAGCTGGGTATCCTGATAGGAGAACAGCCGCCCCTGCAGCAGCGGATCTTCGGAAACGTCGATGCCGGATGGCATGTTGGTGGGCAAAAAGGCAACCTGTTCCGTTTCTGCGAAAAAGTTGTCCGGGTTCCGATTGAGCACAAATTTGCCGATAAACCTGATCGGAACCAGTTCCTCCGGGATCACTTTGGTCGCGTCCAGTATGTCAAAGGGAAGTGCGTCAGCGTCGATCTGATTCAGCAGTTGCACACCGAAGTCCCATTCCGGAAAATTGCCGGCAGCGATGGCCTCATGCAGATCGCGGCGATGGTAATCAGGATCGGCTCCGGCGATTTTAACGGCCTCGTCCCATACGGTTGACTGGAGACCAAGCCTGGGGCGCCAGTGAAACTTCACAAACGTGGCTTCATCGTTGGCGTTGACCAGCCGGAAGGTGTTGACGCCGAAACCCTCCATCATGCGCAGCGAGCGTGGAATGGTGCGGTCAGACATTGCCCACATGATCATGTGTGTCGATTCCGGCATCAGGCTGATGAAATCCCAGAACGTATCGTGCGCGCTTGCCGCTTGCGGATAGCCGCGATCGGACTCCATCTTGACGGCGTGAACAAGGTCCGGAAACTTGATCGCATCCTGGATGAAAAACACCGGGATATTGTTGCCGACAAGATCCCAATTGCCTTCGCTGGTGTAAAACTTGATGGCGAACCCCCGGACGTCGCGCGGCGTGTCGACCGAGCCGGCACCACCGGCAACTGTCGACATACGGACGAAAATGTCTGTCTTCACGCCAACTTCGGTAAATATGCCTGCGCGCGAGAATTCTTCCACAGAGTCTGTCAACTCGAAATAGCCGTGGGCGGCTGAACCGCGCGCGTGGACAATGCGCTCTGGAATGCGCTCGTGATCGAAGTGCTGGATTTTCTCCCGCAGCACAAAGTCCTCGAGCAGACTTGGACCGCGCGGTCCAGCCTTGAGCGAGTTTTGATTGTCGCTGACAGTGACGCCGTGATTGGTCGTCAATCTGTCTTCCGGCTTTGCCGCAACGTGGTGAATCTCTCCACCGGCGCCAATTGTCGAATGCGATGACTTGTTGTCTTTCCGCTGAGAGGTCATTGATTCCAGTCCCTTGCTAAAGCCGCAATTGTTTTGGCCATTTTGCCTGCCGAGACACATGACCGCCTCCAGATGGAAACGATGATGGAACATAAATGTTCCGGCATTTGTCCGCCGAAACTTTCATCTCCGCCGCCCGCCGGTCCGCAGGACCGGCATCGCCAACCCGGCTGCAGCCTCCTCCTCTGCCTGTCGGCGTCTTCTGCCCACTGGAAAAATGTGGAGAAGACGGCTTATCACTGAGTTTTGCGGTTATCCGTCTTCTCACCGCGTCTCTCGCGGGGAGAAGATGCCGACAGGCAGATGAGGGGACCACAGCACCCAAAGCTGAAAACTTATCCCGCTGCATTCTGTCGCCAACCCATTGATATCATTCACATCACAACCTTAAATTCGGCATCTTGTCCACACACCGCCAAGCCCGCCCGATAATCCCCGTCATGTTCAACAAGGGAAAAAGCAGACAGTGAACTGGGAAATGGCCATCACCCGCAACCACGCATTGCTCCTCGGCATCGTCGCCGAGCTATTCGCGATGCTGCGTATGAACGGCCGCGCCCTTCCCCTCTACCGCTTCGCGGGGTCCGAAGGACGGGCGAGACCCGTGGCTCGCCCCGGGCCAGCTGCTTCGCAAAGCGAAGCGGTGAGGGTGAGTCAGCGGGGCACTGGCAATGCAAACCC
>JANPGC010000059.1:0-16725 GCA_031423755.1 Phyllobacteriaceae bacterium | reverse complement strand
CCCGAAGCCGACCCGTCGAAAATGGACTTCGACAAGGCCACCACAGGTGCCAAGGCCTGGAAAGACATCTGGGGTGCTGGCCAAGGCATTGGCGCGGTGAAATCCGTTGTCCCCACTGCCGATCTGGTCGCGCGACTTGCCGCCGAATACAAAACTGCCAAAGCTGACCTTTGCGCCCGGCCGTGAAGGCCGGAGTTCCGAAATTCTTGGACTTGCTTTTGGCCAACTCTGCGATTATCAACCCGCAAATGTTGCGGAGCCGATCCGCACCGGCATGCCGCTTTAGCTCAGTTGGTAGAGCACATCATTCGTAATGATGGGGTCAGGTGTTCGAGTCACCTAAGCGGCACCATTTTTTCCAGTATGCAATATGCAATCTGAATGACCCCGAGCCGACTGAGGAATTGCCTGAGGAAGGCTTGCGTGTGTGCTGAACTTGCTGATTTGCCGCACAGACTTCTTGGCAATCGCGGGGAATTGCGCTTAAGACCATGGACAGTGAATGCTGCAATGAAACTTGGGAGCGCGGGTGCCAGCCATGACCGGGAATACTGTCAAAATGCGCCGTTCGCAGGAATGGTTCAACAATCCCGACAACCCGGGCATGACCGCGCTCTATCTTGAGCGTTATCTCAACTACGGCATCACCCGCGCCGAGTTGCAGTCGGGCAAGCCTATAATCGGTATCGCCCAGACCGGCTCTGACCTGTCGCCCTGCAACCGCCACCATATCGAGCTGGTAAAACGCGTTCGTGACGGCATCATTGCCGCCGGCGGCATTCCGCTCGAGTTTCCCGTCCATCCGATCCAGGAAACAGGCAAGCGCCCGACCGCATCACTGGACCGCAATCTCGCCTATCTTGGTCTGGTCGAAGTCCTTTACGGCTATCCGCTTGATGGCGTCGTGCTCACCATCGGTTGCGACAAAACCACGCCCGCCATGCTGATGGGCGCGGCGACGGTCAATATTCCGGCCATCGCGCTTTCAGTGGGCCCGATGCTCAACGGTTGGCATCACGGCGAGCGCACCGGTTCCGGCACCATCGTCTGGAAATCCCGCGCGCGTCTTTCTTCAGGTGAGATCGGTTACGACGAGTTCATGGATATCGTCGCATCATCCGCCCCGTCCGTGGGCTACTGCAACACGATGGGCACCGCGACCACGATGAACTCGCTCGCCGAAGCGCTCGGCATGCAGCTTCCCGGTGCTGCCGCAATCCCTGCACCCTACCGCGAGCGCGGCCAGATATCCTACGAGACTGGCCTTCGTATTGTTGAGATGGTCAACGAGGATTTGAAGCCCTCAGACATCATGACGCGCGGGGCATTTGAAAACGCCATTGTCATCAACTCGGCCATCGGCGGCTCGACCAATGCGCCGATCCACCTCAATGCGATTGCCCGTCACCTCGGCGTAAAGCTCGACAATGACGACTGGCAGAATGTCGGCCACAAGATTCCGCTCTTGGTCAATCTCCAGCCGGCCGGCGAATATCTTGGCGAGGATTACCACCGCGCCGGCGGCGTGCCAGCAGTTGTGATGGAACTGATGAAGGCGGACCTTCTGCCGCATCCGGGACAAGTGACTGCCAATGGCAGGTCGATGGGCGACAATTGCGCCAAGGTTGAAAACCTCAACGAAGACGTGATCAAAACGGTTGCCAATCCGTTGAAGAAAGAAGCCGGCTTCATCAATTTGCGCGGTAATCTGTTCGATTCCGCGATCATGAAAACCAGCGTGATCTCGAAGGAATTCCGCGACCGCTATCTGTCGAACCCGTCCGATATGGAAGCTTTTGAAGGCACGGCACAAGTATTCGATGGGCCTGAAGATTACCATCACCGTATCGACGACGAGTCGCTCGGTCTCACCGAAAACACAATCCTTTTCATGCGCGGCGCTGGACCAGTCGGATATCCGGGCGCAGCGGAAGTCGTCAACATGCAGCCTCCTGCTTATCTTCTAAAACGCGGCATCAACGCGCTGCCTTGCATCGGCGATGGCCGCCAGTCCGGGACTTCCGGTTCGCCTTCGATCCTCAACGCCTCACCGGAAGCGGCAGTTGGCGGCGGTTTGGCGCTGATCAAATCAGGCGACCGCGTCCGCGTTGATCTGGCCAAGGGCACGGCCAACATATTGATCTCCGAGGCTGAACTTTCAGAACGTCGCACGGCTTTGACCGCAGCTGGTGGCTACCAGTATCCGGCGCATCAGACGCCTTGGCAGGAAATCCAGCGTGGCATCGTCGATCAGCTTTCCGATGGCATGGTGCTAAAGCCTGCTGTCAAATATCAGGACATCGCCCACACCAAGGGCATACCCCGCGACAATCACTGACCGGCTCGCCGGTTTTACATATTTGACCATGGAGAGGGATAGCCATGACCAATGAGGCCCGCGCGCAAGCGCTCAGCGCACTTAAATCACATTTGAAGAGTGGCGCGCCAAAAGACATGCGCAAGGCGTTTGATGAGGACAAAAGCCGCTTCAAGAAGTTTTCGGTTTCGTTCGAAGACCTGCTGCTGGACTATTCCAAATCCGCAGTGAATAGCGATACGATGAAGCTGCTGCAAGAATTGGCGGCTGCGTGCGACCTCAAGAAAAAGCGTGACGCCATGTTTGCCGGCGCACCCATCAACGCTACGGAAGGCCGCGCGGTCCTTCACACCGCGCTGCGCAACCGCTCCGGTCGCGCTGCCAAGGTGGATGGCAAGGATGTTATGGCCGATGTCAAATCGGTGCTTGCCCTCATGGGAGACTTTGCAGAAGGCGTCCGCTCCGGTGCCATTAAAAGTGCAAAGGGAAAAGCCTTCACGGATGTCATCAACATTGGCATCGGTGGCTCGGACCTTGGCCCTGTGATGACCACGCTGGCACTGGCTCCCTATCATGATGGCCCCAATCTGCACTACGTTTCGAACGTTGACGGCGCGCATATGGCCGACACGCTAAAGCGCCTCAACCCAGCAACGACGCTGATCATCGTCGCCTCCAAGACCTTCACCACCATCGAAACCATCACCAATGCAGAGACCGCCCGCCGCTGGCTGGAGAGCGCGTTGGGCAAGAAAGCCGTCGGTGCCCATTTCGCAGCAATCTCAACTGCGCTCGACAAGGTCTCTGCGTTCGGCATCGAACCCGACCGCGTGTTCGGCTTCTGGGATTGGGTTGGCGGACGCTATTCCGTCTGGGCTGCCATTGGCCTGCCGTTGATGATTGCTGTCGGCAAGGACAATTTCGGCGAGTTCCTTGATGGCGCGAGCGCCATGGACGAGCATTTCCGCACAGCGCCTTTGGCCAAGAACCTGCCAGTCACGCTTGGTCTCATCGGCTTTTGGAACCGGGTGATATGCGGTTACCCGACCCGGGCCGTTATTCCCTACGACCAGCGACTGTCGCGCATGCCCGCTTACCTGCAGCAATTGGACATGGAATCCAACGGCAAGCGCGTCAAGCAGGATGGTTCCAAGACTGACACTGTAACCGGTCCGGTTGTCTGGGGAGAGCCCGGCACCAACGGCCAGCATGCCTTTTTCCAGCTTCTTCACCAAGGCACTGACGTTGTACCGGTCGAGTTTATCATTGGCGCCGAAAGCCATGAACCTGATCTGAAAGTTCACCAGGATCTGCTCGTATCCAATTGCCTGGCGCAATCAGAAGCGCTGATGCGGGGGCGGACTCTTGCGGAAGCAAAAGCGCAGTTGAAGGCGCGCGGGCTTTCTGCCGACAAGATCAATGCACTTGCCCCGCACCGCGTGTTCCCGGGCAATCGCCCAACTCTGACGCTGGTTCACAAGAAGCTCGATCCGTTCGCACTTGGCAGGCTGATTGCGCTCTATGAGCACCGCGTCTTCGTGGAGGCGCAGCTGTTCGGGATCAACGCGTTCGACCAGTGGGGCGTCGAGCTGGGCAAGGAATTGGCAACAGAACTTCTTCCTGTCGTGCAGGGAACAAGGAGCGCCGCCGGGCGGGACTCATCCACCGCAGGTCTCGTGGCCCATATCAAGGACCTCGCAAAGTCCGGAGCCTGAGTATGCAGCGCATCACACGGATCATCCCCGGCGACACGCCGGGGCAGCAATTTTCCCTGGAGGTGCTGACCTTCAAAGGCAATGACCCGTCCGCGCCCTCAGCCTATCTGCAAGCGGCTCTGCATGGCGGCGAGTTTCCCGGTGTCGCCGCAATCCATTTTCTGGCGCCAATGCTGGAGGCTGCAGAGAGGGCGGGAACAATTGCCGGAGACATCACGCTTGTCCCCATGGCCAATCCCATCGGTTCGGCGCAATGGCTCTTTTCGGAACCGCAAGGCCGGTTTGAATTGTTCTCGCGGACCAATTTCAACCGCGATCATTTTGCATTGGATGATTTCGACACTTCAGGTTTGCCAACGCTTGATGCGCCCGTGCCTGCTGCAGTCAGATTAAAGGCAGAGCTTCTGCGCCTTGCCTTGCCGCATGAAATCATTCTTGACCTGCACTGCGATGACGAGAGCGAGCAGTACATGTATATCCCGAAAGCCTTTTGGCCAGGAATGCGCGATCTTGCTGCCGCGTTGAACTGCACCGCTGTGCTGACATGGGAAGGCACCGCTGACTTCGCTTTTGAGGAAGCAGCAGCAACGCCCGCCTTGAAAACGAATGCGGACTCGCCGGACTTCAAGCGCCGCGCAGTGACCACTGTAGAACTCAAAGGCATGAGAGATGTGTCCCCCGAGAAAGGCAAAGAGGATGCCAAGGGTCTCCATGACTTCCTCGTGTATCGCGGAACGATCAAGGGGCGCTCCAAGATCAGGCCGCAAGACTTCACTGGTCCGGTGACACCGCTTGAAAATGCCGAAATGATGAAGACGCCCGCAGGCGGTATGGTTTTCTATCATGTCGAGGTTGGTGCCATGGTAAAAAAAGGCGTGAAGCTTGCGACCATCGTCACAAGGCCGGGCGATGTTTCGGGCGATTTGACAATCACCGCGCCGCAAGCGGGCTTTATACTTACCCGCCGCAAGCACCGCTTTCTGCGCCGCGGCGATGATGTGTTGAAGCTGTTGGGCGCCAAGCCCTCGGCGACGGCAAAGCCGGGATCGCTGGAGTCGTGACAACAGCGAAACACAAAGGCGTTAAAGCCGTCTTGTTCGACAAGGACGGAACACTTGTGGATTTTAATGGCACTTGGCACGCTCTCTATGAAAAGCTGGCGCTGGAGGTTACCGGCAGCGATGCTGCAGAGGCGCGGCGATTGCTGGCCGAGGGTGGGTTTGATGCATCCACCGGTCGATTTGCCGCCGGATCGGAGCTTGCAGCCGGTACCACTCCGGGCATTGTCCGGCTTTGGCTTCCTGACGCCAGCGATGCTGATTTCTCCAAATGGTGCGCGCGGCTGGATCGTGCTTTTGTTGAAGAAGGGCCGCTCGCGGCTGTTCCGATTGCTGGTCTTGATCGAACGGTGGCGAGCCTTGTCAGCGCGGGAATAGTTCTGGCAGTCGTCACCAATGATCTCGAGGCCGCCGCTGTAAGCACCGTCAAACGCTTTGGCTTGCTGTCTTCTTTCGCGGCAATTCTTGGCTATGATTCAGTTTCCAATCCAAAGCCAGCTTCAGGTCCGGTGATGAAATTCTGTGAGCTGACCGGCATTTCTCCGCATGAAGTGCTTATCATCGGCGACAACAGCCACGACATTGAAATGGCCCGCAACGCAGGCGCTGGCTATGCCATTGGCGTCTTGAGCGGCACCGGCACCTTGGAAGTTCTTTCAAAGGATGCCGATGCCGTACTCAATTCAATTGCCGATCTGCCGGAGTGGCTCGGCATCCGCTGAGCGTCAATCTCAAGCTGCTGGCGGATTGTCGCGCAGTTCCCGCCGCAATATCTTGCCGACATTGCTCTTGGGCAACTCCTTGGCAAAAATCACATATTTCGGACGCTTGTAGTTGGTCAGCTGCTCCTTGCAGTGATCGCGGATAGCATCTTCCGACAATGCTGCGTCCTTCTTGACGACGTACAGCTTTACAGTTTCGCCGGAATGCTCATCCGGCGCGCCGACTGCTGCGCATTCCATCACCCCTGGAATTTTCATGACCACGTCTTCAATTTCGTTCGGATAAACGTTGAAGCCCGAAACCAGGATCATGTCCTTCTTGCGGTCGACGATTTTGGTGTAGCCATTCTCGTCCATGAAGCCCATGTCGCCGGATTTGAAATAACCGTCCGGCGTCATCACCTTCGCCGTTTCGTCGGGGCGCTGCCAATAACCTGCCATCACCTGCGGCCCGCGGATGCAAATCTCGCCAACCTCGCCGCGCGGCATGTCGTTGCCATCATCGTCGCGGATTGCAAAATCAGTGGAAGGCAGCGGCAGGCCAATTGTTCCGGTGTAAACCGGCACGTCAAACCGGTTGGCGCTTGCCACCGGCGACGTTTCAGAAAGACCATAGCCTTCGTGGATCGCGCAGCCTGTCAGCTTTTGCCAGCGCTCGGCGACCGCGCTCTGCACGGCCATGCCGCCGCCAAGCGTCAGGAGCATTGGCTTGAAGTCCAGCTTCTGGAAATCCTCATTGTTGAGGAGCGCATTGAACAGCGTGTTAAGTCCGGGGAAAATATGCAGCTTCTCGGATGCGATGTCTTTGACAAAACCGGGAATGTCGCGCGGGTTGGGGATCAGGACATTTTTGCCTCCAAGATCCATACCCATCATCATGCAAACCGTCAGCGCAAAGATGTGATAAAGCGGCAGTGCGCAAATGAAAGTCAGGTCGGCGGGAAGGCCGCGGCTGTCAAAAACAGGTTTCAGCCATGCGGCATTCTGCGCGACATTTGCCAAAATGTTTGCGTTGGTCAGCGTTGCGCCTTTTGACACCCCGGTTGTGCCGCCGGTGTATTGCAGGAAGGCGACATCGGCCTGCGACAACGAAGCCGGCTGCAGTGTTTTGCCGCGGCCTTCGGAAAGGGCAGTGTTGAACGTTACACTGCCGGGCAGATTGAACGCTGGCACCATCTTCTTGACCCGGCGCAAAACGAAATTAACGATGTGGCCCTTCAGGCCAAGCATGTCGCCGATTGAGGCGACAACAACGTGCTTCACTTGCGTCTTGGCAATCACCGCTTCCAAGGTCGTCGCAAAATTTTCGATAATTACAATCGCTTCCGCGCCAGAGTCCTTGAGCTGATGTTCAAGCTCGCGCGGTGTGTAGAGCGGGTTGACATTGACCACCGTGTAGCCGGCTCGCAGCACCGCAAGAATTGCGACTGGATATTGCAAAATGTTCGGCATCATCAAGGCGACGCGTGCGCCTTTGGCGAGACCTTTGCCTTGCAGATAAGCACCCAGCGCGGCCGAGGCCTTCTCAACCTGGCCGTAGCTCATGGTTTTGCCCATCAACTGGAACGCAGGCTTGGAAGCATTGCGCCTGCACGCGTCAATCAACAGATCGGCGACAGAATCGAAGCGCGAAACCGGGATTTCGGCAGGTACAGAAGGATGATAGCTCTTCAGCCAGCTCTTATATGTCTGTCCTGCGGCATTTTCAGAAGCGGCCATGATAGTCTCCTCCCAGAGTGCGTCTCTATGCGAATGTGGACTGACTGATCTGCAATCTCAAGGGGCAGAAACGCTAAATCCGGCTGACCATGCGGTAGCTTGACCGGAAGCTCATGCGCGCAAACGTGACTGGCAGGCCGCCAAGCCAAGTCGTCCGCTCTGCCACAAACACCGGTTCGGCCTTCGAAATGCCCAGCAGTCCAGCCAATTCACCATCGGCGGCGCTGGCAAAAAATGCAAACTCTGCATTGGTGAACGGCACGGCGTTGACCAACCATTCGTTGGGGTTGTTGTTGATAAACGGCTCCTCGGTCACTTGCGGCACTGCTACAATGTTGATCCAGCGATCCTCGAACTGGAATGGATTGTTCCCCGCAAAATGCAAGCATCGCACGTGGACCACCTTGGATTTCGCTGCCAGCGAAAGACGTGCCTGCAACCATTCCGGTGCCATAACTTCATCTCGACTGACCAGTTCGTAGCGGTAAGGCACGCCGGTTGATTCAATTTCCACCCGTACCAGCGGGATTTCAAGTTTTGCCTGTCGGACCGGTGCAACAGCGACCCGTGTGCCTGCGCGGCGCTTGCGGTCAATCACGCCTTCTTCCTGCAATTCAAGCATTGCCCGGTTAACGGTTCCGCGTGCGCAACCGAATTCCTGCGCAAGTTCCATTTCACTGGGAATGGCATGGCCTGACGGCCAAACGCGCGTGCGGATGCGGTTCAATATCTCCGCTTTCACTGCCTTGTAGCCTTTCGTTGCCACCTCTGTCATGCGCTTGCCCGTTGCCTCATCCGTATTGCACCTCTACATCAGGATTTGCCCCACGCCGAAAGGAAATGATGAAAGTCCTCAGATACAGTGACCTTGTGCCTGTGCCTTGGAAAAACGGCGGTGGCGTGACGCGGGAAATTGCGAGGCACGAGACAAACGGCCAATTGGTCTGGCGTTTGAGCATCGCCGATGTGGCTTTGGAAGGGCCTTTCTCAGCTTTCCCGGGATTGCAGCGCATTCTCACGGTGATCGAAGGCGGAGGCATGGTGCTGGAACGTCCAAATGGGGCGGGGATGGCCGCAAATCTGTTCGAGCCCGTCGCCTTCTCCGGCGATGAGCGCATCAATGGCCTTTTGCCGAATGGCCCCTGCCGCGATTTCAATGTGATATGGAATCCGAAGCTGGCAAAAGCGGCTGTCACCCTCATCCATGCGCCGCAGACCCTTCCCAATCCGGTAGACGATGGATGCCTTGGACTTCTTTGTCTCTCAGGCTCCATACAAATGTCGAACGGCCAAACTTTAGCTCCATTCAACTTCGCTATTCTCGAGACCGAAGCCGACTGCGCCCACGTGGCAGAAGATTCAATGGCGATTCTTGTCTGCATCACTTCCGTCTCAAATCCGTGAAGCCAAGTCGCGCATCGCTTTGTGAAACGCTTCGACCACGGCATCACGCAGCACATGCCGTCCGCCTTGCACCTTGTGCCGACCGGCAGACCAGAGATCGCTGACGACGCCGTCCGGCGCGGCGAACACCCATCCATCCAGATACTGCTCGGGCTTCAATGCGCAAAGCGCCGGGTGCTGCGTGTCCAGAGCCACCAGATCAGCAATCTTCCCGACAGCAATCTCGCAGCTGTTGCGCGTCAACGCCTGCGCACCGCCTTTCGCGGCAAGCCGATAAATATTCTCGCCTGCCGATCCCGGCCCGTTCAACAGCACGTTCCGCTCGCGGTCGCGCAGGCGCTGGCTGTATTCGAGCGTCGACAATTCCTGTGGCAGCGAAATCCTGACATTCGAGTCAGTGCCGATCCCGAATGCGCCGCTGGCGGCGAGATAGTCGCGACCGTTGAAAATCCCGTCGCCCAGATTGGATTCAGTGATCGGGCAGAGCCCTGCGACGGCACCGGATTTGGCCACGCGTTTTGTCTCCGTGTCACTCATGTGCGTCGCATGGATCAGGCACCAGCGATCGTCCACCGGCAGATTGTCCAGCAGCCATTGCACTGGCCTTGCGCCGAGCCAGGCGCTGATGTCCTCAACTTCCTTGGTCTGCTCGGCGATGTGGATATGCACCGGCCCTTGCAAATGCGCAGCAGCCAAGGCTTTCAACATCTGCGGATTGACCGCCCGTAGCGAGTGCGGCGCGAAGCCGATGAGCGTATCATCCGGCATTGTCTTGGCGGAAGCGATAATGGCTGCATGCAGCGCTTCATAGCTGCCCACATCATTGCCAAAACGCAACTGCCCGCCTGCCAACGGCTTTTCGGATGCGCCGCCGAAAGCGTACAGGACTGGCAGGTGCGTCAACCCGATCCCGGTATCGCTTGCCGCCGCAAAAATGCGCTCTGACAGTTCGGCAATGTTCGTGTAATGCGCACCGCCCGGCTGGTGATGGACATAGTGAAACTCGGCGACTGCGGCGAACCCTGTCTCTTGCATCTCGACAAATGCCATTGCCGCTATGGCCTCGATTTGGCCGGGCGTAAGATGATCGATGAAGCGGTACATTACTTCGCGCCAAGTCCAGAAACTGTCGCGCGAATTCCCGCGTACTTCTGTCATTCCAGCCATGCCGCGCTGGAAAGTGTGTGAGTGGAGGTTGGACAGGGCGGGGAGCAAGGCGCGGACCCGGAGATCGCTGCTCGAGGTTAACGCATTTGTCTCAACGCCGCTGATTGTCTGGCCGGAGACCGACACGGCGACATTGGCTTGCCAGCCCTCAGCGACAAGCGCATGCTCAGCAAAAATCCGCATTTCAATTTCCTATATGTCTAGACATAATAAATTTAATACTATACATATAAACAGTCAACCGGAATTCACCTTATGCCCGCAGCAGCCAGAAACCTGCTCTTGACCAACGCTGCCGTCGCGACGATGACGGAAGGCGGCTCGGCCTATGGCTTGATTGAAAACGGTGCAATCGCTGTGTCTGGCGGCAACATCGAATGGGTTGGTGACAGCACAAATTTGCCAGTTGAATTCGCTGCATTCGAGCGCGTTGATCTTTCCTGCAAGCTCATAACCCCCGGCCTGATTGACTGCCATACACACATTGTCTTCGGCGGCAACCGCGCGCGCGAATTTGAAATGCGCCTGCAGGGCGCGACCTATGAGGAAATCGCCCGCGCCGGCGGCGGGATTCTTTCGACCGTCAAGGCCACACGCGCTGCGACCGAAGACGATTTGGTTGCTGATGCTGTGCCCCGCGTGGACGCGATGATCGCCGAGGGTATCACGACCATTGAAATCAAATCCGGCTATGGTCTGACGGTGCAATCCGAACTTTCCATGCTGCGTGTGGCGAGGCGTATTGCTGAGGTCCGTCCGGTAACTGTTGTCACCTCGTTCTTGGGTGCCCATGCGATCCCTCCTGAGTATCAAGGCAGGGCAGATGCCTATCTTGATGAAGTCTGTTTCCCTGCACTCGACGAGGCTCATGATAACAGGCTTGTGGATGCGGTGGACAGCTTTTGCGAAGGCATCGCTTTTTCGCCAGCCCAGATCGAGCGCGTGTTCGTTAAGGCCAAGTCGCTCGGTCTGCCAATCAAGCTGCACGCTGAGCAATTGTCTGATCTAGGCGGCGCAGCGCTTGCCGCGCGCCACGGGGCGCTGTCGTGCGATCATCTTGAATATCTGGGGGCTGACGGGATCGACGCCATGGCGAAATCCGGCTCGGTTGCGGTCATGCTGCCGGGCGCGTTTTACACATTGCGGGAAAGGCAGTTGCCTCCGGTAGAGGCTTTGCGGGCAGCAGGCGTGCCAATGGCTGTGGCTACTGACTGCAACCCTGGCTCATCGCCAATGACGTCGCTGCTGCTTGCCATGAACATGGCCTGCACCCTGTTCCGCATGACGCCAGAAGAGGCGCTTGCTGGCGCAACACGCAACGCGGCAAAGGCGCTCGGCCTTATCGACTGCGGAACAGTTACTGCGGGCAACAGGGCTGATCTTGCGGTCTGGAACGCATCTCATCCTGCCGAGCTTTCCTACCGCATCGGCTTTAATCCCATCCACAAACGCATGTTCAAAGGTGAGTGGTCATGACCATCGCGCTCGTCCCCGGTTCCGTCAGCATTGGGACGCTGGCACATCTATATTGGAATGATCTCCCGTCTTGGCTTCATGCATCGGCCAAGCCCGGCATAGAAAATGCCGCACGCATTGTTGCCGAGGCTTCGGCAGGGAGTGCAGCAGTTTATGGTGTCAACACCGGCTTCGGGAAGCTGGCGTCGATAAAGATCGCCTCCAAAGACACCGCGACCCTTCAGCGCAATTTGATACTCTCGCACTGTTCCGGTGTTGGCGAGCCGATTCCCTCGCGCATCGCGAGGCTTATGATGACACTTAAACTCATCTCGCTTGGACGCGGTGCTTCTGGTGTCCGCTGGGAAATCATTTCCCTCATTCAAGACATGCTGGAGAAAGGCGTAACGCCGATTGTTCCTGCGCAAGGCTCTGTCGGCGCATCTGGCGACCTCGCGCCGCTCGCCCACATGGCCGCAGCGATGATCGGAGAAGGTGAGGCTGAGTACAAAGGCAAACGCATGTCCGGCGCTGCCGCGCTGAGGGCTGCGGGCCTCAAGCCTGTTGTGCTTGGCCCCAAGGAAGGACTTGCGCTCATCAACGGTACACAGTTCTCGACTGCCTTTGCGCTGGCTGGCCTGTTTGAGGCGTGGCGGGCCGCACAAGCGGCGTTGGTCACCTCTTGTCTTTCCACAGATGCGATCATGGGATCGACCGCACCGCTTGAGCCCGAAATCCATAGCCTTCGCGGCCATCGCGGGCAGATCGAGGCCGCTGCAACGATGAGGGCGATACTCGCCAACTCCGAGATCCGCGAAAGCCACCGCGAGGGCGACACAAGGGTGCAAGATCCCTATTGCATCCGCTGTCAGCCGCAAGTGACCGGCGCTGCGATGGATTTGCTGCGGCAGGTTTCGCTCACGCTGGAGATGGAAGCCAATGCTGCAACGGACAATCCGCTGGTCTTGACTGGTGCAGGGCTGATTGTTTCCGGTGGCAATTTCCATGCGGAGCCTGTTGCCTTTGCTGCCGACATCACCGCATTGGCAATTGCGGAAATCGGAGCCATCGCCCAGCGTCGCATCGCGCTGATGGTTGATCCGACGCTCTCGTTTGACCTGCCGCCGTTCCTGACGGCTGAACCGGGATTGAACTCCGGCTATATGATCGCGGAAGTGACCTCTGCCGCGCTGATGAGCGAGAACAAGCATTTGGCCAATCCATGCTCGACGGACTCGACGCCAACATCCGCCAATCAGGAGGACCATGTCTCGATGGCTGCGCACGGCGCGCGGCGCTTGATGCGGATGATTGAGAACCTTGACCGCATCCTTGGCATCGAACTGCTTTGCGCAGCGCAAGGTGTGCACTTCCGGGCTCCGCTGAAGACAAGTCAGGCGTTACAGAAAGTGATTGCTCGTTTGCGTAAAGATGTAGCTGTTCTCAATCAGGACCGCTACCTCGCGCCGGATCTGGAGATGGCTTCTGTGCTGGTTCGCACGGGCGAAATCCAGAAGTCTGTTGGCGTCGCTTTGCCGGAACTTGGCGCATGAAGCCGTTCGATGTCACTCAAGGCAGCGGCCCGGTGGTACTTGGCCAACCGCATGGCGGCACGTTTGTGCCGGACGCCATACTGGCTTGCTTCAACGAAAATGGCCGCAGGCTTGCCGATACCGACTGGCACATAACGCGGCTCTACGAAGGCCTTTGCGAAGGCGCGACGATGGTACGTGCCAATTTCCATCGCTACTTGATTGATGCCAATCGCGATCCGGCAGGGCAGTCGCTTTATCCGGGGCAAAACACGACTGGCCTTTGCCCGCTGACCGATTT
Organism: Phyllobacteriaceae bacterium; assembly: GCA_031423755.1. Taxonomy (GTDB): domain Bacteria; phylum Pseudomonadota; class Alphaproteobacteria; order Rhizobiales; family Rhizobiaceae; genus JANMEX01. The sequence continues at coordinate 3,335 of JANPGC010000059.1, read as the reverse complement.
TGACGGCGAGCCGATCTATAAGGCCGACATGGCACCGGATGAATCGGAAATCTTCCGCCGGACTGTGGAGTGGCACCGCCCCTATCATCAGGCGCTTGAAGCGGAGATTGCGCGTGTCAAATCCGTTCATGGTTTCGCCATAGTCTTTGATTGCCACTCGATCCGCTCGCGCCTGCCGTTTCTCTTTGATGGTGATCTGCCGGATTTCAACATTGGCACCAATGGCGGCGCGACTTGCGACCCGATTATTCAAGAGACCGCGCTGGACATTTGCAGCGGAGCGGAAGGGTTCACGCATGTCTTGAACGGCCGCTTCAAAGGCGGCTGGACGACGCGGCATTATGGCCGGCCTCGCGAGGGTGTCCATGCGATCCAAATGGAAATCGCCCAATGTCAATACATGGATGAACACGCGCCGTGGACCTGGCGCGAAGAGCGGGCTGAGAAGACTCGCGCAGTCCTCAAGTCGCTATTCGTCAAACTCCACACATTCGCCCCGCAGCTTTCAGGAGCAAAATCATGACCAACCCCCGCCACAACATGCGCGATATCTTTCCGCCGACCGGCACGGAAATCTCGGCCAAGAGCTGGCTGACCGAAGCGCCGCTCAGGATGCTGATGAACAATCTGCATCCCGATGTCGCCGAGAACCCGCATGAGCTGGTGGTTTATGGCGGCATTGGCCGGGCGGCGCGAACTTGGGAGGATTTCGACCGGATCTGCGCTGGCCTTCGCGATCTTGAGGCCGACGAGACTTTGGTTGTTCAGTCGGGCAAGCCGATTGCGATTGTGAAGACGCACGAGGACGCGCCGCGCGTTCTGATCGCCAATTCCAATCTCGTGCCGCACTGGGCGACCTGGGATCACTTCAACGAGCTCGATAAAAAGGGCCTGATGATGTACGGCCAGATGACGGCCGGATCGTGGATTTATATCGGCACGCAGGGCATTGTGCAGGGCACTTACGAGACCTTCGCGGAAGCCGGACGCCAGCACTATGACGGCAACCTGAAGGGCAAATGGATCCTGACTGGCGGGCTTGGCGGCATGGGCGGGGCGCAGCCGCTGGCGGCGGTGTTTGCCGGGGCTTGCTGCCTTGCCGTCGAGTGCGATGAGACCCGCATCGATTTCCGCATCCGCACCCGTTATGTCGATGCAAAAGCCAAGACGCTTGATGAAGCGCTGGCGATGATCGACGAGTGGACCGCGAAAGGCGAGGCCAAATCGGTCGGTCTGCTTGGCAATGCTGCAGACGTTTTCCCCGAACTGGTGCGGCGCATGAAGGCGGGCGGGCATCGGCCGGACATTGTCACTGACCAGACCTCGGCACACGATCCGCTGCATGGCTACCTGCCGGTGGGCTGGTCTGTTGCGGAGTGGCGCGAGAAACAGGAGAGCGATCCGAAAGCGGTGGAAGCTGCTGCCCGCGCATCGATGAAACAGCATGTTTCGGCGATGGTGGATTTCTGGAATGCCGGAGTTCCGACGCTGGATTATGGCAATAACATCCGCCAAGTCGCGAAGGACGAAGGGCTGGAGAACGCTTTTGCGTTTCCGGGATTTGTCCCGGCCTATATCCGCCCGCTGTTCTGCAAGGGGATCGGGCCGTTCCGCTGGGTGGCTTTGTCGGGTGATCCGGAGGACATCCACAAGACCGACGCGGCGATGAAGAAGCTGTTTCCGGACAATCATCATCTGCACCGCTGGCTCGACATGGCAAGTGAGCGGATTGCATTTCAGGGATTGCCCGCGCGCATCTGCTGGATCGGTCTTGGCGACCGCCATCGTGCAGGATTGATGTTCAATGAAATGGTGAAATCGGGCGAACTCAAAGCGCCGATTGTTATTGGCCGCGATCATCTGGACTCGGGATCGGTGGCTTCGCCGAACCGCGAAACCGAAGCGATGAAGGACGGGTCGGATGCGGTGTCCGACTGGCCGTTGCTCAACGCGCTCGTCAACACCGCCTCCGGCGCGACCTGGGTCTCGCTGCATCATGGCGGCGGGGTTGGCATGGGATTCTCGCAGCATGCGGGGGTTGTGATCGTGGCTGACGGGACGGATGCGGCGGCCAAACGGCTGGAGCGGGTGCTGTGGAACGATCCGGCTTCGGGCGTTTGGCGGCATGCGGATGCCGGGTACGAGATTGCGATTGATTGCGCCAAGGACCATGGGTTGCGGCTGCCGGGGATATTGGGGAATTGAGCAAGCCCCTCTCCGTCACGGGCTTCGCCCGCGACACCTCTCCCCATAAATGGGGCGAGGTTAAACGCCGAAATCGACGCGCCTTTAACCTCGCCCGCTTGCGGGAGAGGTGTCAGCGAAGCTGACGGAGAGGGTGATTTGCGGGTAGCGCTCACGACGTATTTTATGGTGGGTTGAGCAAATCATTTGCCAGCCCGTGGCACTCACGCAAAATATCATCAACCTCGTGCAATCGCCGCTCCCTCCACCCTGGCGGCAGGCCGGGGCGCATGGGGGACATGCGGGTGGGTTTGTGGGCCTTGAGGGCGGCGTCGCGGCGGGCGTAGTGGCGGACAAGGCGGCGGGCTTGGTGCGGGAGGTTGTCGAGGGCGCGGCGGAGCGCGTCGAGGCGCTGGCCGAGAAGGGTTGCGTCGAGGCGTGGATTGGATTCGGCTTCGCTCGAGGAATAGCCGGATTTTGACAGGCCAAAGCCGCTTTCGAACTTTGGCTGGACGTCCCAGAAATCTTCGGGATCGAAGCTCTTGAGCGGGTCGAAAAGGGCGAAGGCTTTGTGCCCTGCTTGCCCCCCTCTTGCCGCTTCGCGGCGTTCTCCCCCCCAAGGGGGGAGATCAAGCCAGCCGCCATGCCGGATTGATGATCCAACCAGGGACGACGGTTTCAGGCCGTGCGCCGCAATCACGATCAATCGCCGCACGGCGGATTCTGCCGGGCGCAGGATGGCGAGGGTCATGAGGTAGAGATGGCGCGGCAATGTGGTGAGCATGCCACCCTTGACCATGCCGGTCCTCGCAAACAGCGCGGCAACGATGCTGCGCAGAGCATCGCGGTTGCGGGAGATTGCGAGAGACCAGTCCAATGCGAAGTTCCTTCGATGATCGAAGGTTGGATTATTCAGCAGGTTGGATCGGTGTGGATAAGATTCGTGATTATCGCCTCCCTCCCCCTTGTGGGGAGGGATTGGGGGTGGGGGTCGCGAGCGCAGCGAGCCATGTGAAAAACCTTTCGTTGATCCCACCGAAATTCGGAAATTTGCGGAATATACCAAGGAGTTCCTGAGTGGCTCGCTACGCTCGCGACCCCCGCCCCTAACCCCTCCCCACAAGGGGGAGGGGAACATCCGCCAGTTCGTC
>JANPGC010000058.1:0-25711 GCA_031423755.1 Phyllobacteriaceae bacterium | reverse complement strand
GGCCTGATGGGGCCGGCAGGGTCTGGCCAGCTTGCCAAGATGGTCAACCAGATCTGCATCGCCGGACTTGTGCAGGGTCTGGCGGAAGGCATCCATTTTGCCAAGAAGGCGGGCCTCGAAGTCGAGCCGTTGATTGCCGTCCTCTCCAAAGGCGCAGCCGGTTCCTGGCAAATGGAAAACCGCCACAAGACGATGAATGTCGGCAAGTTTGACTTCGGCTTTGCCGTTGACTGGATGCGCAAGGACCTGGGCATCTGCCTGGCCGAAGCCAGCCGCAACGGTGCGACGCTGCCGGTCACGGCGCTGGTCGATCAGTTTTACGGCGAAGTGCAGAAGCTTGGCGGCAAGCGCTGGGATACGTCGAGCCTTTTGGCGCGGCTGGAGAAGTGAGTTTGGACGCGCTGTCTCCTGCCTCAACGCCAGCGGAGGTGATCGCCTATCTCCGGTCCATCGGCTCGGAAGAAAACCGGCAGGGGATGAAGCGCTACGGCATCAGGATCGAGCGGGCGCTCGGCATTTCGCACGACGTCCAGCGCGATATCGCCAGGAAGATCAAGCGCAACCACGAGCGGGCGTTTGCGCTTTGGGCCAGCCGCATCATGGAGGCGCAGTTCATCGCCTCGGTGACCGCCGATCCGAAGCGGTTTACGGCAGCAGATGCAAGGGCTTGGGCCGCAGAGTTCGACTCCTGGGACATTGTCGACGGCGTATCAGACCTGTTCGTCGACTGCGCTGACTGGCGCCGCCTCATCGACGAATTCGCTGCCGACGAGCGCGAGTTCGTGCGCCGCACGGCATTTGCCATGATGGCATGGTCGTCAGTGCACCGGAAGCAAGAGCCGGATTCCACCATGCTTGGCTTTCTGCCGATGATCAGACGGCACGCCAGCGACCCTCGCAATTTTGTCTGGAAGGCGGTGAGTTGGGCACTGCGCTCGATTGGCAAGCGCTCGATGAGCTTGAACCACGCGGCGGTGGAGTTGGCGCGGGAACTCAGTGCGTCAAATGACAAGACCGCGCGGCGCATCGGCAAGGATGCGGTACGGGAGCTGACTTCGCAGAAGACGTTGGCCGGCATTGAAAAGCGCGAGGGGAACCTGGCGAAACGCAATTGAGAATTTATGTCGCGCTGCCACTGTCCTTGTCCAAAATCATGTAATCCAGCGGCAGCTGCGTGGTGTATTTGATCTGCTCCATCGCAAACGCTGACGACACATCACGGATGTCGATCTTGGCGATCATCCGCTTATAGAAGGCGTCATAGGCGGCGATGTCCGGCACCACGACTTTCAACAGATAATCCACATCGCCGGACATGCGATAAAATTCAACAACTTCCGGGAATTCCTGAACCAGTTCCGAGAAACGTTTCAGCCATTCCACATTGTGCGAGCCGGTCCGGATCGACACGAACACGGTGACTTTGGTGTTGATCTTTTCAGGATCGAGCACGGCAACGCGGCGCATGACAACGCCGTCCTCCTCCAGCTTCTGAATGCGCCGCCAGCAGGGCGTGGTGGAAAGGCCGACCTTCTTGGCAATATCAGCAACGGCAAGCGTGGCGTCTTCCTGCAGCAGGCGGAGAATTTTTCGGTCGAGGCGATCCATGGTGGGCTCCAAGAGAATGATTTTCTCCTAATGGATCATTTTTACTGGTTTGGCAATAATCTCTATCCAAATAGTCGCGTATTCAGGAATGACATTTCAGCCGATTCGAAGCGCCACCTCATGGCGCAGAACGGGGAGCAGTTCCTGCTCAAACCACGGGTTACGCTTCAGCCAGCCGGAATTGCGCCATGACGGGTGCGGCAGGGGAAAGATTTTCGGGGAATTCTCAGCATGGGAACGCCACTCCAATAGCGCTCGATTGACGTTCGAAATCCGCGTGGATTTCAAATGCCAACGTTGCGCATAACCGCCGATGGCCAGGACGAGATCAATCTGCGGCATCAGCGCCAACAGCCGGGCGCGCCATGCCGGAGCGCATTCCCTGCGCGGCGGCAAGTCGCTGCCATGGGCATCAAGACCCGGAAAGCAAAAGCCCATCGGCGCGATGGCGAAGAGGTCAGGGTTGTAAAACTGCTCCGGCGTCACCCCAATCCAAGCCCGAAGCCGGTCGCCGGACGGATCCGTGAACGGCACGCCGGAAGCATGCACCCGCGTGCCCGGCGCCTGCCCGGCAATCAGGATGCGCGCGGTTTGCGAGGCGACGACAACCGGCCTCGGCTCGTGCGGCAGCGGCTTGCCGGACGGGTGTTCGGCGCAAATGCGGCAGGCTTTGATCTCCCGGACAAGCTCATCAAGCGCGGCGTCGCTCATGCCGAGGCGGATGGCCTTGCAGTGAGCGACGCTTTCCAGCGCAGCACGTTTGAAAGATGTTCCGGGATGGCGATTTTGGCTGGCTTCATGAAATCCATGGCCACAAGTCCGGTGATATCAGCAATCGAAAACATGTCGCCTGCCGCAAACTCTCGAAGGGCAAGTTCCTTGTCCATCATGTCCAGAAACGCAATCACTTTCGGCTTGTTGATCTCGCCCCACTCGGGCACCTGCGGGACTTCCCATTCTTTCATTGCGGGATGCACATGGCGGAAGGCGGCAGCAACGGACGCCAACAGGTTCAACTCCATCCGCCGGTTCCACATTTCAACGGTTGCCCTGCCAAGCGCGCCCGTGCCGAACAGAGCGGGTTCGGGCTGCAATTCCTCGAAATAGCGGCAGATTGCGACGGATTCGGAAAGGATGGTCCCATTGTCAAGCTCAAGCACCGGCAAGCGCTGCAGCGGATTGCGGCTGGTCACGGTGTCACCCTTGTGCTCCATCGCCGCCATATCGACCGGCACGAGTGGCACCTCGATGCCCTTTTCGGCGAGAAAGATGCGGACCCGCCGCGGATTGGGCGCGCGACCGCCGTCGTAGAGCTTCATGGCATTCTCCTCTTGGCGCCTATTCAATCCCAAACATCCGGCGAAGGAAAGCTGTCAATTTGTACCAGAAATCGTGCGGCGCATCATTGGCTGCGGCGAAGCGGTCATGCGTCTTGCGCCAAACGGAAGGACGGTCAAATTCTCCCTGCCAGACGCCCTTCCCCGCTTTCCTCGCGGCCGCCTCCTCTGCAAGATAATCACCATAGGAAACCGCCCAGCCCGAAAGCACCATCTGCCGGTTCAAATCGACCTGACCGACGATGCAGGAACCCAGAAACCGGCCATACTTGTCATCCTGCCAGCCGGAACATTCAACGGTGCCGCCCTTGGCCAGCGCCACCAACTGCTTCCTGGCTTCGCGCCCGCATGGATAGGACCCGGACTTTGCCTTGCATGTCTGGCTGAATTCCGGCGCGTCGATGCCTTCAAGCCGGATTTTCCGCCCCGAAAGCATGATCGTGTCGCCATCCAACACAATGGCATTGCCGCTATGATTGAACTGCTCAATTTGGCCATAGCGGACAATGGCAAACACCAGAAACCCGAAAAAGCCGAGCGTCATCGCCCAGTCGAGAACAGGGTGCTGGCGGCGATGCGGCGAAGATCGGTATGCGCGGCGGTAGGCCAAAAAATCACCTTTGAAATCAATCAGAACGGCCGGAAGGGAACCGTTCATTAATCATGCCGCGATAGGATTTCTTGACCATATATTCCAGGGAAAGACGAGCAAGAAGTTCAAGATGAAGCCGGTGCGTTCGGGTATTGCCGACAAAAACATCGTTGACCGCACCAGGCGCACCCGCAATCCGGATGTCGCCAGAACGATAAGGCGCACCCGCGACCGTCTGAACGAAGGCGGAACGGCTGATTTTACGGCTGAACTTCTGAAGGTTCACGCGCACACGATGGTGGCGCTGATAACAGCTATCCCACTGATCCTGCTCACGGTCACCGGTGTTGCCATGCTCGCCGGCTTCGGCCCGCAAGCGATCCTCTGGGCTGCCGTCTCCTCGGCATTCTACGGTTTTCTTGGCTACATGTCACAAAAGCTCGATCAAACACCCACTTTGGACGTCGATGTCGCCGCCTGGTCAGGCCGGATGCTGGCCGCCCATGTCGGCGCGGGGCTCTGCTGGGCGTGGTTTGCAGCGTTTGAGTGCGACGCATGCGTGCAGACCCAGTCAAGCGTGCTGCAGGCGGTCATTCTGCTGCTGGCGATGGCGTCAACCGCGATTGTGACGGCCACGCTGCGCCGCGCACTGATGCTGTCGTTCAGCCTGCCGGTGGCGGCATACACGGCTTTCACTGCAAACCTGCGCGACCCGTCGCAGGCCGCGATGGTGGTCACGTTGGTATCGGCAGTCGTGTTCTTTTCATTCATCGGCAATTTTCTCAACCAGTCTGCCCGGCAAAGCCTTGAGCACCAATCCGAGAAAGACGCCCTCATCGCCGAGCTCGAAACGGCCAAGAGCATGTCCGACGAGGCGCGCGGGCGCGCGGAGGAAGCCAATCTTGCCAAATCACGCTTCCTCGCCTCGATGAGCCATGAACTGCGCACGCCGCTGAACGCCATTCTCGGCTTTTCCGAGGTGATGGCCAATGAAGTGCTCGGCCCGATGGAGAATGGCACCTACAAGGAATATGCGCAGGACATCAATGACAGCGGCCAGCATCTTCTGAACCTTATCAATGAGATACTGGACCTGTCTCGCGTCGAGGCCGGACGGCATGCGCTGACGGAAGAGGTGCTGCGCCTGTCCGATATTGCCGAGGATGCGATGCATCTTGTCGCCCTGAAAGCGCGCGGCAAGGACATCAAAATCATTTCCAACTTTGAACAAGCGCTCCCGCATATCTGGGCCGACGAGCGTTCGGTCCGCCAAATCATGCTGAACCTGCTGTCCAACGCCGTCAAGTTCACACCGGTTGGCGGTGAAATCAGCATCCATGTGGGCTGGACCCATGGCGGCGGCCAATATGTCTCGGTCAAGGACAATGGCCCGGGCATTGCCGAAGATGAAATTCCTGTGGTGTTGTCGGCTTTCGGTCAAGGCTCCATTGCCATCAAGAACGCCGAGCAAGGCACGGGCCTTGGCTTGCCCATCGTCCAGGCGCTGATGCAACTGCACGGCGGCAAGTTTGACCTGCGATCCAAGCTGCGCGAAGGCACCGAGGCGATTGCGGTTTTCCCGCGCGACCGTGTGCTGAAGGCGCGGCAGAAGATGGAAGAGGCCGGGACAGTGGCTGTGGAGAGCGTGAAGAAGTTCGGGTGAGGATTCGGTACCAATGCGGACCGTTTCCGTCGCCTGACTACTTGTCACTCACCCCGGCTTCGCCGAACGTCGCCATGCCGGAATGGCACAACGCCGCCGCCTTGACGATGCCCGCCGCAAGCGCGGCACCGGTGCCTTCGCCGAGGCGCATGCCCAGATCCAGCAGCGCAGTCTTGCCCATCTTTTCCAATGCGCGGCGGTGCGCCTTTTCTGCCGAGACGTGGCCGAACAGGCAATGGTCAAGCGCCGCAGGATTGGCGGCGAGAAGAACGGCAGCGGCGGACGTGGCGACGAAGCCGTCGACGATCACTGGCACTTTTTGCATTCGCGCGGCAAGGATCGCGCCTGCCATCGCTGCAATCTCGCGCCCGCCGAGACGGCGCAAGAGCTCGAGCGGGTCGTTCAGATGGTCCTTGTGCAAGGCAACCGCCTGGCGGACCGCGTCGGCCTTTCGCTTCTGCCCATCTGAGTCAGCGCCCGTCCCTGCCCCGACCCAGTCTTCGGCGTTGCCGCCGTAAAGTCCGTGGAAGATCGCAGCGGCAATGGTGGTGTTGCCGATGCCCATTTCGCCGATGCACAGCAAATCCGTGCCGCCTGCGATTGCCTCCATGCCGAAGGCCATGGTCGCCGCGCAACCCTTTTCGTCAAGCGCCGCTTGTTCCGTGATGTCTCCGGTCGGATGGTCGAGCGCAAGATCGAACACTTTCAGGCCAAGGTCATTGGCAATGCAAATCTGGTTGATCGCCGCGCCGCCTGCGGCGAAGTTCGCTACCATCTGCACAGTGACTTCCGCCGGATAGGGCGACACGCCCTTGGCCGTGACGCCGTGATTGCCGGCAAATACGGCCACCAGCGGGCGTGTCACAGCAGGACTGTGCTTGCCGGTCCATGCTGCGAGCCACTCGACAATGCCTTCAAGCTTGCCGAGCGAGCCGGGCGGCTTGGTCAAAAACGGATCACGGCGGCGCACGGCGGCGACGGCTTCCCCGTCCGGACCGGGAAGATTGGCAAGAAGCGCGCGGAAGTCATCAAACGGCAGGCCGCTGGTCATTTATGAGAATCCATTTCCGTGGAATTGCGATGCGGCTTTCCCTATAAGCGGTCGAACCGCCAAGGCAAGCCCCGCCCGGCGACGCCGCAGGGCGCAATCACGAAGGATGCCGCGCTTGGACCTGAACCTTGACTCCTTGCCCCGCGACACGATGCGCGCGCTGGGATTTCTGACGCGTATCCCGGTCGCATCAAAATGGTTCGAGGGCGACGACGGCGTACTGTCGCAGACCTGCCGTGCCTTTCCGTTTGCCGGAGTGCTGTCGGCGCTGCCAGCACTGCTGGTCCTGATGGCAGGGACCGTGCTTGATTTGCCGGTGCTGCTGACATCGGCGGCGGCAGTTGCCATGTTGGTGATCGTCTGCGGCGGTTTGCATGAGGACGGACTCGCGGACGTTGCCGACGGCTTTTACGGCGGAGCGAACCCTGAGCGCAGGCTGGAGATCATGAAGGATTCCCGTATCGGCGCGTACGGTGCAATGGCGCTTATATTTGCGCTGTTGCTGCGCACGATTGCGCTGGCCGCGCTGTTGCAAACAGGCCTCTTCACCGCCGCAGCGGGACTGGTCGCCGCGGTCGTTGCAGGCAAGATGGCGCTGGTCTGGCACTGGAACGAACTGCCCTCGGCGCGAACCGGAGGAACGGCGGACAAGGCGGGCTCGCCGACAGAAGATGCCAGCGTGTTTGCTTTGCTCTCCGGAGCAGCGATTGCAATGGCGCTGGCGCTCACATTCCGCGGCTTCTCCCCAACCGTCATTGCCGCCGCCTTCGCTGCGCTCGCTGCCATCGGCTTCCGCACGATTTGCCAGCAGAAGATTTCCGGCCACACCGGCGATACACTTGGCGCAGCCGCACTTGTTGCCGAAATTGCCTTCCTGACCGGCCTTGCCAGCGGCCTTTGACATCACCAAATTGAGACCATGATGATCGAATCGCCCTGTATCCTCGTCTGCTCCATCGACATGAAAACCGGCTATTGCTTTGGCTGCGGGCGCACCAGCGGCGAGATCGGCGATTGGCTGACGATGAGCCCGCGCGAGCGCCGCGACCTGATGGAGATTCTCCCCGCGCGCGTTGCAACACTGGAGCGCAAGCCGAGGCGTGAAACCCGCCGCCAGCGCATGGCGCGCGAGGCCTCATGAGCCGCATCTTCATCTTTGTCATCGGAGCGATTCTGGCGACATTTGCCATCGTCTGGTTTAACCGCGACGCGGGCATGACACTCGGCATGAGCAATGATGATTTCGTGCAGATGATGTCACTGGTTCTGCTGCTGGCGGCAGTGGGCGTGCGCACCATCAGCGGCGGCAATTGGGGCGAGACGGCGCGAAACTTTTCGGCCTGGGCGATCATCGCGCTCGTTTTCGTCGCCGGGTATCAATACCGGGTTGAACTGCAAGACATCGCCAGCCGCGTCACACTCGGGCTGGTGCCGTCACGTCCGCAGGTGTCTGTCAATGCGGACGGCACAAAGGCCCTGGTGATTGAGAAATCCGCATCAGGCCATTTCGAGATCGACAGCAGCGTCAACAATGCCAAAGTCTCGTTCATGATCGACACCGGCGCGTCGAGCATTGTGCTGACATTGCAGGATGCACAGAAGGCGGGCATCGACGCTGGAGCGCTGTCCTATTCCGTGCCGGTATCGACAGCCAACGGAATGTCGATGGCGGCACCGGTGCGGCTCGATGACATCGTCATCGGCGACATCATCCGCCACAATCTGCCTGCCCTCGTCGCGCCGGAAGGCAAGCTCGACCAGAGCCTGCTCGGGATGGACTATCTCAACACGCTGTCAGGATTTTCGGTTGCGCAGGACCGGCTGAGCCTGCAGGACTAAATCAGGCTCCAGAAGAAGCGTGCGGACACTGTCAGCAAGTAAAGCCCGAGCAGCATTTCCAGCCGCCGCTTTTCCATCGCGTGGGCGACTTTTACACCATAGGGTGTGACAATGACCGAGAGCGGCGTGATCAAGGCTATGGTCAGCCAGTTGACGTAGCCGGTCGAAAACGGCGGCAGGCCAGCCGCGTCCCACCCCGCCCAGATGTAGCCAAAGAAGCCGGGCACCGCGATCAGCACGCCGACGCCGGCGGATGTTGCCACCGCCTGGTGGATCGGGCGGCCAAAGCTGGTCATGAACGTGTTGTTCAAGACGCCGCCGCCGATGCCCATCAGGGTGGACAGGAAGCCGATGAACGTGCCGATGACGGCTTTGAGCGGATTGCCCGGCAGATCATCGCCGAGACGCCATGAATCCTTGCCGAACAGCAGTTTGATCGCGATCAGAACGCAGACAATCGAAAACACGACGCGCAGGCCGACGCTGGAAATATACGTCACCGCGACAGAGGCCAAAAGCGCCCCGAGCGGCACCGCGATCAGCCAGCCGCGCAGCAGCTTCTCGTCAACCGCGCCATGTTTCTTGTGCGCCATCGACGAGCGGACCGCCGTCACCACGACCAGCGCCAGCGATGAGCCGACAGACAGATGCATCCTGACATCGTCCGGCACACCGATTGCGCCGTAGACCTGAAAAAATGCCGGCACCAGAACAGTGCCGCCGCCAATGCCGAACATGCCGGCCAGAAACCCGGACACCGCCCCTGCGATGACGAGAAGCAGTGCAAATTCCGCCAGTTGCCAAAACTCAACGCCCGCCATCATGCCCCGCATTGGATAGTGTTATTTACATTATGACTAGACATATAGCGAAATTTCTTCACCGCCGCTGTCACTCAAACGTCATGCCGATGTGGTTAGCACAGTTTGCGGCAAACACCGTCCCGTCTGCCGCAAATCGCATTCCGGCGTTCGCCCCACCCGCCCGAATGACGGTAATTATGGCCGGTTCAACACCGGCCATCTCTTTGTCTGCCACGGGCCAAAGTGAACAAAAAACTGCCCCAAGGGAAATCCCCATATTGTCCGACGGCCAAGAGCCATGGAATGTCTGCATGTCGCGCTGCACCCTGACTGGCGTTGACACTCTCGATGCGCCAAACCCCACCGTCACCCTTGGCGTATCGGTGGCAGATCGGACGTCCCCCGCCCGTATGCCGCGCTTGGCCGGTCCTTTGTGGCCGGCCATTCTCTTCACTCCGCCGCCATGGCGGTCAGGCGCACGGCCTCGTAGGCCCGCAGCAGCACCTCCGGCCCGGCATTGGGCTTGCAGGCATCTTCCGACAGGATTTGCCGGAAGCGCCGCGCGCCCGGCAACCCGTGAAACAGGCCGACCATGTGGCGGGTGACGTGCGAAAGCCGTCCGCCCGAGGCAATGTGCCGCGCGCAATAGTCGGCCATGGCGTGGATGACCGCCTCAATCGACGCCTCGCCTTCAGCTGCGCCGAAGAACAGCCGGTCTGCCTTCAGCAGTTGAAACGGATCATGATAGGCGGCGCGGCCGAGCATCGCGCCATCGACATGCGCCAAATGCGCGACGCCCTCTTCGATACTCGCAATCCCGCCGTTGATGCCGATAAATTTTTCCGGGATCCGCTGCTTGAGGCGGTAGACACGGTCATAATTCAAGGGCGGAATGTCGCGATTCTCCTTCGGGCTGAGACCTTGAAGCCAAGCCTTGCGCGCATGCACCCACAGCGCGTCGCACCCGGCGGCAAACACTATGTCCGCGAGCGCATCAAGCGCCAATTCCTCGTCCTGATCATCAACGCCTACGCGGCATTTTACCGTCACCGGCACGTCAACCACCGCCTTCATCGCGGCAACGCAAGCGGCCACCAGATCCGGCTCGCGCATCAGGCAGGCACCGAACGTGCCGGACTGAACGCGGTCGGACGGGCAGCCGACATTGAGATTGATCTCGTCATAGCCAAACTCCGCGCCAATCGCCGCAGCCGTGGCAAGCTTGACCGGGTCCGACCCGCCAAGCTGCAGCGCCACCGGGTGTTCGACAGCGTCAAATCCGAGCAAGCGATCCCGCGGCCCGTGGATGATCGCGTCCGCAACCACCATCTCGGTGTAAAGCAAGGCGTGCTTCGTCATCTGCCGGTGAAAATACCGACAATGGCGGTCGGTCCAGTCCATCATCGGCGCGATGGCGAATACATTTTGTTTGTAGTTCAATAGCTTGTCCTTGCGCAAACACGGAGGCGCAGTGCTCGCTGCTGCCGGCATTTGTCGATTTTGAGGACGATATAACTGTTTCGACCGGCAAACGCACCTGCGGTCGGATGAAAATCGCAAACACGCGTCACGGTTGGCCGCAAGCTTGAGTCTTCCACCTTGGCATATCATCTGATTTGTCTGATAAATAGATTGACCGTTATCCTGACATACGCTTAATTGCGCAGGCTCAAAAGGCGGAGGACAACTGACCCAGTCTGCGCATGGAGGTGCGCAACTGGGATCAGGCCCGTTCCAGTAAGCGACATTTCAATGGGAGTTGGACATGAAACCGTATTTGATCAAGACGATCGGGATGACAGCGCTTGCTGTCTTGGCGGCATTTCAATCGACGCCGACGCAGGCACAGGAAAAGAAGCAGCTGGCATTTGTGGTCAACGCCGCTTCGGACTTCTGGAAGCTGGCAGAGGCAGGCGTCAACAAAGCGCAGGCCGAGCTGCCGAATTATGAGTTGCAGTTCAAATATCCGGCGCAGGGCACAGCCGCGCTGCAAAACGCACTGATGGACGATCTGGTCGCCGCCGGAACCGACGCCATCATGATTTCGTCCGTTGACCCCAAGACCTCGATAGACGCTTTCAACAAGATTGCCAGCCAGGTGCCACTGTTCACGACAGACAGCGACGCCCCGGCGAGCAACCGCATTGCATACCTCGGCTCGTCCAACACGCTGGCTGGCGTTCAGGCTGGCGAAGTCGCCGTCAAGGCCTTGCCGGGCGGTGCCAAGTGCATGGGCTTTGTCGGCTTTCTCGGCGCGGACAATGCCAAGGAGCGAATTGCGGGCTTCAAACAGGCGGTTGACGGCAAAGGCATCGAACTGGTCGACGTGCGCGGCGATGACGTTGATTTTGCCAAGGCGCGCTCCAACGTTGATGATGTGCTCGCCGCCAATCCTGAAATAAACTGCATGGTCGGTTTCTACTCCTACAATCCGCCGAAAATATACGAAGCGCTGCAGGCGGCGGGCAAACTGGGGCAAATTACGGTCATCGCCTTTGACGAAGACCCCATTACACTGGGCGCAGTCAAGGACGGCAGCTTTGCCGGCACGGTTGTGCAGCAGCCGTTTGAATGGGGCTATCAGGGCATGAAGCTGATGGCCGCCTATCTCGAAGGTGACAAGTCGATGATCCCGGCGGACAAGCTGATCATCGTCCCGACCAAGATCATCGACAAGGGCAATGTCGAAGAGTTTGAAGCCAATCTTAAGGCCACGTTGGGCAAGTGATTGCACGCCTGAACCGGACCGGCGCAGAGAAATCGCGCCGGTTCTTTTGTCTGCAATTCCTGTAATGTGCGAAACACGAGCTGGCTGACGCTGGAGAATCCTTCTTGTTCAAGGTTATTCTGCAACTCAAAAATATCACTAAATTTTATCCGGGCGTAGCGGCGCTGACAGATGTCTCCATGACATTTCACGAAGGCGAGATTGTTGGCATTGTTGGCGAAAACGGCGCCGGCAAATCGACATTGATGAATGTCTTGGGCGGCGTTGTCGCACCGACCTCCGGCACGATTGAAATTGACGGCGTCGAGCGGCACTCGCTCAGTGTCATTGACGCAATCAACGCCGGAATTGCGTTCGTGCACCAGGAGCTGAACCTGTTCGACAATCTCAGCGTAGCCGCCAATGTCTATATCGGCCGGGAGCCGCATTATGGCGGACCGCTCAAATTGATAGACCAGCGAAAACTTGCCAGCCTTGTGCAGCCCCTGCTTGACGCACTCGGCGTTGATTTCAAGCCGGAGACACCTGTGCCTGACCTGTCGATTGCCCAGCGGCAGTTGCTGGAAATCGCCAAGGCGCTGTCGCTTGATGCGCGGCTGGTCATCATGGATGAACCGACATCAAGCCTGACGCTCTCGGAAACCGCCACGCTCTTGAAAGTGATCGCAAACCTGAAGGCACAAGGGGTGTGCGTTATTTTCATCACGCACAGGCTGAACGAGTTGGAGGCCTTCGCCGACCGTGTCGTTGTGCTGCGCGATGGAGCCTCTGTCGGCGAGTTGACAAAATCGCAAGTAAGCAGCGCCGCCATGATCCAGCTGATGATCGGGCGGGATCTGAAATCCATTTACACACCACCCGCTAAACCACGCGGACCGGCAATGCTGAAGGTCGATGGGGCCGAGACCAGCGCCTACCCCGGCAAGCGTGTCTCAATGAGCGTGCACGCAGGTGAAATCGTCGGGTTCGCAGGTCTCGTCGGTTCTGGCCGCACCGAGCTCGCCAGAGCACTATTCGGCATTGATGCACTCACGGGCGGCGGCGTTCTATTGGACGGCAAATCAGTGACGATTAACACACCCGGCGAAGCAATCGCACAAGGGATATTTCTGGTCCCGGAGGACCGCAAGCGCAGCGGATTGCAGCTTGATCAATCAATCGCCGAGAACATCTGCATGGCAAGTCTGCCGGATCATGCAAGATACGGCTTGGTTGACCGAAATCTGGTGCAAGCGACAGCCGAGGCGCAGAAGCAGGCTCTTGACATCCGAGCGCCCGATACCGACACGCTCGCAGGCGCCCTGTCTGGCGGCAACCAGCAGAAAGTCGTGCTGGGCAAATGGCTGTCAATGAGGCCGCGTGTGCTGATTTGCGACGAGCCGACACGCGGCATCGATGTCGGCGCCAAGGCGGAAATTTACAGCAAGCTGCGCGAACTGGCCGATTCAGGAATTGCCATCCTGATGATCTCCAGCGACATGGAAGAGGTTATCGGGGTGAGCGACCGTATCATCGTGCTGCATGAGGGCCAGATCAGTGGAACGCTGGACAGGTCGCAATTTTCGGAACGCAATGTGCTTGGACTTGCAGTGGGCAACGGAATGAATTGAACGCATCATGATCAAGAAAGACCTCGGCCTTCTCATTCTCATTCTGCTGGTCGGAACCGTGGTGGCGGTCATCAACCCGCTGTTTCTTTCGCCGATCAATCTTGGCAACACGGCAAACCTTGTCGGCTTATTCGGCATTTTCGCCATTGGCCAAGCCCTTGTGATCATCACCGGCGGCATCGAACTGTCCGTCGGTTCTGTGATCGCACTGATTGGCGTTCTGTTCGTCGACATGATCGTCAATTTGGGCGTCCCCTCGCCGCTGGCCGTGATGCTGATGCTGGCGCTCGGTATGCTGATCGGACTTGCCCATGCGTTGCTGATCACGAAGCTGCACCTGCAGCCATTCATCGCCACGCTCTGCGGCCTGCTGATCTACCGCGGCGCAGCGCGCTTTTACACCGCCGACGGCACCGCGGGCTTTGGATTTGGCGAAAGCTTTCCGGCGCTCGAATGGATTACGACTGGAAGGTTTCACGGCGTGCCGCATTCATTCCTTGCCATGCTGATCATCGCAGCCGTCATGTGGGTGGTGCTGCACCTGTCAGTGTTCGGCCGCCACTTGTTTGCGGTCGGCAAGAATGAAGAGGCCGCTCGGTATTCCGGCATCAAGACAGACAAGGTAATCATCGCCGCCTATATCATCTGCGGCCTGCTCACCGCCATATCCGCCATCTTCTTTGCCATGTACACGCGCTCGATCTCTCCGTCCTCGCATGGCAATTTTTATGAGCTCTATGCGATCGCAGCAGCAGTGCTCGGCGGCTTCTCGCTCCGTGGCGGCGAAGGCTCGATACTCGGCGTCGTGCTGGGCGCGGTGTTGCTTCAGGTTCTGCAAAACCTCGTCAACTTGCTCGGCATCCCCAGCTCACTCAACTTTGCCGTCATGGGTTCGGTGATCCTGATTGGCGTCTTGGCTGACACGCAATTTGCCGAATACCGCAAGCGGGCCGCGCAGCCGAAGGGATAATCACCGCTGCCAGGAGATGATTTCGACGCCCGCGTTGCCAGAAACTCATAAATACCGCGAGCGCGATCGAGAAGGACAAGACCATGCGAAAATACGTACCCGTCAATTTCACCGACGTGACCATCGAAGGGGCCTTCTGGAAGGAACGCCTGGAAACTGTTCTGTCGCGCACCGTGCCGAGCCAATACCGCCAGATGGAGGCGCATGGCATCGTGAACTCGCTGACTTTGCCCAAGCCAGTGCCGCCGCTGCGCATCCCTCTTAACCGGCACGACTTCTCAACGGAGATCTTCTGGGACTCCGATGTCGGCAAATGGATTGAAGCGGCAGGGTATGCGCTCATGCACCGGCGCGACCCTGACATTGAAGCAAAAGTCGACCATATCGGCGAGCTCATGGAGCAAGGCCAGTTGCCTGACGGCTATCTGAATTTTTGGTACATCGAACGCGAGCCGGAAAAGCGCTGGACCAATCTGCGTGACAATCACGAACTATATTGCGCAGGCCACATGCTGGAAGGCGCCCTCGCCTACGCCCAAGCTACCGGCAAACGCAAAATCCTCGACGTTATGCTGCGCTACGTCGATCATATCGCCACCGTATTCGGCCCGGGCCCCGGCCAGAAAAAGGGCTATTGCGGGCATCAGGAAATCGAACTGGCACTGATGAAGCTTTATCGTGAAACCAAGGATCGGAAGCATCTCGATCTGGCGGTCTACTTCATCAATCAACGCGGCAACCTGCCCCACTATTTTGATGAGGAAGCCGCCGCAAGGGGAGATGATCCAAAGGATTTTTGGGCCAAATCCTACGAGTACAACCAATCCCATACGCCGGTGCGCCAGCAAAAGAAGGTGGTCGGACACGCGGTGCGGGCTATGTACATGTATGCCGCAATGGCTGACATTGCTGCCGAGACTGGCGATGATGAACTGCAGGAGACATGCGAAAGACTGTGGCGCGATGTGACATCCACCAAGCTCTACGTGACGGCGGGCCTTGGATCATCGGCGCACAATGAAGGCTTCACGTCCGATTTCGATCTTCCAAATGACACCGCCTACGCCGAGACCTGCGCTTCGGTGGCGCTGATCTTCTGGGCACAGCGCATGCTGCATCTTGATCTGGACGGCAAATATGCCGATGTGCTCGAACAAAGCCTGTTCAACGGATCTCTTGCCGGACTGTCGCGCGACGGCGAGAATTACTTCTACGAAAACCCGCTGGAGAGCGATGGAAGCCGCCGCAGATGGGTCTGGCACCCCTGCCCGTGCTGCACAATGAACGTGTCACGGCTTGTCGCCAGCGTTGGTGGCTATTTCTGCTCAACCGGCGACAACGCGATCGCAATCCACCTTTATGGCGGCACCAAAATCTCTGCGGCCGTGGCGGGCCGGAAAGTTGTCATTCGGGAGCAAAGCAACTACCCTTGGTCGGGTGACATCCGGTTTGAAGTCACGCCGGAATCCGCGCAGGAATTCGCTGTTAAACTGCGAATTCCCGGCTGGGCAAACGGCTCGAAACTCTGGGTCAACGCCCGCCCGGTTTCCGTGAAAGACAACTTCACGGCGGGCTACGTCACCATCAGCCGTGTCTGGCAGCCGGGAGACCGGATCAGGCTGCTGCTGCCCATGCCGCCGGAGCGCATTTATGCGCGTCCGGAGGTGCGCATGGATGCAGGACGTGTTGCTCTGCGCCGTGGCCCGCTCATCTACTGCCTCGAACAGACCGACAATCCGTCCCAGCCGATCCCGTCGCTGAGGCTGCCGCGTGATACGCCTGTAAAGGCGGTTCACCGGCGTGATCTTTTCGACGGCATCGTCGTGCTTTCGGCAAATGGCAGGGCCGCCAAATCCAGCGATTGGAATGGCGAAATTTATCGCGGCAAACCAGCCACATCCGTCGCCGCCAAACTGACGGCAGTGCCCTACTATCTTTGGAGCAACCGTGAAGCAGGCGCCATGTCCGTCTGGCTGCCTGAACTGTAGCAGCGCAATCGCAACATCGCACCAATCGCGCACATGGGTTCTGAGCAAGACACCACCATCGACGCTTGGCAAGGGACCGCAGCGGGAGAAGCCTGCTCTAAACCCCTCGCCAAACGTGACGGGCCGCGAAAATACGGCCGCCGGATGGCGCTATTTGCCGATACAGGTATCGACGGTTTCCTGGGTGCACTCATCAAGTCCGGTGTAGATGACCGGGTCGACGGCTTTTCCAGCCAGAAGGTCAAGCATCACGGCAGGCGCGCGATAGCCCATCTCAAACGGGCGCTGACCGACTTGCACGTGGCTGCGCCCGGCCTTCAACGCTTCCATCTGAGGCGGCAGCGTGTCACCGGCGACAATCACCAGCTTCTTGGACGCCATCTTGTCCTTCACCTGATCGGTCACCTGCGCGTAGGCCTGCGGGGCAAACTGCGCCCAGCCGCCTTCCAGAACGAACGCATCCAGATCAGGGTTGGCAGTGAACGTGTCTGCCATCTGCTGGTTGGCAAGGTCAGCCTGGTCATTGGTGAAGAGCGGGCAACCGGCGATCTCCGTCCAGCCGTTTTGACCCGTCAGCATTTCCACGCCCTTGGCGCCGGCGAGCGTATCGCGCGTTCCCGCCGCGCGGGCGTTGATGTTGTCAGCCGCCACATTGCCGAGCTGAAGGCATATGGTGCCGCCGCTTGGCTTCAACTGCTGAAGATGACCGGCAAACTTGACGCCCATCAGGTAGTTGTCGGTGCCAAGGTAGGTCTTGCGCAGCGCTGCATCATCTTTGCCAAGATCGGCATCAATGGTCATGATCGGGATTTTCGGAGCACGCTCCTTCAGCAGCTTTGCCATCAGCGGCGCATTCGATGGTGAGATGGCAATTGCCACGACATCAGGCTTGGTGAGCAGATCATCAACGATCTGGATCTCTCCCGCCTCATCAGCGCTCGATGCAGGGCCGGTGTAAAGGCAAGTGTAGCCCTTGCCGGCATTCTCCGTGTTCCATTTTTCACAACCCAGATGGATTTGCTCGAAAAACGGATTGTCCAGTCCCTTGACCACCACGGCCAGTATCTTGTCAGCGGCAAACGCATGACCGGCCATGACAAGTGCCGCGGCTGAGCTGAAGAGCCCAATTGCAATCTTCTTAATCATCTCATTCTCCCAAAATTCTCTGTCGGTTGAGGGTGCATGCGAACACCGGTGCTTTCCGCTTGGCAAACCTCCCATGTCTGCCGGACCGCACGGGTCTCTTGACTGATCGCGGAAATATTAAACCCGACCCGAACTCGACCGTCAACTTATTTGTCTGACAAATAGTATAAATTACCGTGCAAATCAGTGGACATTGATTTTTGCCCAGTTTAGAAATGGACGGTCTCGAAACGGGTGGCGCAATGGAAGTCCTGCAGCTTGAAGGAATCTCGAAAAACTTCGGCGCGATCCAGGCGCTTGACGATGTCTCGCTCGTTATAAATGCCGGGGAAGTTTTGGGACTGATGGGTGACAACGGCGCCGGGAAATCCACGCTGGTCAAAATAATCGCCGGAAATTTCAAGCCGTCCAAGGGGACGATGCGCATCGCCGGAAAGGAAGTATCCTTTCACCGGCCATTGGACGCGCGCAGCAACGGCGTTGAGATCGTCTATCAGGATCTGGCGCTGTGCGACAATCTCTCAGCCTCGGTGAATGTCTTTCTCGGCCGTGAGTTGACCAAGGGTTTCGGCCCCTTCAGAATTATGGACTACGCAGCCATGAACGCCAAAGCGTCCGAGCTTTTCAAGGAACTCAAGAGTGAAACGCGGGCCCGGGATCTTGTGCGCGTCATGTCAGGCGGCCAGCGGCAGGCGGTGGCCATTGCACGGACAAGGCTGTCCAAACCACGCATTGTCCTGATGGACGAGCCCACAGCCGCCATTTCCGTACGCCAGGTCGCCGAGGTTCTGAACCTCATCCGCGAACTCAAGCGGCAGAATCTTGCAGTGGTACTGATCAGCCACCGCATGCCGGACGTCTTCTCCGTCGCTGACCGTATTGCGGTGCTGCGGCGAGGCCGCAAGGTTGCCGACAAACCGGTGGCGTCAACCTCGCCGCAGGAAATCACCGGGCTGATCACCGGCGCCATCGAATTCGCCTGACCCCAGATGCAACGACAACGGAACGCACATGACCACCTCGCTTGACGAAGCCATAAATCACCAAACGTTCAGTGTGCGCACATGGCTTTTGGCGCGCCCGGCGTTCTGGGTTTTTCTCGCTGCAGTTTTCGCCTGCATTGCCATGATTATGCTGACAGATACATTCGCGACACCGCAGAACCTGTTCAACGTGACCCGCAACTTCGCTTTTGTCGCCATCATTGCGCTTGGCATGACCGTTGTCATCATTTCAGGCGGTATTGATCTGTCGGTCGGATCAACGCTCTGCATTTCGGCCATGGTGTTGGCCATTGCAATGAATGCCGGTTACGGTCTGTTCCTTGGTGCAGGCGCGGCGCTGCTGGCGTCGCTGTTGGTTGGCGCAATCAACGGCTACCTGATCGCCTATGTCCGCATTCCGCCATTTGTGGCGACTCTTGGCATGCTTTCAGTGGCGCGCAGTGCGGCGATGGTTCTGTCGAACAACCGGATGATCTACCAGTTCGGTCCCGATGAGAAAAATCTGTTTGCACTGGGCGGCGGCTCGTCTTTCGGCATTGCCAATCCGGTGATCATTCTGGTTTTGATGGCAATTGCCACCGGCCTTGCGCTCAAATGGACCCGATGGGGCACACGGGTGTTTGCCATCGGCAGCAATGAACGCGCCGCCGTCCTGACAGGTGTGCCGGTCCGGCGCCTCAAAGTTACGGTCTACATGTTCTCGTCGTTTACCGCAGGCGTTGCGGGCGTGTTGGAAGCAGGCTGGCTCGGCGGCGTTACCACCAATCTCGGCCAATCCATGGAACTGAGCGTCATCGCCGCGACGGTGATCGGCGGCGCCAATCTGATGGGCGGAAGCGGCACAATATTCGGCGCGGTCGTCGGCGCCGCCTTGATAGAAATCATCCGCAACAGCCTGACATTGCTTGGTATCAGCAGCTTTTGGCAAGGCGCGTTTGTCGGGTGCTTCATCATTCTTGCAGTGGCCTTTGACAGAGTGCGCGCAAACCGCGAGATACAGGAATAGGAGTTCCGCAGGATTCGAGGGCATGGCAACAAAAAGCAAAGACGTCGGGCAAAGCTCCAGCGCAACGCCTGAAACCATGTTGGCCCCACAGACACAGACGGCGCCTGCTCTGGTGTTGCGCGCACGCGGCAACATCCACTCGTCAATCGCCGAAGCCATCGGCAAAAGCATTGTTTGCGGCGAATACAAATCGGGCTCCATTTTGCCCAACGAAGCCAAGTGGGCCAAGGATTTCGGCGCCAGCCGCTCGGCTGTTCGCGAGGCGATCAAGATATTGATGGCGAAGAATCTTGTGGTTTCACGTCCCAAGATCGGCAGCCGCGTTGAACCCAAGGAACATTGGAGCCTGCTCGATCACGACGTGCTGTCCTGGTATTCAAGGTCGCCGGACAGGGCTGGTTTTCAAAAGTCTTTGCAGCAATTCCGCTATGTGATTGAGCCAGAGGCAGCCGCACTGGCCGCGACTTTTCACACCGACGAGCAGATGGCCGAGATTTCAAAATCCTGCAAGGACATGGCCACAGCGCCGACACTGTCAGAGCGCACGCAGGCGGACGTCCGTTTTCACATGGCCATTCTCAAGGCTACCAACAATGAGCTGCTGGTTCCGCTTGGCGCGACCATCGCCTCAGCGCTCAACAATCTTTTTGTGTTCATCACGCGCACCGCGCACGACCTCCACTACGCGCAGGACCTGCACAACAACATTGAGCGCGCCATCAGGCTGCGCAGACCCGCTGCTGCACGCACCGCAGTGCAAAAACTTCTGGCCAACTCTGACGCCGTCATCAAGAAAAATTCACCGGCCCTGTGATAAGCGTCAAACTGGTTTTGCCGGGCAGTTTGAGGTCTGCCGTTTGCGTGCTTCTGCCACTTTGGCAAAAGCGGGTTGAATTGCATTGAGATGGCAGGGCAATGTTCATCAAATGGCCATTCGGAGAGAATTGCGGCGATGCTGATCGGGATTGACTGGGGCGGCACCAAGATCGAGGGCATCGCCATGGAGCCGGACGGACGCGAGCTTTTGCGCCTGCGCGAAGACACGCCCCGCCACGATTATTTCGGCTGCATCGCCAAGATCAAGGAGATGATCGACAGGCTGGAGTCCCAGACCGGGCAGCAGGGCACTGTCGGCATCGGCATCCCCGGCTCGCTTGAACCCGTCAGCCGCCTCGGCAAGGGTGCAAGCTCGACCTGGCTCCTCGGCAAGCCGGTCGAGAAAGATTTGCACGACATCATCCAACGGCCTTTGCGCGTTGAAAACGATGCTGACTGCTTCGCCGCCTCAGAGGCCGTCGATGGGGCGGGCAAGGGCTGCAACGTCGTATTCGCGGTCATCCTCGGCTCAGGTGCCGGTGCTGGCATCGCCGTCGGCGGCAGGGCGCATCATGGCCCGAACAACAGCGGCGGCGAGTGGGGACACAATCCGCTGCCCTTCCCCAACACATCCGAAATCCCCGGCAAGGCCTGCTACTGCGGCCGCCACGGCTGCATGGAGACATGGGTCTCAGGCCGCGCCTTCGAGGCCGAATATTTCGCCCACAAACAGGTGGAGCTGAAGGCCCGCGAGATCATCGAACTGAAGCGCGGCGGCGATCATCTGGCAGGCCTCATCTGGGACCGCTACATCGACCGTGTCGCGCGTGGCTTGGCGACAGTCGTCAACAGCCTTGACCCCGACGTGCTGGTCATGGGCGGCGGCATGTCCAATGTCGACGAACTTTACGCCGACCTGCCCCCGGCATTGGCCAAGAAGACATTCTCCACCGTCTTCCACACCCCGATCCGCCGCAATGTCCACGGCGACGCCTCCGGCGTGCGCGGCGCGGCATGGCTGTGGAAAGAAAGCAATTGAAGGAAATGGCATGACCGACAAGACGCTGACCGACCGCTATGAGTTTGCCTTGGCGCTCATCAAGGACGCTGGCGATCTGGCTTACAGCTATTTCAAAAGCCGCAACACGCTCACAATCAAGAGCAAGGGCCTGCAGGACATGGCCAGCGAGGCGGACCTCAACACCGAACTGTTGATAAAGTCGCGCCTCGCCGCCTCTTGGCCGCAGGACGCGTTTCTCGGTGAAGAAACCGGCATCACGGATTTTGCCGAAGGACAGGGCATATGGGTGGTGGATCCCATAGACGGCACCCAGCCATTCATCTCCGGCATGTCGAGCTGGTGTGTCTCGATTGCCTTCATGATGCACGGCAAACTTCAGTTCGGCATGGTTTACGCTCCTGCGCGAGACGAGTTGTTCACCGGCGGTGCGGGCCATCCCGCACTGCTCAACGGCAATCCCGTCGAGCGCCACCCGGGCAAATCGCTGCGCGAAGGCATCACCGCAATCGGCTATTCGCCGCGCGTCAAGCCGGAAGACTTTCTGCCCCGCTTTGAACGCTTCATCCGCGCCGGCGGCATGTTCTCGCGTGAAGGGTCCGGCGCGTTGCAGCTGGCTTACGTCGCCGCAGGCCGCTTGCTTGGTTACATGGAGCCGCACATCAACTCATGGGACTGCCTCGGCGCCATCGCCGTCATCGAAGCGGCAGGCCTGAAGGTCAGTGATTTCCTCGCCAACGACGGATTGCGCAATGGCAATCACCTGATCACCGGAACAGATGCCGTGTTTGACGAATTGACGGTGATCTACGGCTGATCAAAACACCGACAGCGCCGCAACGCCTGCAGCGATCACGCCGATGGACACCAGCTTGCCCACACCCAGCGGCTCGCCAAGAAACATCCACGCGCCAACGGCAGTCAGCGGCAGCACGACCGCAGACCACGCCATCATCACCGACAGCGGGATTTTGGTCAGCGCCGTATACCAGCAAACCACAAACGACAGGATCAGCGCGAGAGCCAGCCACATCAGCGGGTCGGCGATGAGCTGCCGGTAGGAACCGCCAGAAGCCGTCACCGGATCAAGACGCGCCTTGATGATGATCTGCGAGGCTGTCGAGGTGATAAACCCCAGAAACATCAGCGCCCAGGCGAGTTTTTCCGTCAGCATGTCAATTCCCTTTTGATCACGATACGCTGCGGGAGTCATTGTGGATCAGCACGAAGCCACTGGCAAACCGGAGGCATCAAAAGACTGCCACCGTCACCGTTCCCGCACAATGCGCGCACGCTTGCGCGGTCTGAATATTCTTTCTCCTGTCACCCGCGCGGGGGATGCGGTTGAGCCGCACAAATGTTTGATTGCCATTCAAACTCTGAAAACAGGAGAAAGAGCATGCACCTGTTCGCAAGGCTTTTTATGGCAGCCTTCCTTTTTGCCGGCTGCATCAGCGCAGCATCCGCAGCCAATGTCGCCATCAATGGGACACACGGGCGCAGCGAAATAAAATCGACCTGCGCCAGCAGCGGTGGCAACTACTACTCCAACCTCGATGGGTATGGCTGCATCAAGGAAAATTGCGACGGCAACGGCGGCCTTTGCGGAGTTATTTGCAAGAACGATGGCAAATGTGAAGGCTCGACGCCAAGAATCAAAGGCACAAAGCCGCCCCGAAGTCTCAAAGGCATACTGAAGCCGCAAACCCGATGATCCCGAAGGCCTGATGACAACATTGGAGGCAAATATGAAGCACAAACTCGCAATATACGCAGCACTATACCTTGCTGCGCTGGGCGTTATGGGCTTGCCGCAACCAGCGCAGGCGACAACCGCGCGTGAAGCAATCCGGCTGTGCGATAAGAACCCGAAATGCAGTTACAACGTTCGCGACAATGGCAGTGTCGACCTGACTGTCAACGGCAATCATATTAACTGCCCGCAGGACGGGCCGTGCTCATGTGAAGTTTGCGCCCCACCAGCGTTGAAGTCGCCTCCAAAGCTCGGGACAAAGATACCCGGTGCACGCGTGAGTGATGTCTTGAAGTCGCGGTAACCGGCGCTTGGAGCATCAAAATCAAGGTTGAACAGCACGCCGCTCTTGCCAGCTCAGGAACAGCCCTGCTCCGATAATGATCACGCTGCCGGCGAGCATCTGGCGCGTCGGCAGATCACCGAAAAACACGAAGCCGAGCCCGATGGCCCAGACCAGCGCCGAATATTCAAACGGCGCGACAAAACTTGGCGGCGCGAGGCGATATGCTTCGGCATAGGCGTAAAACCCGGTGAATGTCATCAAGCCGACAAGCCCGATTACAAGCCCGTCATGCAAAGTCGGCATCACCCAGCCGCGCGTCAGAAACGCCACGCTCGGATGAATGTCAGTCGCAAAAGCACCCGTGCCAAACACCAGCGCCAACATACCGGCGACCGCCAGAAAACTCAGCGCCGCATAAAACGCAGTCACCATAGGCGGCAGGGCCCGGTCAACTTTGCGGGTAAGCAGATTGCCAAGCGCGTAGAACAGCGAGGCTGTCAGCGGCAAAAACGAGGCCCAGTCAAACAGCGCCGATGTTGGCCGCAGCATCACGGCAACGCCGACAAATCCCATTGCTGTTGCAATCCACCGCGCGGCAGGAACCCGTTCCTGCAGCACCAGCCCTGACAGCACCACGGTGATCAAAGGCAGCGCGAAATAGAGCGACACCGCATCCGCAAGGCTCATCGCCGCCAGCCCGAGATAAAAGCAGGTGCTGCCGAGCCCGAGAAACAGGCCGCGCATAATCAGCACCGGCGACATTGTCCCCTTCAATGCCGAACGTCCATAGCGCCAGAAAAGAAACAGCGTGATCATCACCAGCCCGACGCCGGTGCGCAGTGTCTGCATTTCGTGAAACGGATAGGAGCCGCTTAGCTGCTTGAGAAATGCATCCTGCACATTGCCAAACCCAATCCCGAGCATCAGCACGGCAACCGCATACCATTTGCGGTCCGCGTGCAGCCCGGCGCGCCCAGCAGCGGTTTTTGTCACTTGCCCTTCCAGGCCGGGTCGCGCTTTTCAGCGAAGGCTTTGAACCCTTCGAGATTGTCTTCGGAACCATAGAGCGCATCGACGGTCGGGAACTGGCGCTTCGTCACTTTGTTCATCGCAGTTTGATAGTCCATTCCCTCGGCAGCCCGGGCGACTTCCTTGATTGCCGCAAACACCAGCGGCGGGCCGCTTTCGAGCAGCCTTGCGAGCGCCCAGACGCGCTCCATCAGCTTCTCATTGTCCGGCAAAATCTCGTTCACCAGCCCCCACCGGTGCGCCTCTTCAACATCCATCCAGCGGCCGGTGAAAAGCAAATCCATCGCCACATGATAGGGAATGCGCTTCGGCAGCTTGATCGTCGCGGCATCGGCCAGCGTCCCGGCGCGGATTTCCGGCAGGGCGAACGATGAGTGCGCCGAAGCCAGGATCATGTCGCAAGACAGCGCCAGCTCAAACCCGCCGCCCACCGCCATGCCGTTCACCGCGCAGATGACTGGCTTGTTCATGTCGCGCAGTTCCTGCAACCCTGCAAAACCGCCAACACCATAATCGCCATCCACCGCATCGCCGGAAGCCGCCGCCTTCAAATCCCAGCCGGCGCAGAAAAACTTGTCGCCCGCCGTCTGCACAATGGCGACCCTTAGCGCCGGATCATCGCGGAAGGCCTTGAACGTCTCGCCCATCAGGCGCGAGGTTTTCAAGTCGATCGCGTTGGCCTTCGGCCGGTCAAGCGTGACCTCAAGAATGCCGCCCTCGCGGCGGGTGGTGATGACTTCAGACATGACGCGCTCCATTCCTTCGGCGATTATCCCCTTGTCCCCGCCGGTTGCGGGGAGAAGGTGCCCAACGGGCGGATGAGGGGCAGCGCCGAGCGACCGCAATTGGCATCATAAAATTACCCATCTTATTGAACCATATGGCAAATCTCATCATCTCTGCTCCAACTGCTCATATATTCTGAGCCAATCTCCAACCCTCGGCGCGGCCCCTCATCCTACCCTTCGGGCCACCTTCTCCTCGCAAGCGGCGGGAAGAAGGGAAGGACTAACGCGCCACCCTTATCAGCGCATCCACCGCCACCGCCCGGTCCACTGTCACCATTACCGGATTGATCTCGATCTCTTCCAGCGTATCATCTGCCAGCATCAACGCGCCAAGCTTTGCAGCCAGTGCGGCAACAGATGCGACATCCGGCTTTGCTCTTCCGCGATAGCCGTCGAGCAGCGGCCAGAGCCGCAAGGCTTTCATGGCTGACAGAATATCGGCTTCAGATGCAGGCAGCACCAGCGTCACCGTGTCGCCAAGCAACTCCGCCGTCACGCCGCCCATGCCGATGGTCAGCGTCACGCCATACACCGGGTCGCGCCTCAAGCCGATCAGCACTTCCGCAACTGCGCCGGTAACCATCTCCTCAGCCAGATAGCCGCTCGCGCCCGGCATTTCAGCCTGACCGTCGAGCGAGGCCAGGCCAAGCCGAACGGCGCCGGCCTCAGTCTTGTG
>JANPGC010000057.1:0-2545 GCA_031423755.1 Phyllobacteriaceae bacterium | reverse complement strand
GGCGGCGCCAACACTGGATGTCGGCCTGGATGTCGAGGTGAGATAACCGGTTGGTGTCGCTGTTTGTCCCCCTCATCTGCCTGTCGGCATCTTCTCCCCGCTGGAGATGCGGGGAGAAGACGGCTTATCTTCGGGGGTCGGCGATAAGCCGTCTTCTCCCCGCTTCTCCAGCGGGGAGAAGATGCCGACAGGCAGATGAGGGGGACAAACAGCGACACCATCCGGTTATCTCACCTCGACATCCAGGCCGACATCCAGTGTTGGCGCCGCCATGGTGATCTTGGACGTCGAGATAAAATCCACGCCCGTTTCGGCCACGGCGCGGATAGTCTTCAGCGAGATGCCGCCTGACGCTTCGAGGACAACTTTGCGGTCGCCTTGCGCCTCGTTGATTTTCACTGCCTTTTCAAGCAGCTCCGGCGACATATTGTCGAGGAGAATCACATCCGGCCGCTCGGCCAGTGCCTCTTTCAACTGCTCGAGCGTTGTGACTTCGCATTCGACTTTGACGAGGTGCCCGGCATAGGCCTTGCCCGCGCGAATGGCTTCCTTAACGCCCCCACAAACAGCAATGTGGTTGTCCTTGATGAGGATCGCGTCGTCCAACCCGTAGCGGTGCACCGAGCCGCCGCCAAGGCGCACGGCGTGTTTGGCGAAGGCGCGCAGCCCCGGCAATGTCTTGCGGGTGCAGGTGACGCGCGCTTTTGTGTGGGCGATTTCGGCGGCGAAGACCGAAGTGTAAGTGGCGATGCCGGAGAGATGCATCATGAAATTCAGCCCGACGCGCTCGCCAGACAGAACCGAACGGGCCGGGCCTTCAACGCGGCAGATTTTGTCGCCTGCTTTCAACCCGTCGCCATCGGCCTTGAACATCTCGACGGTGATCGACGGGTCGGTCAGGCGGAAAGCCGAGCGGACGAAATCAATGCCTACCAGCACGCCGTTCTCGCGGGTGGAGAGGATCGCGACGGCGCGCGCATCCGGCAAAATGGTTGCGGCAGAGGTGATGTCACCTGCCCGACCGAAATCTTCCAGCAGCGCGGCTTTCACCGCCTCGTCGACCAGCAATTGCGGCAGGCTTGGCGGATAGGCTTTCATCTCTTCAGCTTTCGGCGATTTCGGCGGCGAAGGCGTTGGCTTCGGCCATGGTGGTGAAGGTGCGGTGTTTCCAAGCGTCCACTTGCTCAGGGAAATCCGAGCGGTAGTGGCCGCCGCGGCTTTCTTCGCGCTTGTAGGCCGAGGTTGCCATCAGTTTGGCTGCGGCCAGCATGTTGCCGAATGGGATCTGCTTGTTCTTGCGCTCGATCTCGACAATCGTCTTGATCGCCTTCTTTAGCCCATCGCCATTGCGGATGACGCCAACCTCGGCGGACATCAGCTTGCGCAACTTTGTCATCACACTCGTATCCGGTTCTGCGCCTTCATCATCCTTCACGCCCGCGCCTTCCGGCCAAGGGTAGAGCTTGGGCGGTGGCAGCAGGCCCTGGATGTTTGCGGCAATGCGCGCAGCGAAGACTACCGCTTCCAGCAGCGAGTTGGACGCCAGCCGGTTTGCGCCATGCGCGCCGGTGGAGGTCACTTCGCCTGCGGCCCACAGACCATCGAGCGATGTGCGCCCGTCGGCGTCCGTCAGTACGCCGCCCATGTGGTAGTGCACCGCCGGAATGACCGGGATAGGGTCCACGACCGGGTCGATCCCCGCCTCGCGACAATAGCCGTAAACGGTCGGGAACTCTTCGGCAAAATGTGCGCCGACGGTCTTGGTGCAGTCCAAATAGGCACCGCGCCCCGCCTGAACTTCAGCGAAAATGCCGCGCGCGACAATGTCTCGAGGCGCGAGTTCCGCATCCTTGTGAATCGGCAGCATGAAACGCTCACCCGCCTTGTTGATCAGATGCGCGCCCTCGCCGCGCAGCGCTTCTGTGGCGAGGGGCGCCGGGTCGCGTCCGACGTTTATCGCGGTCGGGTGAAATTGCACGAACTCAGGGTCTGCAATCGTCGCACCGGCTTTGGCCGCCATGCCGCAGCCGCCGCCGCGCGCTTCGGACGGATTGGTGGTCACCGCGAAGAGATGTCCGACGCCGCCTGACGCGAGAACGACTGCACGGGCAGGAAACTGCACACGCTTTTTCGAGCGTCCGCCATCAGCACGGGCAATGACACCGGAGACGTACCGGCCATCAGAGATCAGCTCTTCGACAACAAAGCTTTCCAGCACGCGGATGGACAGTGTCTTGCGCACGGCGGCGATTAGCGCCTCCATGATCGCTTTGCCGGCCATGTCACCGCGCACGCGCACGACGCGATTCTCGGAATGCGCCGCCTCGCGCGACTGGACCAGTTTGCCTTCCAAATCCTTGTCGAACGGCACACCGTAAGCCAGCAGATCGAATATCCGGTCTGGGGCCTGCCGCACCATCAGGCTTGCGATCTTTTCGTCCACGATGCCTGCCCCGGCGGTGATCGTGTCGGCCAGATGCTTTTCGAAAGTGTCGCCCTTGCCGATGGCCGCCGCAATGCCCGCCTGCGCCCAAGCGCTTGACGC
>JANPGC010000056.1:0-2123 GCA_031423755.1 Phyllobacteriaceae bacterium | reverse complement strand
GGATATGGTCGTCAAGAATGAGGACATAGGTTCTACAATTTCGCAGGCGGGTCAGCTTCAGGAATGGCTGGATTCGCTTCCGGAATTGTCTCGCACCGCCACCACACAGTCGATCAGTTGGAGGGCGGTCGCAAGGGCGTTGCCGTATTTTGTTGTCGAAAATCCAGAACAGTACACCGATGTAGCGTTTTGGCCCACGGTGCTGAGCCTCTTCAGCGGCCTGTTTCTCTCCCGAACGGCAATAAAGTATCCGTCCGATGTAAATAGATCAGCCTGTGAATCCGTGGGTTCAACTTTGGCTGGAGACGCAGATGGCTTGCAAGGCCCAGCGAGCAGAGTTGCAACTGCGGCGTCTCTGATAGCCCGTAGTGCATCAACTGAATCTCAGGGGGCCCTTCGGCTCGCTGTTCAGGCAGTCCACACTGCAAGCATGAATTTTGTTGCTGAAGGCACAGATGAGGGTTCGGCCTTCTGGGATGCCATCAGAGCTGATGTGCAATTCATTCTTGCGGATGCCGATATCAGGCCGTTAATCAACGTGCCGCTTTGGGGCCAATCCGTGCCCGAACGATGGGTATCTGCCTACGGTCTCCTTGCCAACCTTTTGCAGTTGATGGACAAAACAGTGCTGCCAGACGGAGAAGTTGGGGGCAATTGGCAGCTCTGGAAGGATTGGTATGTCTCGCGCGTCGAAGGCCGAGCATCTTGGGGTCTGAATTCAACCAAGCAAAGGCGAAGAGTTTTAGACCGTATCACCAAAGGCGATAATCGGGCGGATTTTTGGAGCCGCCACCCTGCCGTCGTCAACAGCGAGATTGCCGACTGGTTACGGGATGCAGGAGCGGGGTCTGACGCAGATGATTCCATCCAAAAAGTATCGCGGCGTGCCGAGAAGTCTGCGGATGCAACGGCCACGCAGACCGCTTCGAACAAGTCTCAGCCGAAATCTTCCAAGCGCGCGGTCAAAGGTGCCGCTGAAGCAGTCTTGGATGATGCAGTTCTCGAGGCGTCGGGCGCCACGTCGCCACCGCCTCCAGACGGAACGCCCGAAGGCCGGACCGAGGTCCAGGATGAAAAGAAGCGCTCCGATCTCGAACCTCTCTCCGACGCAGTTGACGGCGCTGAGGATCATCTCGAGCGGGCTGATATCGCCTATGCGCTTGCGGGACGGCTGAATGAGGTCTGGGACCAGATGAATCCGGCCGTGAATCGGGTCCGCAAGCCGTTTGACAGCGCTTGGTGGACCGGGTTGTTCAAGAACAAGCAACCCGCCTCGTCACCCGGATTTGTGGTGCACATTGACGCGCCGTGGGGCGGGGGCAAATCGACGTTTGCCGAATATCTGGCTCAAATCCTAAATCCCTACGTTATCGACGGGCCATTGCCGGCATGGTTGCGGGACTTGCCGCTTGGCGATGAAAAATGGTGGCGCGAGGAATTCCGGCGGCCATGGCACATCGTGCGGTTCAATGCCTGGCAGCACCAGCACGTCTCGCCACCCTGGTGGGTGTTTTATGAGACGATAAGGCACAGTTGCGTCAGGCAAAGCACTGGCAGTCAAAATTTGCAGCGCGAAAGCGGGCTTAAAGAGCCGACGGCCGAATTTGCCTTCCGTCCGGCGCAACTCGGATGGATCGCCCGTTCGAGTTTCTGGCTGACCGAGAGGGTCTGGAGGCTGTTTACCCCCGGATTCATTGCAAATGTCGCGATTGCCGCGACCACCATCGGGCTTCTGCTCGTGCTTCTCCATTTCGGGTTGATCTCGCTTGACATGAGCGGAAACAAGGTCGCCGGGCAGGCGGCGAGCGATACCGGGAGCCCGCTGATGTCGAGTCTCATTGTCTTGCTGCTCGGCGGCGGCGCCGCGGTTTGGAAACTGGTTTCGGCCTTTGCCAACAATCTCATTCCCGGCACGGCTGACGCTGCCAAAAATTATTCGCTGGGCGCTGGCGACCCATTGAACCGGATGCGCAGGCATTTCGCGACATTGATGCTGCGGATTCACAATCCCGTTCTGGTCATCGTCGACGACCTCGACCGCTGCGATCCGGCGTTTGTTGTCGAGCTGGTGCGCGGGATGCAGACCATTCTTGTCAGCCAGCGCATCATCTATCTGCTGCTGG
>JANPGC010000055.1:0-2768 GCA_031423755.1 Phyllobacteriaceae bacterium | reverse complement strand
GCGGTCTGTTCTCTGTGGCACTTTCCCTGGGGTCGCCCCCGCCGGCCGTTAGCCGGCGCCGTTTTTCCGTGGAGCCCGGACTTTCCTCACATGCCGCCTTTCGGCTTTTGACATGCGCGGCCGCCCGGCCTGCTGGCGCGGGGGTTAAACCTTGGTCAGCGGCAAAAGGCAAACGGAAAGATTATGCACTCCGGTTCATTACCTGCTTCACCTTGGAACAATACCGCGCAGAAGTCGGATTCATCCGCTTGGCGCCATGCCCGGCATTGTAGCGCAGGATCGTGCCGCACGTCGTTTTGCCGCCAATCTTGTGCGCCATCGCCAGATATTTCATGCCATAGCGGATGTTGGTGTCCGGATTGTACAGCGCCTTTGCTGAACCGGTGTAGCCAAGCCCGCGCGCCGTCGAAAGTTTCACTTGCATGAGGCCAATCTCACCTGCCTTGCCGCGCGTATTCGGGCGGAAGCCACTCTCGATCTGCACCACAGCCTTGGCAAGACTGACCGGCACGCCATAGCTTCGCGCATATTTGGAAATTATCGCGTCATAAGGGCTGGCAGACACAGGTGCAGAAAAAGTCAAAGCGACAACAGCGGCGAGAACCGCCGCAAACAATCTGGACATCATAGGGAGAGTAACCTTTTGAACTTCGGTCGCTTGGACAATCAATGTGACAGCGACGGTTGGCTTGAGACAGCAAAGGTCTAAAGCCAACAGGCCCAAGCCAATATCTGCATCGCGAACATCCGGAATTGATCTGGTCTGTATTCCGGTCGTCTGCGTACATCACGACAAGCGGGGCAAATTACGGCAACCAAAATGAATTTGGGTTACCAAATGTTACAGGGTTGTTTGGCAGCTCGCTGAATTTAAGCCGGTGGGATGGCCCGCAACAACCTATGCAGCGTCTTGATTGTCGAAACATCCGCCACACCGTCGACCTTTTCCGGCCGGAAGTGCCGCTGAAACGCCCGGACAATCTTCTCCGTCTGCGCGTCATAAACCCCGCTCACCGGCATCTCGTAGCCATACATCGCCAGCATCGCCTGCAGCGCCTCAACCGGCTGGCCCTCATCTCCCGTTGTGAAAAACCGCCCGCCACTGATCGGCTCCGGTTCCACAAAATGCCCGATACCCTTCGCTGCAAGCCTGCCCCACGGAAACAATTCGCCCGGGTCAATTTTCCGCCCCGGCGCAACGTCCGAATGCGCCAGCACCATGGATGGCGCGATGGCGTGACGCAGCAATATCCCTCGGCACAGCCTCGTCACCGCACTGACCTGTTTGGAGGGAAACGGCCGGTACCCAAGAATGTGCCCCGGATTGACGATTTCGATGCCGATCGACACCGAGTTCAGGTCCGTCTCGCCTTTCCAGAAGCTCTTGCCCGCATGCCAGGCCCGATCGGCTTCAGCCACCATTTGCACGATATCGCCATCCTCGTGCACCAGATAATGCGAAGACACTTCTGACTCGGCGTTGCAGAGCCAATCCTCGGCACCCTTGCCGCTGATCATTCCGGTGTAATGCAAAATGAGGGTCGTGACGGCCTTGCCATCCTTGCGCGCGCCAAAATTCGGCGACGCCCGCACGCGCGCGCTCCGGTAATCGGCCCGCACAAAGCTCATGCAGGCTCCAGCTCCGCCTGCAGCCGCGTCCAAGCCCTGTTGATCACTTTGATGCGCTCATTGGCGATGGCAATGAATTCTTTCGGCACGCCACGACCGGTCAAAATATCCGGGTGATTTTCCTGCACAAGCTTGCGCCACGCCTTGCGGGCCTCATCAATGCCGGTGCCGTGCTTCAAACCGAGCACCGCATACGGGTCAACCTCGCCGTCCGCCCCGTGCCGCGCGAGTATTGTCCCATAGCGCCGCTCGTCCAACTTGAAAATGACTGCTGTTGCCTCAAGAAACGCCAGTTCGCTCTCGTGAAACGCACCATCCGCCTTGGCGATATGGAACAACCCGTCAAGAATGTCCTCCAGCGCCGGACAATTGCCCTCGCCCGAGCCGCACAGCTTCTCGATCTGCCCTGCATAGGCTTCGAAGCCGGCCGTATCCTGCTTGGCAAGGTCAAACAGCCGCGAAACATTGCGTTCCTCGCCTTCGGGAATGTGAAAAATCTGCTGGAATGCCTGCATCTCGTCGAAGGTCACGATGCCGTCGGCCTTGGCCATCTTCGCAGAGAGTGCAATCATTGCCACCGAGAACGCCACCTGCCGCCGCGTTGCCGGATCGCCCTCAAGAATCGAGCGCACGGCCTCGATCAGCGAGGAAACCGCGCCGTTCGTCACGCGGGACAGCATGTCCCCGATGTTGGACCAAATCGACATGAACCGCTTCTAACAAAAGCGTGGTTCAAAATCGAGGCGGAACAAGACAGCAATACATTCGTCAAAGTGATGAATTTGTGCCGTGGAATTGTCTGGATTTGTCGCCGCCGCTGGATGACGGTGTCAAGCCGAGGGGTGATTCACAATGCAGTCCAGACATCGCGACTTGACGGGGTTTGCACTCGGGCTGTTGGCAGTCATCATCTTTGCCGGGTCAGCGCCATTCACCCGCATTGCGCTCGAGAGCTATTCTCCTTGGTTTATTACCTTTGGCCGCGCCGCCATCGCCACGGTCGGCGCTGTCGTTGCCCTGCTGATTGTCCGTCGTCCCCTTCTGCCAGGGCGTGCCCTGCCCGCCTTCGCCGCCGGAATGCTGCTGGTCATCATCTTCCCCGGCATGATGGCGCTTGCCTTCAAGACCATTCCGGCGGC